>NZ_SPVG01000212.1 GCF_004614165.1 Duganella callida | reverse complement strand
GCGGCAGCGGCGGCGTCTGCGGCGCCAGGAACAGTTGCGCGCGCAGGCGATGCCGCGCCGCCTCGCCCAGCGCCCACGGATCGGCGCCGAAGGCGTGGAAGCGGCCTTCGGCCGGCTTGTGCGACAGGGCGAGCGTGGACAGCAGCGTGGTCTTGCCGGCGCCGGAAGGGCCGATCAGGGCCAGTTGCTCGCCCTGTTCGATGGTCAGATCGATCGCGTGCAGCGCGGTGGCCGACTGCGCGCCGGGGTGGCGCACCGTCAGGTCTTGCAGTTGGTACGTCGGCATTACGGTCTTACTTCAGCAGGCCCGCGTTCTTGGCGGCGGCTTCGATGTTCTTGTAGTTGTCGGCCTTGGTCGGGATGAACTTCGAAGCGCGCTGCAGTTCCATGATGGCCTTGTCTTCAGGCTTGCTGGCGTCCAGCGCCAGGAAGGCGTCGGTCAGCTTTTTCTTCAGATCGGCGTTCATGTCGGTGCGCACCGACCAGTTGTAATCGTAGTAGCCGGGGGTCGTGTAGAACACCCGCACCACGTTCGGATCGACCTTTTTCGCTTCGATCAGCTTTTCCCACACCGAGATGTTCAGCGCGCCGGCATCGACCTTGCCGCCGGCGACGGCGGCCACGGTGGCGTCATGCGCGCCGGAGAAGGCGATGCGTTTCAGATCGGTGTCCGGATTGATCTTCGCCTGCAGCAGGTAGTAGCGC
Organism: Duganella callida; assembly: GCF_004614165.1. Lineage (GTDB taxonomy): Bacteria > Pseudomonadota > Gammaproteobacteria > Burkholderiales > Burkholderiaceae_D > Rugamonas > Rugamonas callida. The sequence goes on along the minus strand of NZ_SPVG01000212.1, from coordinate 35,884 downwards.
GGCATCAGATGGCCCGAGGTCGAGGATTCCGAGCCGAAGCTCAGGGTCTTGCCCTTCAGGTCTTCCAGCTTGTTGATGCTCTTGCTGGTGGTGACGAACACCGAGCGGAATTTTTCATCTTCGGCGCGCTGCACCAGCGGCGTGATGGCGCCCTTGCTGCGGTCGTTGGCCTGCACGAAGGTGAAGCCGCCGAACCAGACCATGTCCACCTTCTTGTTGATCAGCGCTTCCACCGAGGCGGCGTAGTCGGTGACCGGGGTGAATTCCACCTTCATGCCGATCTTCTTCTCCAGGTATTCGCCGAGCGGCTTGAACTTGCGCTGCAGTTCGGTCGGTGCTTCGTCCGGGATGGCGGACACGCGGAATACGTGGTCGGCCGATTGGGCCTGCGACCAGGAGGCGGCCAGCAGCATGCCGGCGGCGATCAGGGACTTGACGGTGAATTTCATCTGTTGTTTACCTTTTTTCTATATTTTGCTTCGGCCAAATGTGCGATGACGTACAGAGTTTTCTGGACAGCGCGACAAAATGGATATTCAGCTATCATACCAAAACCACATCTGCGGATGACCACCCAGAATAAAGGCAGAGCACCCTATGCAAATGTCCCGCTCCCCGGCGATCCGTGTTGTTTCGCCTGAAGTCGTCAACACGCCGTCGCCCGAGGTGCAGCGGCCTGCCCATGGCAGTGCGGCTATTATCGCCGAAATCGCGGCCGGTCTGCTGGCGCCCGCCGCCTACACCTCGCCCAAGTTCCTGTACGACAGCCTCGGCTCCAGACTATTCGAGGCGATCTGCGAGCTGCCCGAGTACTACCCGACCCGTACTGAAGCCGGCATCTTCGCCGCGCATGGCGCCGACATGGCGCGCGCGCTCGGCACCGGTTCGACCCTGATCGATCTGGGTGCCGGCAACTGCGCCAAGGCGGCATCGCTGTTCCCGCTGCTACAGCCGGCGCAGTATGTGCCGGTCGATATCTCGCGCGATTTCCTGCTCGGTGCGGTGGCGCAGTTGCAGCAGCGCTTCCCGCAGATCGAGATGACCGCGCTGGGGCTGGACTTTTCCAGCGGCTTCGCGCTGCCGGCCAGCGTGCGCGACGAACACCGCGTGTTCTTCTATCCCGGTTCGTCGATCGGCAACTTCGCACCGCAGCAGGCGATCACCTTCCTGCGCGGGCTGCACGCCAACACCGGCGCCGACGGCGGCCTGCTGATCGGCGTCGACCTGGTCAAGGATCACGACGTGCTGAATGCCGCGTATGACGACGCGATCGGCGTCACCGGCGCCTTCAACCTGAACATGCTGCGCCATCTGAACCACCTGATCGGCGCCGATTTCGATGTGAACCAGTGGCGCCACGTGGCCTTCTTCAACATGGACCAAAGCCGCATCGAAATGCACCTGGAGGCGCGCAGCGCGCTGACCGTGCGCTGGCAGGGCGGCGAGCGTCACTTCGTGCGCGGCGAACGGATACACACCGAGGACAGCTACAAATACACGCGCCAGTCCTTCGTCAGCCTGCTGGAGCGCGCGGGCTTCGCGACCGAGCAGGTCTGGACCGATCCCGATCACTGGTTTGCGGTCATCCACGCGCGGGCGATCTGAGATGGACATGCGTCTACCGCAGCAGGACCTGAGCGCGCGCTACGCGCAGGTGCGCGGGCACACGCTGGCGCTGGCCGAGCCGCTGTCCGACGAGGACTGCGGCGCGCAGTCGATGCCGGACGCGAGCCCGATCAAATGGCATCTGGCGCACACCACCTGGTTCTTCGAGACCTTCATCCTGGAGCGGCTGGAGGCGGATTTCAAGCCCTTCCATCCGGCGTTCCGCATCCTGTTCAACTCCTATTACAACGGCGTGGGCGAAAAGCACCCGCGGCCGCAACGCGGGCTGCTGACGCGACCATCGATGAACGAAGTGCGCGCCTACCGTGCCGACGTCGACGCGCGCATCGCCCGGCTGCTGGCGGATGCGCCCAGCACGGAACTGGCGATGCTGATCACGCTCGGCATGCACCATGAACAGCAGCACCAGGAACTGATGCTGACCGACGTCAAACACCTGCTGGCGCAGAGCATACTGCGTCCGGCCTACATGGACGTGCCGCTGGCGCGGGCCGCGAGCGCCGCGCCGCTCGCATGGCTGGCGTTTGAAGGCGGCCTGACCGACATTGGCCACGATGGTGCCGGCTTCAGCTTCGACAACGAACTGCCGCGTCACAAGCAGTATGTGGCGCCGTTCGAGTTGGCGTCGCGGCTGGTCACCAACGGCGAATACCTGGGCTTCATCAACGCCGGCGGCTATGCCAACGCGGCGCTGTGGCTGGCCGAGGGCTGGGACTGGGCGCGCACGCAGAACCTGCGGGCGCCGATCTACTGGTTCCAGGACGACAAGGGGGCATGGCAGGAATTCACCCTGCACGGCCCGCAGCCGCTGGACCTGAACCGGCCGCTGACGCATATCTCGCTGTTCGAAGCGGACGCCTATGCCCACTGGGCCGGCGCGCGCTTGCCGACCGAAGCCGAATGGGAATATGCCGCCGCCCGGGCGCCGGTCGAAACCGGCTCGCTGCATCCGGCCGGCGCGGCGGGCGAGGGCCTGCAGCAGATGTTCGGCCGGTGCTGGCAATGGACCAGCAGCAGCTACGCGCCGTATCCGGGCTTTGCGGCGGCGGAAGGCGCGATCGGCGAATACAACGGCAAATTCATGGTGAACCAGTACGTGCTGCGCGGCTCATCGTGCGCGACGCCGGACGGCCATGCGCGCCACAGCTACCGCAACTTCTTCCCCGCCGGCGCGCGCTGGCAATTCACCGGCCTGCGCCTCGCCCGTTAGCCAAAATCCGGGGTCAGTTCTGCCAATCGCACACGGGCTCTACCGTAGCGGCTGCTACGGTAGAGCCCGTGTGCGATTGGCAGAACTGACCCCGGATTAACGCAGGTGGCGGCCGATGCAGCCGGAGACGATGTCGCCGAACAGGGTTTCGTCCGGCAGCCGGCGGCCCAGTTTCAACAGCAGCGGCATCGATTGCTGGACCACGGCAAGGGCGATCTCTTTGCTGGAGAACGCCGTCAGCAGCGAGAAAAACTCGGCCAGGTGGCCCGGTGAGGCGCCATCCAGCAGCGCCGAGATGTATTTGCGCTTGATGGCCAGGTCGCGCTCGTACTGCAGCTGACGCTTCTGCACGCCGACGCGGTTGTCGTGCTGGCGGTAGCGCGACAAAGCTTCCGGCAGGTTGGCGTAGCGCTTGCCGAGCAGCGCGCCGCGCGTCCACAGGTCGTAGTCCTCGGCGAAATCGAGGCTGGTGTTGAACACGCCGACGTCGTCGAAGAAGCTCTTGCGGAACATGGAGGCGCCGTGCGACATCGAGCAATACTGCACCAGCGCGGTCTTGATCGCCGCGTCGTGCTGCGGCTTGGGCAGGAATTGCGACGGCCGGCCATCGTCATAAAATAGCTCCATCCACGTGCTGCATACGGCGACGTCCGGATTGGCTTCGAGGAAGGCGACCTGTTTTTCCAGCCGCGTCGGCATGGCCAGGTCGTCGGCGTCCAGGCGGGCGATGTAGGGCGTCCGGATAGTCGCCAAGCCCTGGTTCAGTGCGCCGGCCACGCCGGCATTCTGCGCCAGCGTCAGCACCTCGATGGCGATGCGGCCACTGTAGCCGCGCGCGATGTCGGCGGTGTTGTCGCGCGATGCATCGTCGACGATCAGCACGCTGAAATCGCGGTAGGTCTGGGCCGCCAGGCTGTCCAGGGTGGCGGCCAGCGTGGCGGCGGCGTTATGGGCCGGGATCAGGACGGTAACGGCGGTCATGGGCGTCCTCAGCACTGGTCCAAGGTGATGGTCACGCCGGCCTGCTGCATCAGTTGCAGCCGCGCCTGGCGCGTGGCCTGGTCGGGCGCGCGATGCTTGCGGTACAGGTCGAGCATGGTCTGGACGATCAGATCGTCGCGCGTATTCCCGCGGCGCATGTTTTCCGGCGCATCGGCCTTGCTCTTGTGGATGTTGACGCCGCCGGTGGCCACGTGGCGCAGGGTGCGGCCCTTGAGCGCGGCCAGCAGGAAGTCCCAGTCCTCGTAGATGATCATGTCGGTGGCGTAGCGCAGCTTTTCGACCACGTCGCGGCGGTAGATCAGGCAGCTGTTGGGAATGCGGTTGATCACGTGCACGCTGGCCGCCGTGACGGCGGCGGTCGATACCTGGTCGCGCGACAGGAACTGCGGCGGATTCTGGGTGCGGTCCTCGTTGATCACGCTGAAGTCGCAGCTCAGCAGTTCCGGCTTGCCGTTGCCGATATGCTTGGCCAGCGCCGCCAGGTGGCCGGGTTCGAAGGTATCGTCATCGTCCAGGAAGATGACATACGGCGTGCGCACCAGATCCAGCGCCATGTTGCGGCTTTCCGCCGGGCCGTTGACGCCGCTTCGGATGATGTAGGTGTAGCGCCCAGGCATGGCGGCCATCTCCGCGTACGGCGGCACGTAGGCGCCCGAGTCGTCCACGACAATGACTTGAAATTCCTGGTAGGTCTGCGCGATCAGCGACTGCAGCGTGCGGCGCAGCAGCAATGGACGCGCGTGGGTGGGAACGATAACGGTAAACAAACTGGCCTTTCCCGTGAATAGTAGAGAGCCCGCTGATGATGCGCCAAGCCAGCCAGCCCGTCAAGTTCGGGGTCAGAGCCGACTCTTACAGGCGGAACTGGCTGACCACGGCGTTCAGTTCTCCGGTCTGGTCCTGCATCGCGGCCGCAGCGGCGGCGGCTTGCTCGACCAGCGCGGCATTCTGTTGGGTTACCTGGTCCATCTGGCTGATGGCGATGTTGATTTGTTCGATGCCGCTGGTCTGTTCGTGGTTGGCGACGGTGATTTCACCGACGATGGCGGTAACCCGGCGCACGCTTTCCTGCACCTCGTGCATGGTGCTGCCGGCCACTTCGACCAACTGGGCACCCGTCGCCACCTTGTCGACCGAGTCGTCGATCAGCGCCTTGATTTCCCTGGCCGCGGCCGAACTGCGCTGGGCCAGCGTGCGCACTTCGGTCGCCACCACCGCAAAGCCGCGCCCCTGTTCGCCGGCGCGCGCGGCCTCCACCGCCGCGTTCAGGGCCAGGATATTGGTCTGAAAGGCAATGCCGTCGATGACGCTGATGATGTCGACGATTTTCTTCGACGCGTCGTTGATCGCGTTCATGGTGTCGACCACTTGCGCCACCACGGCGCCGCCGCGCCGCGCGACTTCGGCGGCCGATTGCGCCAGGCTGTTGGCCTGGTGGGCGTTGGCGGCGTTCTGCTTGACGGTGCTGGTCAGTTCTTCCATCGAGGCGGCGGTCTCTTCCAGCGAGCTGGCCTGCTGCTCGGTGCGCGAGGACAGGTCGAGGTTGCCGCTGGCGATTTCCGCCGAGGCGCTGTTGATCGCGCCGGCGCCGCTGCGCACCCGCCCGACGATGCGCGACAGGTTGCCGTTCATCTGGCCCAGCGCGTCCAGCAGTTCGCCCATTTCATCGCGCCGCGCGCTGCGGATGTGGCGCGTCAGGTCGCCGGCGGCGACGGCGCGCGCCACGTCCAGCGCGTCGTCGATCGGTTCGGTGATGGAGCGCGTCACGCGCCAGGCGAAGGCCAGGCCCAGTACCAGCGCCACCACGCCCAGCCAGGCCATCACCTGGCGCGCGGTGGCGATGTCCCGCTTGATCAGGTCGCCGTTCTGCGACGCCAGCGTTTTCTGCAGCTCGGCCAGTTCGCGGATGCTGGCCTGCAGCGCCGCCAGCTTGGGCAGCATGTCGGCTTGCAGGGCGGCGACGGCGTCGTCGCGGCGGCCGCTGTCCAGCATGGTCAGGATGGCCGAGAACGAGGCGACATAGGCTTTGCGCTGCGCGACCACGCGCGCCAGAATGGCTTTACCGTCGTCGCGGTAAATCAGTTTGTCCAGGGTATCCAGCGCGGCGCCGATGATTTTCTTGTTGGCGTCGATTTCGCTGGTGATGGCGGCGATGCGCGCCCGATCGGTGGTGGTGAACAGTTCCAACGTCAGCGCCGAATTGGCGCGCGTGGTGCTGGCGACCGTGGCCGCCGCTTCGGCCTTGACCCAGTCCTTGTCGATGACGGTGTCGGTGACGGCGCCGATGCTGCCCAGGCGCTGCAGGCCGATGGCGATCAGCGCCACCATCAGCAGCAGCACGGCGCCAAAGCCCAGGCCCAGGCGCACGCCGATTTTCAGGTTCGAGATGTTCATGCACAGCTCCTGCGTGGTGGTTCAGGCAGTATAGCTGTGGTGCTGCAGTGCGGAAAATATGCTTTCCGGCCGATGTTGCGCGGACGGAACGCCAACCCGGCAAGTTCGGGGTCAGAGCCGACTTTTAAGCCGCGATCGCGGCCGCTTCGGTGCGCGCCAGCTGGCGGTTTACCGCGCTCAGCACCGCCTTGAACGAGGCGGTCAGGATGTTGCTGTCGGTGGCCGCGCCGAACAGGGTGGGGCCGTTGGCCAGGCGCAGTTCGACGTAGCAGGCCGCCTTGGCGTTGGCGCCCGAGCCGATCGAGTGCTCGTGGTAGTCCATCAGCTTGATGTCCAGGCCGAGCGCGTCGACAAAGGCGTCGATCGGGCCGTTGCCGCCACCTTGCAGTGCCATCGGCGCGCCCCGGTGCATCAGGGCGATGTCGATCTGCACCGGCTCGTCGCTGCTGGTGTCCTCGGTCATCCGGTGGGACTGATAGGCGTAGGGCGCGGTCTGTTCGAAGTATTCCTTGCTGAAGATGTCGTAGATGCCTTCGGCGGTGATTTCCAGGCCGGTCTGGTCGGCCACCGCCTGCACCGCGCGGCTGAATTCGATCTGCAGGCGGCGCGGCAGCACCAGGCCGTAATCCTGTTCCAGCAGGTAGGACATGCCGCCCTTGCCGGACTGGCTGTTCACGCGGATCACGGCGTCGTAGCTGCGGCCCAGGTCCTGCGGGTCGATCGGCAGATACGGGATCTCCCAGATCGCGCCCGGCTGCTGTTTGGCGAAGCCCTTCTTGATCGCGTCCTGGTGCGAGCCGGAGAAGGCGGTGAACACCAGGTCGCCGACATACGGATGGCGCGGATGCACCGGCAGCTGGTTGCATTCTTCGACCACCTTGCGCACTTCGTCGATGTCGGAGAAATCCAGGCCCGGGTGCACGCCCTGGGTGTACAGGTTCAGCGCCAGCGTCACCAGGTCGACGTTGCCGGTGCGCTCGCCATTGCCGAACAGGCAGCCCTCGACGCGGTCGGCGCCGGCCATCACCGCCAGTTCGGCCGAAGCGACGGCGGTGCCGCGGTCATTGTGCGGGTGCACGCTGATGATCAGCGAGTCGCGGCGCGTCAGCTTGCGCGACATCCATTCGATCTGGTCGGCGTAGACGTTGGGGGTGCTGCATTCCACGGTAGACGGCAGGTTGATGATCATCTTCTTGTGCGGGGTCGGTTCGAAGATGGCGATCACCGCGTCGCAGATATGCTTGGAGAAGTCCAGCTCCGTGGTGGAGAAGGATTCCGGCGTGTATTCGTAGCCCCAGTCGGTGTCTGGATGCTGTTTGGTCAGTTCCTTCACCAGTTTGGCGCCAGTGGTGGCGATGTTGGTGATCTCTTCGCGCGACATGCCGAACACCACCTTGCGGAACACCGGCGCCACCGAGTTGTACAGGTGGACGATGGCGCGCCTGGCGCCGACGCAGGATTCCACGGTGCGGCGGATAAGCTCTTCGCGCGACTGGGTCAGCACGATGATGGTGACGTCGTCCGGGATGCGGTTTTCGTCGATCAGTTTGCGCACGAAGTCGAAATCGGTCTGCGAGGCGGACGGGAAGCCGACTTCGATTTCCTTCAGGCCGATCTTGATCAGCAGGTCGAACATGCGGAGCTTCTTCTCGATGCTCATCGGTTCGATCAGCGCCTGGTTACCGTCGCGCAGGTCGGTGCTCATCCAGATCGGCGGTTTGCTGATCACGGCGTTCGGCCAAGTACGGTCGGTGAGTTGGACGGCGGGGAAGGCGCGGTATTTGCTCGCTGGGTTCTGCAACATCATGGTCATGCTCCTGGATCTTTTGAATTTTTGGTGTGCCGGCGTTCGTGCTGGCGCTGAAACTGCGGTGTGGCGGAGGGCGGCCGCGCGGGCCACGGGGCTCTAGGCGCGGCAACCGATCGGTAGTTTTAGCAGTAGCGTCGACAGCGCGCGTGCGCCAGCCGGCAGCGCGATCGGATCGCCGTTGCGGGATGGAGCATGGGTGGCCGTAGTCATGGTGAGCATCGGTGCAACTTTCCTGGTTTTTGAAGACTGTGCGGCTTATGGCCGGCACGAGGGTACAACGGAGACGCGGATTAAGCGCGTGCTAGTAGGCGCGCTGCTAGCGATAGGGCGCTGGCAGGCGATAGCAGGAAAGCGGATAGGTGCAGATGCGAGATCATTGTTTTAATGTACGAGATCGGCTGCTTGCCTGTCAAGATAATTTATGGCGGGGCGATGTGGGCTTGGTTTGACCATCTTGAACTTTATGCATAAGATTCCAGGCATTATTTCCACTGGGGAACTTCTTTGAGTGCAGAAATTTTCGGTGTTTTGATCAGCGGTAGTGTGGCCTTATTGGTATCGCTCGTCACCCCGCTCGGGCAAAAGTATATTGCGCGCACAAATCGGGAGGCGGAGAGTGAGAAAGTCTCGGCCCGTTATCGTGAGCCTTTGATGCAAGCCGCGGCCGATCTGCAGAGCCGGCTGTACAACATCCTTGCGCGAGGTTTTTTTGAAGCCTTTTACGTCCATGGAGATGAGCGCGAGCGGGCGTATGCAGTCAATAACACGGTGTATTTATTCGCCCAATATTTTGCATGGGTGGAGGCTGTACGCGAAGAAATACAGTTTATCGATCTGAAAGACAATGTGAAGACACGTGATTTATCGCGAAAATTGGGCGGCATCTATTCGCTTATGCAGACCAATGACTACGGCAAGACACTGCGTGTATTCGCGGGAGAGCAGCGCGCGATGGGGGAACGGATGCTGCTGGTGGCCGATGGGCGTAGATGCATTGGCTATGGCGAGTTCCTGAACAAATCTTCTCTCAGCGACGATCCTCTCTTTCAACATTTGATCGCCGATGTCACCAGCCTGGCAGAAGGCAAGGCCGAGGCACGGCAGCGCATGTTGAAATTGCAGTCCGCACTGATCGGCTTGTTGAATGAGATGGACCCGGATTGTATTCGATTCCCGGCGGCCGAACGTTCCAGGCTACTTGCTGATTAGCGTAAAACGGACTTGCGCCTCACCAGTAGATATATTGCTGCTAGTCCCGCGAGCAACATGAATTGCGATGCCGGTTCCGGCACCGGCGCCAGGTAGTTGGTGCCGGATGCCGCGGTGAGGGTGAAATCGGTGACGGCGTTATGGTTGGCGTCGAACAGTTCGATGCCGGTCAGTTTGGCGGTGCTGAGGAATTGCGCATCGGCGGTGCCGTAGGCCCAGGAGAACAGGCCGACGCTGAGCTGCCACGATGTGCCCCAGGACATGGGCAGTTCCAGATAGACGGTGCTGCTGCCGGACAGGCTGCCGGTGCTGGTGGTCCAGCCGGGCGGCGGCGCGCCATTCAGGACGGTGCCATCGCTGCCACGATACTGGATGGCGCCGAAGGGTGCATAGACCGGGCCGTTATCCTGTTGGACCTGCAGTTCCATGCGTGCGGTGCCGAATTTGTAGGCAGCCGGCGCACCGAGGGAGGTCAGGCTGCCGTCCACGCTGAACTGGTATTTGACGTAGCCGTTGCTGGTGCTGGCGATTAGCGGGCTGCTGGCGGTCAGCGTGTCGGTGAAGCGCGCACCGCCGATCGATTCGAACAGGCCGTTGTAGCTGTAGCCGGTGCCCAGCACTGCATGCGCCGAAGCGCCCAGCGAGCCATAGCCGGCGATGGCGTTGGCGCTGCCGGTGAAGGTGTTGCCGTTCTTGTCCTGCGCCACCGGCCCAAGGCTGTAGCTGTCGGTGAGTTTGCCGGCGGCCTGGCTGCGCGCCCGGTAGCCGCCGAAGTAGTCGCAGGCGGCGATGCCGCCCAGCGGCACGCTGAAGCCGGCGCCGGGGAACAGATTGCGCAATTCGGTCGGCGGGCCGAAGGTGGTGCAGCCGCCGTTGATGTCGCTGTTCCCCGGCCCGCCCAGCGCGCCGACGAAGGTATCCAGCGAAGCGGCGCCGGCGGACAGACTGACGCAAAGCGCGACAATGGCGGCGGCGATTTTCATGGTTTGATTCCTTCATCCGTTGTGGCGGCTGGAAGGAATCAATTTAGAACATCTTTTGAAAAAGTAAAGCGTAGTATTTATGCCACGGTGACGCGCGCCGGTCCCTCCGCCATGCGGCCGATGACGGCGGCTTCGCCAAAGCCCTCGCGGCGGAACAGTGCCAGCACTTCTTCCACGCTGCCCGCGTCGCAGGAGACCAGCAGGCCGCCCGAGGTTTGCGGATCGGTCAGCAGCGAGTGCTGGGCCGAGGTGATGGTCTCGGCAAGCTTGACGTCGTCGCCATAGGCCGCCCAGTTGCGGCCCGAGGCGCCGGTGAAGAAGCCGTCGTGCGCCAGTTGTTCGACACCCGGCAGCAGCGGGATGCTGGCCATCTCGAGGTGCGCCTCCAGCTTGGCGCCGCGCGCCAGTTCCAGCAGGTGGCCCAGCAGGCCGAAGCCGGTGACGTCGGTCAGTGCGTGCACGCCCGGCAGCTCGGACAGCGCCTTGCCCGGCTTATTCAGCTTGGTGGTGTTGGCGATCATGGCTTGGTAGCCTTCGGCGTCCAGCTTGTCCTTCTTCAGCGCCGCCGATAGTACGCCCACGCCCAGCGGCTTGCCGAGGATGAGCACATCGCCGGCCCTGGCGTCGGCGTTACGCTTGATCTTCGATGGATGGACCAGGCCCATGACCACCAGGCCGTAGATCGGTTCGACCGAGTCGATGGTGTGACCGCCGGCGATCGGGATGCCGGCTTCGGCGCAGATCGATTCGCCGCCCTTGATGATCTGGCCGATGGTTTCGATCGGCAGTTTGTTGATCGGCATGCCGACCAGGGCCAGCGCCATGATCGGCGTGCCGCCCATGGCGTAGACGTCGGAAATGGCGTTGGTGGCGGCGATGCGGCCGAAGTCGAATGGGTCGTCGACGATGGGCATGAAGAAGTCGGTGGTGGCGATCAGGGCCTGCTCGTCATTCAGTTTGTAGACGGCGGCATCGTCGGCGGTTTCGATCCCGACCAGCAGTTCCTTCGGCACCGGGAAGCCGTTGGAGTTCTTCAGGATTTCGGACAGCACGCCGGGCGCGATCTTGCAGCCGCAGCCGCCGCCGTGGGAAAAGGAGGTGAGTTTGATTGCTTCGTTGCTCATGATGGGGAATCCTGGTTAAGTCTTGTGGAGCAGATTATCCACCAACTCCAGCAATGCTGCTTGCTCAGCCTCCGGAGCGAACAGGGCGGAGCGGACGTCGCACTGGGCGCGCAGTTGCCGGTAATAGGCGTCGTCTTCGATGATGCGGTCGATCAGGGCCGCCAGCGCCGCCGCGTCGCCGAGCGGGAAGTAGCCGGCGTAATCGTCGCCCAGCATGCCGCGGTTGCCGCTGATGTCGCTGGCCAGCACTGGTACCCCGGCGCGCACGGCTTCGATGATGACGTTGGCGCCACCCTCCATGCGGGAGGTGATCGCCATGGCGCGGCAGCGCTTCAGGCGCTGTCGGGTGGCCGCGTGCGGCAGGGCGCCCAGCCATTGGTAGCTGGCGTGGCTGGCGGCCGTGGCTTGCGCGGCCGCCTCCAGTTCCGGCGCCAGCGCCCCGCCAATGTGGATCAGCCGTGCGCTGGTCGCGCTGACCAGCGCGGCGGCATGCATGAAGGTGAGCGGATCTTTTTCCGAGCGCAGGTGGCCGATCATGCAGATGTCGGCGTGCCGGCGTGCCCCGGCGCTGGCGGGCAGCGGCTTCAGTGCCGGGGCGGACTGGTAGATCACGCTGGTCTTGGCGTGCAGCGCGGCCGGCAGGACATCATAGCCGGCCGGCTGCAGCAGCACCAGCGCGTCGGCCTGTTGCAGCGAGCGCTGGGCGTCGGCGTCGATGGCGATGTCGCGGTACAGGTCGGTGCCGGTCAACAGCAGCAGTGACGGTCGGTCGAGGTGCGCGCGCGTCCAGGCGTCGAGCGAGGCGGCCGAACGGCGCGCGTGCAGGGCGATCAGCAGGTCGGGCGGCGCCTCGGATGAATGGTTCGGCCGCGCGGACGCATGGGGCGTCAGCCCGCGCACCGCGGTGTCGCGGACGACGGCCGCGTCATCGGCGTCGGCGTCCGCGTCTGCCGGGCGGGCGGCAGCCGCCGTCTTTTCGTCCGGCCAGTGCTGGGAGATGGTGACGCGGTAGCGGCTGCGCAGAAAACGCGCCCAGCGGCTGGCGCTTTGCCAGTTGCCGTTATTGGCGCGCGCCGACGCCGGGCTGACGATCCAGATATGTGCTTTGCTCACTGGTCTTTACTTGAATTGCTTGAGAAGCGTTACAATCGGGCGCATGACTTCCAGCTCTTCTTCCTTCAGAAACGCCACCTCGCAGCAGTTGGCCGAGGCCCTGCAGCATGCGCGGGATTATACGCTGTCGCTGTTCGATTGTTTTGCGGCGGCCGGCATGGATGCGCCGGTCCGCGTGCCGCAGCTGCGCATCATTAATCCTCCCTTGTGGGAGCTGGGCCACACGGCGTGGTTCGCCGAGTGGTTCATCCTGCGCGAAGCCGCTTCCAGTCATCCGGCCGATGCCCAGAGTCCTTGTCTTTTGACCAAGGGCGACGACTGGTTCGACTCCGCCCGCGTGCCGCACCGCAGCCGCTGGACGCTGGATCTGCCTACCAGCGGCGGCGTCAAGACCTATTGCTACGAAGTGCTGGACCGGGTGCTCGACAAGCTGACCCGCGAAGCCAATACCGACGAGGCCTTGTATCCGTACCGGCTGGCGCTGGCGCACGAGGACATGCACGGCGAAGCCTTCCACTACACCTTGCAGACGCTGGGCCTGGCCGCACCGCGCCAGGCGGTGGAGCGGGAGCTGGCGGCATATGCGCCGTCCGAAATCGCTTTCCCCGGCGGCACCCTGCAGCTGGGCAGCGCCGCCACGCCGGGCGGCGGCTTTGTGTTCGACAACGAGCGCCAGGCGCATGCCTTCCACGTTGCGCCGTTCCGCATGGACAGCACACTGGTGAGCAACGCGCAGTATGCAGATTTCGTCACCGACGGCGGTTATCAGAACCGCCAGTTCTGGAGCCACGCCGGCGCCGACTGGCTGATGCGTCAGGAGCGCTCGGCGCCGCGCTACTGGCAGCGCGACGGCGGCCAGTGGCGCACCGTGCGCTTCGGGAAGCTGACCACGCTGGACGGCGCCGAGCCGGTACGCCATGTGAACCTGTACGAGGCGCAGGCTTATTGCGCCTGGGCCGGACGCCGCCTGCCGACCGAGGCGGAGTGGGAATACGCGGCCTTGTCCGGCCATCCGGCGTTCCGCTGGGGCCAGTTGTGGGAGTGGACGGCGTCGCCGTTCGAGCCGTATCCGCAGTTCCATGCAGACCGCTATCTGGAATATTCGGAGCCGTGGTTCCACACGCACCAGGTGCTGCGCGGTGCGTCGTTCGCCACGCCGTCGCGCTTCGGCTCGGCGAAATTCCGCAATTTCTACATGCCCGAACGTGACGACATCTTTGCAGGTTTCCGCACCTGCGCCTGGCCGGGGTAGATTCTTTTTTGGCGGGCGCTCTGCTATGCTTTTTGTTTTTATCCAAAACAAAGGGCGCCCGCATGAAACTGAAGCACTTCCTGATTTCCGCCGCTGTCGTCAGCGCAGCCGCGCAAGTCACCGCCGCCGATAACGTTACCGTGATCCGCGCCGGCAAGCTGGTCGACGTGGTGGCCGGGACGGTCCTCAAGGACCAGACCATCGTCATCACCGGTGAACGTATCACCGCGGTCGGACCCAGTGCTTCGACTCCCGCGCCGGCCGGCGCCAGGGTGATCGATCTGTCGGCGCAAACCGTGCTGCCCGGCCTGATCGACATGCATACCCACCTGACCGGCGACCCTTACCTGGCCGGTTACAACGCGCTGGGCGTGTCCGACACCCGCGCTGCGCTGTACGGCGTGCGCGCCGCGCGCAAGACGCTGGAGGCGGGCTTCACCACCGTGCGCAATGTCGGCGCCTCCGGTTTCGGCGACGTGGCGCTGCGCGATGCGATCAACGACGGCGATTTCATCGGCCCGCGCATGCGTACCGCCGGTTACGCCATCGGCATCAAGGGCGGCCACTGCGACGAGAACATGCTGCCGCCTGATATGAACTTCACCAGCCGCGGCGTGGCCGACGGCCCGTGGGAGGCGCGCGCCAAGGTGCGCGAGATGGCCAAGTACGGCGCCGACGTGATCAAGATCTGCGCCTCGGGCGGCGTGCTGTCCAAGGGCGACGAGGCCGGCGCGCAGCAGTACACGCTGGAAGAAATGCAGGCCATCGTCAGCGAAGCGCATAAGCTGGGCCGCAAGGTGGCCGCGCATGCGCACGGCACCAGCGCGATTCACGACGCCATCATCGCCGGCGTCGATTCGATCGAACACGGCAGCCTGATCGACGCCGACGGCATCAAGCTGGCCAGGCAGCACGGCACCTACCTGGTGATGGACATTTACAACGATGACTTCATCCTGCAGGAAGGCGCCAAGGCCGGCATGCTGCCGGAATCGATCGAAAAAGAGAAGAAGGTCGGCCAGCTGCAGCGCGATAACTTCCGCAAGGCGTTCCAGGGCGGCGTCAAGATGGCCTTCGGCACCGACTCCGGCGTCTATCCGCACGGCGACAACGCCAAACAGTTCTACTACATGGTCAAATACGGCATGACGTCGATGCAGGCGATTCAGGCGGCCACCATCAACGCCGCCGACCTGCTGGGCTGGAAGGACAGCGTGGGTTCGCTCAGCGTCGGCAAGTACGCCGATATCATCGCCGTCCAGGGCAATCCGGCCGACGATGCGTCCGAACTGACCAAGGTGGACTTCGTGATGAAGGGCGGCGCCGTCATCCGCCAGTAAGCTTCATTGATCGGCCGCGCTGGAATGCGCGGCCCAGGTCAGCAGGGCGCCGATCAGCGCGGTGGCGCTGCTGCTTTGCAGTCTTCACCCAAAGCCTGGTACTTGTTGCGGCCAGCGGAGCATATTTGGCGCGGAGTGTGGCTTGGCGGAGCAACACGCTGGCTCGCCGGGCCATGCCGATGCGCTGGAAGGATGGCGGGCTTTCTCGCATACTTGGCCGCATGCGTGTTTTCTTCTTTTCCCTGGCCGCCGTGCTGCTGGCCTCAGTATTGAGTGCTTGCGGCGGCGGCTCGGGATCTTCTTCCCCTTCTTCCACCATCACTGCCGGCAGTACCACCGCCGGCGGGGCGGCCATCGCCATCAGCGATCCGGTCGCGGTCAATCTGCCCACCGGCGGCGCGCTGCAGGCCATGAGCGATGCACTGGTGGTGGGCGATTTCATCGTGGTGCGTTCGCGTTCCGATGCATTTGTCACGCTGAACGGCAGGCAGGCCTACGCGCTCACGCGATTGAGCGTGCTGGATAAGCAGGGCAAGATGCTGTCGTCCACCGATTACGGTTTCTCGCTGGCCGCCGGCTACACCGGCGAATGGCTGATGTTGGCGTCGCCGGACGGTTTCGTCATGGTACAGGCCACCTCCGGCACGCGCCTGCTGCACTTCGACACGCAGGCCAGGTTGCAGGGCGGCGCCACCGATCTGTACCCGGCGGTGGGGCCGACCTCGACCACCGAACTGGCGGCGGCGGAGAACGGCGGCGCGGTGGATGGCAACGGCTTCTGGCTGGCGACCACCTTCTCGCTGCTGCCGGTGACCGACAAGACCCAGTACACGCTCAAGCTGTGCAAGTTCGACTTCAACGGCCGGCAGCTGACGCCGCCGTTTGCGATCTCGCTATCGGCGCTGCATCCGCGCGTGGCCGCAGCCGCGGGGACGGTACTGGCGGGCTGGCTCGAAGGGGGCGGCGCCATGCTAGCGATGTGGCCCAAAGGCGCCGGCGCGCCCACCATCCGTTCGCTCGGCACCGGCGGCGCGGCGCCGTATCCCGTGGCGCTCGACGCGGCCGGCAAAATGGGCGTGCTGTGGAACGGCAAGGCGACGACGACCAGCAGCGGCGGGGTGATGGGCGTGGCGCTGGACACAAGCGGCGCCGCCGTGCTGCCGGCCGACCGCACCGATCTGACGCAGGAAAGCTTGTCCTCGCACTGGAACGGCAATGTACGCAGCGCCGATATCGACGCCCACGTCATCGCCGGCGGCCTGGCGATTGCCGGCAGCGTGATCGGCTCATTCAACGCCGGCGAGCCGGTGGGCGATGTGCTGGTGCTGGCCGATTACGGCACGGGCGCCGGCACGCTGTCGGCGCAGCAGCAGAAAGTGCTGCGCTTTACCTTGCCGGGACGCGCGGCGCTGGGTCCCACGCCGATACTGCGCCAGATGCTGTTCGGCGATCATGCCGTCCTGCTGCTGGGCGACGACACGCGCCTGCAAGCGTTCTACACTGCGCGCAAGCCGTAGTCCACTCCCGAAAGTGTGGTAATTCAGTCCAATAATTGTTTGTTCTGGACAATTTAGTTTGTTTGAGGAATGTATTAATGCATAATTCCAATGACAAACAGTTACTATTTTCCAAAACAACATAATGGAATTCTTTAAAAAACTCAAAATCGGTACTCAGCTGGCGCTGAGCTTCGGCACGCTGACCGCTCTGATGCTGATCATGGCCACCTTCGCTATCGTCCGGATGAACACCATCACCACCGCCTTCCACGATGAAGAGCGCATCATGATCGAGAAGCTGGAACCGTTGTACGTGGCACGCGAAGCGTTGGCGCAGACTGGCATCGCCGCGCGCAGCGCCTACATCTACACGGACAATGCCCAGGTGAGGCGCGAGCTGGCGCTGGTGGACGAACAGAGCGCCATTTTCCTCGATGCACTGGACAAACTGACGCCCGTTTATCAGGGCGACACCAATTTCGAGAAGGTGGCCAGCGGCCTGCGGAAGATGGCCGTTGAACTGAAACGCGTGCGCCAGCTGCACGACGCCGGCAATCAGGAGGCGCTGGCAGCCTTCCTGGCCAATGAATGCGCACCGCTGCGCCGCCAGATCGTGGCCGATATCGCCGTGGTGCTGAAGGCGTCGCTGGACGCCACCCATGCGGCCGGCGCCGGCGTCGACGCCCACGCCAGCGACGCCTTTACCGGCATCGTGCTGCAGGCCGTGCTGTCGCTGGTGGTCAGCGTGCTGATCGCCTGGGTCAATACGCAGCTGCTGCTCAAACAATTGGGCGGCGAGCCGTCGTATGCCACCGCGATCGCCAACAAGATCGCCGAGGGCGATCTGTCGGTGTCGGTGCAGGTGAAATCCAACGATCAAACCAGCCTGCTGCACGCGATTGCGGCCATGCGCGACAGCCTGTCGTCCATCGTCGGCCAGGTACGCCAGGGCACCAATCTGATCACCACCGCATCGTCGGAGATCGCCAGCGGCAACAGCGATCTGTCTCAGCGCACCGAGCACCAGTCGGCGTCGCTGGAGAAGGTCGCCACCGCGATGGAGGAGCTGACCGGCACCGTGCGCCAGAACGCGCACAATGCGATGCAGGCCAATACGCTGGCGGTGACGGCGTCCGACGTGTCGGAGCAGGGCGGCCAGGTGATGGAGCAGGTAACGGTGACCATGGCCTCGATCAACGAGTCGTCGCGCAAGATCGTGGACATCATTTCGGTCATCGACGGTATCGCCTTCCAGACCAATATCCTGGCGTTGAACGCGGCGGTGGAGGCGGCGCGCGCCGGAGAGCAGGGCCGTGGCTTCGCGGTGGTGGCGCAGGAGGTGCGCACGCTGGCGCAGCGTTCGGCGGCGGCGGCCAAGGAAATCAAGGCGCTGATCGACGATTCGGTGGAAAAGGTCGGCAACGGTTCGGACCAGGTGCACAAGGCGGCGGAAACCATGCACCAGGTGGTGACCAGCGTGAAGCGCGTGACAGAGATCATGGGCGAAATCAGCGGCGCCAGCATGGAGCAGACGGCAGGCATCGAGCAGGTCAACAACGCCATCGGCGAGATGGACGCCATGACGCAGCAGAACTCCGCACTGGTCGAGCAGGCATCGGCGGCGGCGCGCGAGCTGCGCGACCAGGCCTCCAATCTGGCGCAGGTGGTGGGCGTGTTCAAGCTGGAAGCGCACAGCGCCACCGTGACCGGCTTGCGCCGCCGTGCCGCGCGCCGTCCTGCCGCGCCCGCGGCCGACGAGGAAGTGCGCCGCATCGCCAACGGCTGACGGAGCGGCTGACGACGCGGCTTGCGCACGGTCCGGCATGTTTTATGCGAACATGACGGATATCGGATCGGGAAGCGCAATCAGGCATGAAAATAGGAATGCAGACGTGGGGCAGCCACGGCGATGTACGGCCTTTCGTCGCGCTGGCGGAAGGCTTGCAGAGAGCAGGGCACGAGGTGACGCTGGTGCTGACCTGCGTCGACAACGCGGCCTATGCCGGCATGGTATCGCCGACGGGCGTGAAGATACGTATGGTCGCCTCGCCGGTGGTCGATCCTGCAGAGTCGGAAAAGATAGGGCGCATCGCCTACCGGATGAACAACCCGCTCAAGCAGCTGAAGATGCTGCTGTCGCTGTGCTTCGAACCGGCGGAAGAGGCGATGTTCGCGGCGGCGCAGGAGCTGGCCGAGGAGTCTGATGTGCTGATCGGCCATCACTTCATGTATCCTACCCGGATCGCAGCGGAGCGGGCCGCCAAGCCGTTCGTCAGCGTGCTGCTGTCGCATGCCGGAGTACCGACGTCCTACAGCCATCCGCTCGGTTTGCCGTTCGGGCACCGCTTCATGTGGTGGCTGACGCGCAAGCTGCTGCACATGGCGGTGAGCCCTTATCCAAACCGTTTGCGCCGGCGTTTGGGCATGGCGCCGGTCACGGATGTGGTCAACCAAATTTGGCTGTCGGACGTGCTGACGCTGGTGGGCGTGAGTCCTTCGCTGTGCAAGCGCGAGCCCGATTGGGCGCCATCGATACAGGTGTGCGGCTTCCTCGATATGCCGAACATGCAGCTGGAAGGACGGCTGACCGACACGCTGGAAGCTTTCCTGAACGCCGGCGAAGCGCCGGTCTACATGACCTTCGGCAGCTGGACGCCGCGCGATATCGGCCTGCAGACCGAGACACTGCGCCTGTTCACCGACGCGGCCCGCCGCAGCGGTTGCCGCGCCATCATCCAGTGCCACGACGCGGCGGCCTGCGGCTTTCAGTCCGACGGGCAGATTCTGTATGTGAGCGCTTCCCCGCATCACCTGATTTTCCCGCGCTGCGTGGCGGTGGTGCATCACGGCGGCGCGGGTACCACGCAGGCGACCACGCTGGCGGGGCGCCCCTCCGTGATCGTTGCGCACATCAGCGAGCAGGAACACTGGGCGCTGGAGTTGCGCAAGCTCGGCGTCGCCGGCAAGCCGCTGAAGCGGCGCAGCGTCAGCGCGCGCTCGCTGGCCGCACGCATCGGCGCAGTGCTGCGTGAGCCGGACATGACGCGGCAGGCGCAGTTAGCGGCGCGCCCCATGGCCCAGGAGGATGGCGTCGCCACTGCCGTCAGAATGATCGGCGATGCCGTAAAATCCGGATGAAGGGATTTGCGGTCTGGCCGCGCGGTGTGTTTAGCAGTCATCGGCAGGATAGCGTCGCGCTCACGCTGCGAATTGCACGGAATGTCCCATCCCGGATGCTTATCAGTTAGAGCTCAATGACCTACTTCATCCAACTTTCAACACTGTTCCTTGTCACTGCACTGGCATTCGTCGGCATTGCAGTCATCGCATTACAACCGCCCGCATGAGGCAGGAGGTACGGTATGGCTTGGCTATTGACGAAATACCTACTGACATCGGCGATCGTCATCGTCGTCTCCGAATTTGCCAGGCGCAGCGACAGGATAGGCGCGCTGGTCGCCGCGCTGCCGCTGGTGACGTTGCTGGCGCTGATCTGGCTGCACGTGGAAAATCAGAGCGAGCAGAAAATCGCCAATCACGCCTGGTACACATTCTGGTACGTGGTGCCGACCTTGCCCATGTTCCTGGCGTTTCCAGCATTGCTGCCGCGGCTGGGCTTCTGGGGCAGCCTGCTGGCGTGCGTGGCCATCACCATCGTGTCGTTTGGCGCATTCGCGCTGGTGGTGAGACGGTTTGGCATAGAGCTGCTTTAAATCGGGGTCGCGTCCAGTTGCCGGACCTGACCCCGGATTGTTACAGCAGCGATTCGGCCAGATCCTTCAGGTCGTCGGCGTAGTCGGCTTCGATCAGCTGTTTGCGCGCGACGCCGCTGCGCCAGGCGGCGGTGGCGATCTTCGGCGTGACGCCGCTCAGCAGGCGCGGGTCCAGCAGGCCGGGGACGATGTAGTCCTTGCTGAAGCGGGCGTCGCTGCGCGCCATGTCGGCCAGCGCAACCACGCAGGCACGCTTCATTTCCGTGTTGATGGTGGTGGCGCCCGAGTCCAGCGCCGCGCGGAACAGGTAGGGGAAGCACAGCGCGTTGTTGATCTGGTTCGGGTAGTCCGACCGGCCGGTGGCGATGATCGCGTCCGGCGCCACTTCGCGCACCAGTTCCGGACGCAGTTCCGGTTCCGGATTGGCCAGGGTGAAGACGATCGGCTGCGCCTTCATGCGCTGCACGTCGGCCTGCGACATCACGCCCGGGCCGGAGACGCCCAGGAACACGTCGGCGCCTTCCATCACGTCCGACAGGGTGGCGGCGCTGGTGTCCTGCGCCCAGGCGGCCTTTTCGCCGTCCAGGTTGCGCGCGGTGGTCAGCACGCCCTTGCTGTCGCAGACGTAGATGTTCTTGCGCTGCGCGCCCAGGTCCACCAGCAGTTCCAGACAGGCGACGGCTGCCGCGCCGGCGCCGGAGCAGACGATCTTCACGGTGGCGATGTCGCGGCCGGTCATTTCGATCGCGTTCAGCATGCCGGCGCCGACCACGATGGCGGTGCCGTGCTGGTCGTCATGGAACACCGGAATCGACAGGCGCTCGCGCAGCTTGCGTTCGATGTAGAAGCACTCGGGAGCCTTGATGTCTTCCAGGTTGATGCCGCCGAAGGTCGGATGCAATGCGGCGATGATGTCCACCAGCTTGTCCGGATCGCTCTCGTCGACTTCGATGTCGAAGGCGTCGATGCCGGCGAACTTCTTGAACAGCACCACTTTACCTTCCATCACCGGCTTGCCGGCCAGCGCACCGATGTTGCCCAGGCCGAGCACCGCGCTGCCGTTGGTGATGACGCCCACCAGATTGCCCTTGGCGGTGTATTCGTAGGCCTTGGCCGGATCGCGCTTGATCTCGACGCAGGGCGCTGCAACGCCGGGCGAGTATGCCAGCGCCAGGTCTTCCTGGGTGCTGACGCTCTTGGTGATCTCGGTGGCGATCTTGCCGGCGCTGCCGGCACGGTGGTAGGCGAGTGCCTTTTGTTCTATCGTGGTCATGTTGTCTTGTATTCCTTATAAAGCGAAAAACGCCCGTACGAGCCAGGGGCAGGTACAGGCGCAAACTGCTGGGGATTCCGATGCTTATGGGTAGAGGCCACGAACTTCACGCGCCTGCAGCACTCGGGTGCAAGCGAGAATGAAGGTGGCGGTTCGCAGCGTGACTTTCTTATCCTGCGCAACGGCCCATACGGCATTGAATGCATCCTGCATGATGCGGGTCAAGCGTGCATTAATTTCATCTTCCGTCCAGAAGAAGCTGGAGAAATCCTGCACCCACTCGAAGTATGACACGGTTACGCCGCCCGCGTTGGCGAGGACGTCAGGAACGATCAGCACGTCCTTGTCGGTCAGGATGTCGTCGGCCTCCGGCGTGGTGGGGCCGTTGGCGCCTTCCAGGATGATTTTGGTGCGAATACGCGGCGCGTTGGCGGCAGTAATCTGCTGTTCCAGGGCGGCCGGGATCAGGATGTCGGACTCGATGTCCCAGAAACCGTCACGGCCGATCGTCTGCTCGGCACCAGGGAAGTTGGCGACGCCACCGGTTTCGGCCACGAATTTATGCAGCAGGGCGACGTCCAGGCCACCCTGGTGGACGATGGTGCCGGTGTGGTCCTGCACTGCGATCACCTCGGCGCCGGCTTCGGCGAACATGGTTGCTGCCACGCCGCCGACATTGCCGAAGCCCTGTACGGCGACACGGGCGCCTTCGATCGCCACGCCGCGCTTGGCGGCGGCTTCGCGGCCGACCACGAACACGCCACGGCCGGTCGCTTCGCGGCGGCCCAGCGAGCCGCCCAGCGAGATCGGTTTGCCGGTCACCACGCCGGTCGACAGGTTACCTTCGATCATGGCGTAGGAGTCCATCATCCAGGCCATCACCTGTTCGTTGGTGTTGACGTCCGGCGCCGGGATATCCTTGTTCGGGCCGATGATCAGGCTGATTTCGCTGGTGTAGCGGCGGGTCAGGCGCTGCAGTTCGCCGCGCGACAGGGTTTTAGGATCGACACGGATACCGCCCTTGGCGCCGCCGTACGGCACGTTGACGGCGGCATTCTTGACGGTCATCCAGGCCGACAGCGCCATCACTTCGGACAGGGTCACGTCCTGGTGGAAGCGCACGCCGCCCTTGCCCGGACCGCGCGACATGTTGTGCTGCACGCGGTAGCCTTCGTAGTGGGCGATGGTGCCGTCGTCACGCTCGATCGGCACGTCGACGGTCAGGATGCGCTTGGGGCGCTTGAGGGTTTCGACCCAGCGCGACAGGCTGCCGAGGTGCGGGGTGACGCGGTCGATCTGCTGCAGGTAGACACCCCATGGGCCGAGATCTTCGGCGTTGAGGTAGGAAGGCAGTGCGTGTTGTGCTGGTACAGAGGTCATGCTCAAGGCTCCCGTTGGATTCGTTTGGCTGGGCGCTGCTCGTGGCAGCGCTCAAGTGGCTCGAATCCTACGCCTGGGCATTTAAGGCGGCCAATGCTGTATGCGCATTCGGCTATGCAAAAAACGCATAGTTAGCGTTCCGATACCGGCACGCGGCGTTTGCCCGCGCCGCCGTGCTGCTGCTGTTCGAGGAAGTGCCACAGCCGTTCGACGATGGCCTTGCCGGGCCGCGAAGCGGATGGGCGCTCGCGGTACAGGCGGATGTCCATTTCGATTTCCCAGTCCGCCGTGTCGCCGTCGGCGCGCGCCAGCTGCTTCTGTTTGAGTTCGCGCGTGACCGCCGATTCGGGCAGGAAGGCGATGCCGCGCCCTTCCAGCGCCATCATCTTCAGGCCTTCCGCCATGTCGGTTTCGTAATGCGGCTCCAGGTGCAGCGGCGTTTTGGCGTCGCCCAGGATCAGCTCCACCATGCGGCCCAGGTAGGCGTTGTTCGTGTATGACAAAAACGGCAAGGGGGCGCGCTTGGTGCCGGGCAGGCGGAATTCGGGCACCTTGTTCTTGTCGCAGCGCGCGTAGGCGCGCAGCGATTCGCGGCCCAGCACCAGCATGTCGTAGCGGCCCGGATCGAGCTGCACCGGCTGGCGTGGATGGTGGTAGCACAGCAGCAGGTCGCAGCCGCCTTCGACCAGTTGCAGCACGGCGTCGTGCACGTTGAGCGCCATCAGGCGGCTGCGGATAGGCGCGAAGTTGTCTTCCAGTGAGGTGAGCCACTTTGGCACGAAAGTCAGCGACAGTGTGTGCGGCACGGCCAGGTCGATGCTGGTCTGCGCCGCCGCGCGCTTGGAGCGCAGCAGTTCACGCGCGCCATTGATTTTCGAGAGCATCTCCAGCGCCTGCTCGTAGAACACCACGCCGGCCGGCGTCAGGCGGGTGGGATAGGAGGTGCGATCGATCAGGTCGGTGCCCAGCCAGTTTTCCAGTGACTGGATGCGGCGCGAAAAGGCGGGCTGCGTCACGTGGCGCAGCGCCGCCGAGCGGCTGAAGTTATTGGTCTCCACCAGCGAGATGAAGTCTTCCAGCCATTTGGTTTCCATGCGTGTTCCTTATTGCGGTTGGGGCGAGGTGATGGTGCGCATGGGCGTAAACAGATAGGCGCCCGCTGCGAACAGCATCAGTATCATGCCACCACCGAGGAACAATTGCGACAGCGTCAGTAGCGTCAGCAGCCAGCCGGTGGCCGCCGCCGACAACGGCGCCAGTCCCATGAAGATGAACATGAAGATGCTCATGGCGCGGCCCATCATGTGCGGCGGCACGCGCCGCTGTATCCAGGTGAAGACGTTGATCTGCATGTAGCCGCCCAGCAGGCCCAGTGTCAGCATCAGCGCGCACGCCTGCCAGGCCGCATGCACCAGGCCCAGAGGCATCAGCAGCAGGCCGGCCAGCGCGTCGACCAGCAGTATCATCGCGCCGAAGGTGGCGAAGCGCAGGCGCGCGCCCACCTTGGCGGCGACGCCCATGCCGAGCAGGGTGCCGGCGCCGTGCGCGCCCATCATCAGGCCCAGTGTCGAGGCGCCGTGCAGGTCGTTGGCCAGCACCGGAATCGCCACCTGCATGGCGCCGCCGATGAACAGCGACACCGTGCCCCAGTAGATGAAGCACATGCGCAGCGGCACGTCGTCCCACACCATGCGCAGGCCGGCGCCGACCGAGCGCAGTACGGATTGCTGCGGTTCGGCCGACGCCGGCGCCGGCCGTGGCAGCAGCCGCACCTTGGACAGCGTCCACGCCGAGACCACGAAGCTGAGGCAGTCGAAGCCGAAGGCCAGCGCCAGGCCGCGCGCGTCGCTGACGACGCCGTTGCCGTTGCCGGCCACCGCCAGCAACCCGGCCGCCAGCAGTGGACCGATCAGCATCGACACCTGCCGCAATCCCATCAGCATGCCGTTGGCCGCCTGCAGATGCGCTGGCGCGATCGCCAGCGGCATGATCGAGGTCGCGGACGGCATGCCGAAGGCTTGCGCCAGCCCCAGGCCCAGCGCCAGCGCGTAGATCAGGTCCAGCGTGAGCTGCGGCGTCATGGCGACGGTAAGCGATAACGAATCGCCGAGCGGTACGGTGGGCGAGGACGATGTCTTCAGCACCAGCAGTGTCAGTAAGGCGAGCAGCACGGCATTGGCGTACTTGCTGAGCATGAGCACGTGCTTGGGCGAATAGCGGTCGACCAGCGCGCCGCCGATCAGGATGAAGACCGCGCGCGGTACGCTCATCAGCGCGATCACCAGGCCCAGGGCCAACGTGTCGCCGCTCAGCTTGAGCACCAGCCAGGGCAGGGCGATCATGCTCATCTGGTCGCCCAGCATGGAGATCACGCCGCCGCGCATCAGCCATTTGAAATTCGGGTCGCGCTTCAGTGCCGCGCGCGGCAGGTCTTGGTCGGCCATCTGGCCCTCCGTGTCAGGAATTGGTGGCGTTCATGCCGGCGATCAGGGCCAGCGCGCTGCTGAGGTCATCGAATTGCGAAGGCGGACAGCTGCGCAGCAGGTCCTTGCTGATTTGCTCGGCGACGGTGGTGGCGTTGAGCAGCAGCTCGCGACCGGTGTCGGTGATGGCCGCGTAAGCGACGCGCGCGTCGCGCGGGTCCTGCTGACGTTCGACCAGACCGATTTTCTCCAACGGCAGCAGGGTGCGGGTGACACCGGACGCGGTCAGCCCCTGGCGCTCCGCCAGGTCGACGCGGCGCAGGCGGCCGCCCGGCGCGCGGTTCAGGTAGTGCAGCAGCATGAAGTCGCTGAAGCTGATGCCGTGGTAGCCGCCCAGCACCTGGTCCAGACGCCGCACCAGCGTCGCTTGCGCGCGCGCCAGACGCAGGGTGAATTCAAGGCTGGGACTGATTGTCGATTCGTTCATGATTGCCTCCTCGTTGATTAATGCTTGAATAATACTTGATCAAGCAAGTAATAAGCAAGTAATAAGCAAGTAATAAGCAATCGCTTTGTAGCTTTTTTACACTATCACTATCGCAATCAGTTGTTATTAAGCTAAACTCGTCGATATTACATAATTACATAACAAGGAGGCATTCCATGCACATGGGAACAACCGAAATCTTCCTGATCGCGATGGTGATCATATTCAGCGTGCCCTACCTGATCTGGCGGCTGGGCGGCACCGATTACTATGCGCCGCTGGTGGTGGTGCAGATCATTGCCGGCATCTTGCTGGGGCCGGGCATCATGGGCCGCGCGTTCCCCGATTACTACAGCTTCGTCTTCAATCCGCAGGTGGTGCAGTCGCTCAACGGTATCGCCTGGTGGGCGGTGATGATGTTCGTGATGATCGCCGGCGTGGAGCTGGATCTGAAGAAGGCCTGGCAGCACCGTCGTGAAAGCGTCATCACCGCCGGTCTGGCGCTTGGCACGCCGCTGGCGTTCGGCTGCGTCGCCGCGCTCGGTATGCTCGGCTACGCCGGCTGGATGGGGCCGAAGGCGCACAGCTGGCAGTTCGTGCTGGGCGTGGGCATGGCCTGCGCCGTGACGGCGCTGCCGATCCTCATCCTGCTGATGGAAAAACTGGAGATCCTGCGCCAGCCGATCGGCCAGCGCATCCTGCGTTACGCCAGCCTGGACGACATCGCCATCTGGGGTGTGCTGGCGGTGATCATGCTGGACTGGGACCGCGTCGGCCGTCAGGGCGGCTTCCTGGTGGCGTTTGCGTTTGCCACCTGGCTGTTCCGCAAGCTGATGGTGCGCATCGAGGAGCGTGACCGCTGGTATGTGTCGTTCATCTGGCTGGCGGTGTGCGCCTTCGCGGCCGACTGGGCTGGGCTGCATTACATGGTCGGCGCCTTCCTGGCCGGCGCGGTGATGGATGCCGAGTGGTTCGACCAGCAGAAGATGGACTTCCTGCGCGCGAACGTGCTGATGGCGGTGATGCCGGTGTTCTTCCTCAGCACCGGGCTGCGCACCAACTGGGCGGTCGGCGGCCCGGCGGTGTTCGTGGTGGCGCTGGTGCTGCTGGTGGCGTCGGTGTCGGGCAAGCTGGCGGGCATCCACATCGCCGGCCGCATTCTGAAGTGGGGGCCGGGCGAGGCGTCGATCATCGGCTGGCTGCTGCAGACCAAGGCGCTGATCATGATCATCTTCGTCAACATCCTGCTGGACAAGCAGATCATCACCAGCGAGACCTTCACCGCGCTGCTGCTGATGGCCATCGGCAGCACCATGCTGACGGTGCCGATGGTGGCGCCGAAATTGCAGCGCGCGGCGCAACTGATCTTCAAAACCAGCTGATATAATGGCGGGATGAACGATACTATCCAACTCCCACCGCTGCCGGACCGTCTGTCGATCGATCCACGCAGCAAATTCCACGTTGCTGCCGTGTTCGAACACGACATCGGCATCAATTTCAACGGCAAAGAGCGCAACGATGTAGATGAGTACTGCATCAGCGAAGGCTGGATCAAGGTCCCGGCCGGCAAGGCGCTGGACCGCCACGGCAACCCCATGCTGATCAAGCTGAAGGGTACCGTCGAGCCGTTTTACCGTTGATCACACAGCAGTTTCAGAAAAGCCACGTTGAACGTGGCTTTTTTTTCGCTGGGTTGTTGCGACCGGGGACCGCAGGCATGCGCCGCGCCGCCGGCTGAATCAGTTTATTTGCCGGCCTCGCCGCGCAGCTTGTCTAGCATTTCCAGCTTGGATGGGGATAGATTCATGATCCCGTGGTAGGCGCAATATTCGCAGAACGCCTCCTCGGGCGTCATGGCGGCTATGCTGGAGTCGGAATGGCCACGACGGCGCAGGGCGCGCAGGCAGGCAGCATCCATATTTCTGGAATTCATGCACTTCTCCCTTTCGGATCTGTTAAGGTTAGTAAATTAAATACGGGAACTTCTAGCTACAATTATTCTAACGTAAAATAGTTCCATGTGGAAACAAAATGGTTTTTCTTAACATGTGGAAACAAATTATTACGTTTCTGTTGGTAGCGACCTGGTCCGTAATGGCACTGGCCGGTCCCGTCCTGACCGTGGTGACGGAAGATTTCGCGCCCTACAGTTACGTTGAGTGCGGCCGCATCACCGGATATTCGACC
The DNA here is from genome assembly GCF_004614165.1 of Duganella callida. Taxonomy (GTDB): domain Bacteria; phylum Pseudomonadota; class Gammaproteobacteria; order Burkholderiales; family Burkholderiaceae_D; genus Rugamonas; species Rugamonas callida. Next base: position 7,856 of record NZ_SPVG01000212.1, on the reverse strand, counting down.
GAGCTGGTGGAGACCTCTCTGCGGCGGACCAAGGCGGGCTACAGCATACACATCTATCCTTGGGCCCGCGCCTTCCGCATGGCCAGGAGCCAGCCCAATGTGCTGATCTTCAGCGTGGTGCGCACGCCCGAGCGCGAGCACCAGTTGCAGTGGATCGCGCCGATCGCGCCGCGCAGCGTCTACGTATACAAGCTGGCGGCGCGCCGTGACGTCCAGGTGCGCGCGCTGGCCGACCTGGGCCGCTACAGGGTGGCCGCCACACGCGGCGACGTGGTCGAGGAACAGTTGCACGCACTGGGGCTGGAGGCCGACCTGGCCACGCTGGATGAATCCAATCTGCGCAAGATGGTGGCGGGACGGGTGGATCTGATGGTGGCGTCGGAACTGTCGATGAAGGCCATCTGCCACAACGCGCACGTCTCGTGCGGGCTGCTGGAGCGGACCATCGCCATGCCCGGTGTGGGGGAATATTATGTGGCGGCCAGCTTGGGCACCCCGGCCGCCACGGTGCGCGCATTGCGCGACGAGTTCGCGAAAATGAAAGCGTCGTCTTTCATGCAGCAGACCGCCGACAAATACGGTTTGTCGCTCAGATAGCTGCTTGCGGCGCTATCGCCGGCAGATCGCGATGCAGGCGCCACACCAGCGCGGTGGCCACGAGAGAAGTCGCCACCACCACGTAACCGGCGGTGTCGAAATGTTCGAGTCGGCCGTCGGCCGCCTGCTTGACAATGTGGCCCGACACCACCGACGCCAGGCCCCCGGCCAACTGCTGGATCGAAGCGCTGATCGCATTGTAGGAGCCGCGCTGGGTCATGCTGGGCACCGTCGACGAAATCGCCTGGAATGGAATCATGCGCGAGAAAATCCCGACGAACATCAGCGAGTTGATCACCACCAGCACCCACAGCGAGGTGTGGCCCATGTGGGTGTAGGTCAGCACCATCACGATCGACAGCGTGGTGCCGAACAAGAACACGCGGAACTTGCCGACCGCGTCTGCTGCGCGCCCGATCAGCGGGCCGATGAAGATGGTGGCGATGCCGGTCACCAGATATACGGTCGGCAGATGCTGCAGGTCGATGCCCATGTTGTTGACGATGTAGGCGCTGCTGAACGGCATCAGCATGAAGCCGCCGGTGGTCAGCAGGGCGGTGATGCAGAACGCCAGCAGATAGCGTCGTTCCGTCAGCGTGTGGAACAGGTGCATGAACGGACTGTGCTCCTGCGGCTGGCCCAGGTGCGCATCGACCGGCTGCATCTTCCACGCCACCAGCAGGCCGCCGACCAGGCCAAAGGCGGCCATCGCCACGAACGGCACATGCCAGTTCCACTGATTCGACAGGTAGATGCCGGCCGGGATGCCCAGCACCTGGCTGGCGGCGAATGCGGTCTGGATCAGCCCCATCACGCGGCCGCGCATCTGCGGCGGGAACAGGTCGGTGGAAATCGCCAGCACGACGGAACCGATCACGCCGCCGAACAGACCGGTGAACACGCGCGCGGCCAGCAGGCTTTCGAAGGTCTGCGCCATGCCGCACCAGACGGTGCCGAGGATGAAGCCGCTATAAAAGAACAGCAGCAGCTTCTTGCGGTCGTAGCGATCGGCGAAGCCGGCCGTCAGCAGGCCGGACACGCCGGCGCTGAAGGCGTAGGCCGACACCACCAGGCCGAACTGGGCGGGACCGATCTTCAGGTCCGGCATGATGAGGGCGCCCAGCGGCGACATCAGCATGAAGTCCAGGATCACGGCGAACAGCAGGAAAGCCAGCATCGCCACCACGGTTTTCTGATAGCCGCTGAAGGGCGGCGCGGGCGGTTTTTTCATTCGTCTTTCGTATCGTGTGGTTCGGGGCGGCAGAAATTGGCGCGCTTCTTGAAGAAGGCGGCGCGCTCCTCGGGCGTCATGGCTTGCCAGCGCTGCCACTGCTCGCGGCGCTCGTGCCAGTCGCGGTGGCGGCCATGGAAACCGCCGAACAGGATGCGGCAGAGTACCAGCAATCCCAGGGCTTGCCAATAAGTCACGGCATTGGCGCCGGGGAAGATGGCGGGGATCAGGCAGTTCCACAACAACATGACGATCGCGCCCAGTACGGCGGCGCAGGCCAGCACGAACAGGCCCTTCATCAGTTTGAATTTCTTGTAGCTCATATTTTCGGGACGCATTGCAGAGGTACTCCTTTCATTCTTCGTACAGGGCTTGCAGGCGCTGGCGCAGATGCAGCACGGCGTAGCGTTTGCGGGCCAATAAAGTGTTGATCGAGACGCCGGTCTGGGCCGCCATCTCCTTGAAACTGACACCGTCGAGTTCGTGGGCGATGAAGACGTCGCGCTGGTTGGCGGGCAGCTCTTCCAGGGCCAGCTGCAACTCTTCGAGCAGCATGGCGCGGGTGTAGGCGGCCTCCGGCCCGGCGTCGGGGGAGGGCAGCAGCAGGTCGAGGCGGCATTCCTCATCCTCGTCGGCGCCGCCCAGATCCTCGAGCGCGACTTCCTTCTTCTTGCGGAAACGGTCGATGATACGGTTGCGCGCGACGCGGAACAACCAGGCGCTGGCCTGCTCGATGGGCTCGGGCAGGCGGTAAGCCTGGGTGAATTCGTAGAACACGTCCTGCAGGATATCGTCGGCATCGGTCTGATCGGCGACACGGCGGCGGATGAAATTCCACAGGCGCGAGCGCTCCTTCAGCACGGTGGCGGTGATGTCCTGATCCTGCTCAGAAGTCATGGTGGGCAAAGTCATAGACTCGAAGACGGTCCATGCGGCGGCATATTGTATAGCGCCAAAAAAATGCGACTTATTCGGGATTGAAATAAGATATTTTACCGTCGACCTAGGTCCGTGATTTCATAGCATGCCGATGTCCTTGAGCCAGTTTTCCACGAGCGACGGCCACGATGAAATGGGATGGTCTTTGTCGCGCAGTCCGAAAGCATGTCCGCCCTTGGCAAACAGATGGACTTCCGCCGGCACGCCGGCGCGATCCAGTTCGCGCGCATACAGCGTACTGTTGCAGATCGGATCGACAGGATCATCCCAGGCTTGCAGCAGGAAGGTGGGCGGCGTTTGCTTTGTAACGCGGATGCTGGCATCGAATTTCTCGCCGGCGCGACACAGATGACCGGGGTACAGCGCGATGGCAAAGTCCGGGCGGCTGCTCAGTTTGTCGATGGCGTCGACGGGCTTGTACGTCGAAGCGAAAATATTGCTGGTCTGCGCCACCAGATAGCCGCCGGCCGAAAAGCCGATCACGCCGATCTTGCCGGGATCGATGCTCAATTCCCTGGCTTTGGAACGGACCAGCCTGATCGTCCTTTGCGCATCCTGCAACGCGCGCGGCACCTTGGGCGTGATAGCGCATTGGCATTTATCGTCCCAGTAGTGGTTGCCGCCGGGGACGCGATACTTGAGCAGCACACAAGTGATGCCTTGCGATGTCAGCCAATCGCAGATCTCTGTGCCCTCCAGGTCCATGGCCAGCACCCTGAATCCGCCACCAGGAAATACCACCACCGCCGCCCCCGTGCCTGGAGCCTTGGGGGCATACACCGTCATGGTCGGCATGCTGACGTCATTGACCTGGGTCCAGCCGCCATGTCCTTTGGCGAGCTGGACCGATTCCTGATTTGGGGCCGATATGGCGTCGGGCGCGCTGCCAGGCCAGATTGGTATCTGTACTTGGCCCGACGCGGGTTGCCAACCGCCGGCCCATGCCAGCTTATTATCGATGGAGAAAAATATAAGTGCTACTGTGGCGAGCCTTGCTATCCATAAAATTATCTCGCAAGTTTGGATGTCTTGAGACACGATGATGGTTTCCTAATATGTGGGGTCCGCTAACGCCCCGAAGCCGACTGTCGCCCCTGAGCGGAAGCCATCCAATCTATGAGGAAAATACTTCAAAATAGAAGTGGGTGGCATTCCGTGTATTAGGGTTTCTGCGTTAATTATGGGTTATGAAGGGGTGGATAAGGCATCATTAATTGATTTTAAAACATCGTCGTCCCTTCCGATAGCAACGGGAAAACCAGTGACATCAAGTATTTTACTTTGAATAGATACCACGAGTTTCTCCCCATCTACAGTTAAGCCGAATATCTTCGCTCGCTCACCCAGCAATGAGCGCGCCAATAGATTGAAATTTTGTGTGGTATCGCCACCTTTAAACCGAGCGTGCGCCGGTGACACTACTGAAAGAAGCAAGTCTCTCAGTGCTTCAGCCTCGCAAATCACCTCTGAATTTGAGGCATATCGTATGCAGCGAATCACATCAGAGTAAGAAGCGCTTAAGTCCGAATGGGAGTGCTGATTGAAGTGATCAATTTCCGATACAGCCACGCTAGGTTTTCCGATGGAAGTGAGCTGATCTGCAGTTAGGTAATAGGACTCAATTGATCCTTTTCGCAGGATAAATAGGCCACACTGTTCTAGCAAGTCGAGCAACGCTGTAATTCGCGTTTTAATTTTTCCCCAAGCATTATCAGCAGCAAGCTTGTTTAGGTCCGAGGTATCAGTTGAGAATAGGGCACATAGTGCAGACCGACGCTTTGCTAGCAACTCCTCGTCGGAATTCTTGTTGAGCCAATATGGATGGTTTTCTGCGTTCGCTGAAATTTCATGCCAGCGACCATCAACCAACTTGCAGAAGTCTCCATATATTGAGCCTGCCATCTGTTGCGCTGACCCAAACCCAAGAATACTTGCTTTTTCATCTACAACTGGATTGTCGATAAGATAGGTATTAACTAATTCAACTCCATCGGCAATTCCATCAGCGTCGGCTAAGGCTACAGGTTCCTTTCCTAGTAGACGCAGCAATTTAGCTACAACTGGCATTTGGCCTTTTCCAATCACTGGGAGAAGCTGCGAGCCGGCGGCTTCCAAATGCATATCTAATTGAGCAGCGAGGGCACTACATATGATTACATCCGATGGCCCCTCGACTAGCAATGGGCGTTTCGAGAACAATGCAAGCTTGTGCTCCTGTCCGAGCCTGGCAATGAGCCCTTGTAGTTTCTTATTCTTTAGTTCGCCAGCATCTGCCGAAATCTGAACAGGATCGGTCATGAGGTCATGACAGAAGACTAACGACAACAAGTCTTCTGGGCCTTGGATTTGAAGCATTTCAGTTGAATGGGTTGCGATGATGATTATTTTTTTATTGCCACCAAGCGATGGATGTCCAGCAACACTCAGCAGCTCTTTAAGAAGAAAGGCTTGGAGTTGCGGGTGCAATGACACCTCAGGTTCGTCAAGAAGAAGTGCACCCACATCATCATCATAGAGCGCAGCAAGTATCCCTACCAAGTGCATTAGGCCGGATGCTTCGCGGCCAGAGGAATAGGGCTTTGTGTCAACATCTAATCGAGAAAAAGATATCTTGAGGTGGCCGCCATCCCAATCGATGAGAACATCTCGCTTAAATAGCTTTCTGAGCCTTTCCTGAATCTTTATCAGAATATCAGCTCGCTCTGCTAGTGTTTGGAAATCACCGGTGAGAGTTTCCATTTGATGTCGACGGCTTGCATCCCCTTTGCTGCCATATGTCGCACTGTCATACATCGGACTACCGCCACGATGACCGTCAAAATCGGACCTGAACTGTTCCAAAACTCCCATACGGCCAGCAGATAGAAAGCGAACGTGCTTGCCGTTCACATGTTGGCCAAGGCTGTTCTTTAGTCCTCTCAGGAGGTGCGTCTTACCTGATCCATTTGGCCCCAGCAGAACTGTAAGACCGCGATTCAACGTGAACTTTCGAGTGAAATTTCCGTTATGGCTTTGTACTTGCGCTGTTAATTCGATGGGAAAGCTCACTGTTGGGACCTTATATATAAATTTTGGTTTAAGGAGATTTTCAAATCTCGATAACTTGACCGGCTGCTGCTGGCCGAAAAGAGAAGCTCAATTAACTCACTTTATAAGCAATGTAACCTGATCTTGCCCCGCTACTACCGGACACAACCTATCGCTTAATTAACGCCGATCTGAGCCCGGCGCATTAGCTCTTCCCGATACATGCTTGGTGACTTATAGCCCAAGGACGAATGCGGATGAATCTCGTTGAAATGCTTGAACGCCGCCGGCATTTGTCTGAGCACGATGTCGGCGCTGCTGCGGTCCAGCTGGCTGACGTAGTCGCGTTTAAACGTGTTCACGAAGCTCTCGGCAATGCCATTGGACTGCGGGCTGCACACCGGCGTATGGACCGGCTTGATACCCAAGTCCTTGGCCAGCGCGTGCGTATCCTTGGCCCGAAACGCGCCGCCATTATCGCTCAAGAATTCCAGCTCGATACCACTGCTGAGCGGTAGAATAAACAAAGGAGAACAAAAATTAATTTTCTCATCATTCAAACCTGCCATTTTCGATAGAAATTCTTGCAACGGTCTAGGTCTGCTCTTGGCCGAACCCAGTTGAGACTAAACGCACGTGTGGAATCGCACGATATTGCCGACCTCTACGATATCCATCGCTAAGTCTGTCTTGAAAGGCGTATTGTGCGAGCTACACACGACAAATTGAGCGCCCTCCAAACCAATTAATTTAATCCCTGCCAATACCTTCACAATATTGCCGTTCTCTGCCGGTGCTGTTCCAAGCGCAGCTGCGTGCTGAGTGAAACCTGGCCCCGTTCCCAGAAAACCTGCATTGTCGGAAGCTGGCTCTAGCCATTCTTCTCTCCACAACAATTCGCTAGACACAACAGTAAAAGGAGCGCTCAGTTCTGCCCAAATGAAAGGGTAACTTCCCCCTGGTTCATGGAGGCACAGCGGAAACACTTCGAACCATCTACCGACTGAAACCTCTTCAACAGCAAAACCAATAATGTCATCATTGTCGAGCCTGAAGGCTACAAAGCTGTATTCGGCGTGAACAGAATTGATCGTTCGGCCGGCAAGCGTCACCGGACTGTCATAGCAGCTTACGATTCTCGAATAAATCATCTTGGCCTTAATATTTCATGGGTTCGCTTGGACGTTGGTTTTCGGCCGTTGACGGTCAAGGTACTTGTTCAGTTCCAGCGTGACTTCATCTGGCCTATATGCAACCAACCACCGTGGAATGCCGTGGGCATCGCTACACTCCGATTCGTAGTCTGGTGGTGCTGAATAAATTTCGATGATCGTTGCTATATCGCGGACTACAGGCTTGCGGCGATTAAACTGATCATCAGGCGTATCAATCTGCAAGGCCAGAGGCGTTACCCGCACAACGTCATACTGCTTAAATGTCCAGTCTCGTCCTAGAATCGCCGGCCACTATTGGCCGCCTTCAGCCTATTTTGCTTTAAGTTTTTAGTTCACGAGTCCGGCCTTCCAAAGAGAAATAACCACATCCATTTGAGAGTTAGGTTTCTTGTCTTCGCCAGCCATAACTCGCTTCCACAGCGCAAGCTCATCTTCGGCTAGGCCTGGTGACTCACTCAGTATCTCAAGCGCCCTTAGGCCATAACGCCTATTTTTTTCTGATGTAGTGTATTCGCCGCTCGGTATGCCGACTACATTTCCACTTCCGCAAATTCCTAAAAACGTACCTTTGGGACAGCTTTTTTCTTGTGATGAAGGGCTATTCGGAAAAGTATCGCAAACTGCAATGTTCCAGGCATCAATAGCACTGCTGGCTCGCCCAGAAGAATAGGCACGAACTGCGTTTACTGCTGCGGACCCATATTTACCCATATCAGTCTCTACAAAATTGGTACGCCTGTAAGTTCTTCCGGTCTCAACGGCAGCTTGTGGCCGTTATCGGAATCCGAGTTGATTGCGTAAACGCGGCAACAAGAAAACTCCGATCCCAAGGCCTACAGGAAGGCCAATAGTTAAAAGCGCCCAGCCGGGTGAGAGGTCAAGGGAAT
>NZ_SPVG01000267.1 GCF_004614165.1 Duganella callida | reverse complement strand
CGGCGGCGCCGGCGCGGGCGGGACCGGCGGCGCGGCGGGCGCGGTGTCGGTCGATGCGGGCACCTTCAATATGTCCAACAGCATGACCAGCGTCGGCCAGTCCGCGGCCGGCATCATGGTGGCGTCGCAGAACAGCGGCATCGCCTCGCTGGTGCAGCAGAGCGTCAACGTGCAGTCGAATCTGGCCCTGGGCCGCTAAGCAGCCCGCGGGATGCCTGGCATCCCGCTTTTTTCGGAGGATATCCATGCGCACGATCGCAACCAACTTGCTGCTGCTGACTCTGGCCATCGCCGGCGCGGCGGCGGCCGATCCCTTCGACAGCGCGCCGGTCGATGAGCGGCAGCTGGCGCAGATGCACGCCGGCAGCGACACCGGTGTCAACAACGCCATGCAGCTGGACGGCACGGTGGGCGGCAATACCAGCGCCTATGTGGTCAGCGGCGCCAACAGCATCAGCAGCGGCGCCTTCAGCAACGCCTCGGGACTGCCGGTGGCGATCCAGAATTCCGGCTCGAACGTGCTGATCCAGAACGCCACCATCATCAACATCCAGATGCAATGAACCCCATCGCCCTGATGTTGCTGGCGGCCGAGCTGCCGGTGCTGGCCGGCGGCAGTTACACGCTGCCGGTGACCAGCCTGAAGGAAGCGCGCTTCCTGTCCACCGTGCACCAGCAGTACGACTACAGCTGCGGCTCGGCGGCGCTGGCCACGCTGCTCAGCTACCACTATGATCGTCCGGTGTCGGAACAGCAGGTGTTCGCCGACATGTACGCCCAGGGCGACCAGCCGAAGATACGGCGCGAAGGCTTTTCGCTGCTGGACATGAAGCGCTATCTGGCGCGCCAGGGGTTTGTCGCGGACGGCTATTACCAGCCGCTCGACAAGCTGGCCGAGGCGGCGTTCCCCGCCATCGTGCGCCTGAGCGACAACGGCTATATGCATTTTGTCGTGATCAAGGGGCTCGATGCGGACCGGGTGCTGATCGGCGACCCGGCCAGCGGCACGCGCGCGATGCGGCGCGCGGCGTTCGAGGCGGCCTGGCCGGACCGGCTGCTGTTCGTGATCCACAACTGGCCGGGCCGGCCGGCGTTCAACGTGCCGGCCGACTGGCGGCTGGCGCCGCGTGCGGCGCTGAGTGAGGCGATCAACCGCGCCAGCCTGACCGACATTACCTTACCCAAGAACGGCAGCGGCAATTTCTGACATCATGCATAAACTTCTGTTGACTGTACTGCTGGCCTGCGCCAGCCTGGCCCGGGCCGACCCCACCGACGGCTGGGCCGCCGTCGATGATGCCCGGCTCGACCAGGCGCGCGCCGGTTTCGACCTCGGCGACGGCCTGCTGGTGTCGCTAGGTGTAGAACGTTTGGTTTCGATCAATGGCACTGTTGTAGCCAGTACCCATTTTTCCATCCCCGATATGACACAGTTGAGCGCAGCGCAGGCGCAGATGGCAAGCGATGCCCTGTCGGCCGTGCTGGTGCAGAACAGCCTGAACGATCAGGCCATCCGCAGCCAGACCACGATCGATACCACCGTGGCCAACCTGTCCCTGCTCAAGGCCGTCAACTTTGAAAGCAGCCTGCGCGAGGCGCTCAGCGGCGCCGTGGGCAAATAAGGGGAGATCATGCAGAACACAACGCAGTGGCTGGCCGCCGCCGTGCTGGCCAGTGGCGCCGCCGTGGCCGCGCCGGAGCAGGTGGGCGTGGCGCCGCCGCAGGACAACCGCCCGCCGGCGGTGGCGCCGCTGTTCGAACAGCCGGGCGTGCTGACGCCGCGTGGCCGTTTCGTGCTGGAACCGTCGCTGCAGTTCGGCTACTCGTCGAGCAACCGCGTGGTGTTGGTCGGCTACACCATCATCCCGGCGCTGCTGATCGGCCTGGTGGACGTGCGCGAGGTCAAGCGCAACACCACCACCGCCGCGCTCACCGGCCGCTATGGCCTGAGCAACCGCGCCGAGATCGAACTCAAGGTGCCGTATGTCTACCGCTCCGATGCCACCGTCAGCCGCGAGGCGTTCACCGGCAGCGGCGTCGACCGCGTGTTCGACACCAGCGGCCGCGGCGCCGGCGACGCCGAACTGGCGCTGCGCTACCAGCTCAACCAGGGCGGCGCCGACCGGCCGTATTACGTGGCCGGGCTGCGCTTCAAGTCGCGCACCGGCACCGATCCGTTCGAGGTGATCACCGATTGCAGCACGCGTTGCGTCGGCCCGAACGCCACCGGCACCGGGCTACCGCTGGATCTGCCGACCGGTTCGGGCTTCTATGCGCTGCAGCCCAGCCTGACCTGGCTGCAGGCCAGCGATCCGGCCATCTTGTTTGCCAGCATCAGCTATCTGCACAACTTCAGGCGCGACAACGTCAACCGGCGCGTGCTGGGCGGCGCGCTGGAGCCGCTGGGCACGGTCGAGCCGGGGGGCGTGATCGGCTTCAATTTCGGCGTCGGCCTGGCGCTCAACGACCGCGCGCTGATCAGTTTCGGTTACGACCACAGCTCCATCGCCCGCACCAAACAGAACGGCGTGCCGGTGGCCGGCTCGGTGCGCACCCAGCTGGGCACGCTGCTGGTGGGGTTTTCCTACCGCATCACGCCGCAGCGCACGGTCAACGTCGCGGTTGGCGCCGGACTGACGCGCGACACCCCCGACGTCCAGCTGTCGCTACGCTTGCCGCTGACTTTCTGATTTTCAGGTATCGTAGCGCTTCCGATAATTCTCAGAATAAGGGAAGTCATGACGAAGACCAAACTGACCGCGCTGGCCGCTGCCTCCGTATTGTTGGCGGCCGCGCTGCCGGCGCAGGCCGGTGCGCCCATGGCGCGCTTCCAGGCGCCGGGTTTTTACCGTACCACGCTGGGCGATTTCGAAATCACGGTGCTCAACGACGGCACCCTGGACCTGCCGGTCGACAAGCTGCTGAAACAGCCGCCGGCCAAGACCCTGGCGGCGCTGGACAAGGCATTCCAGAAAACGCCGCTGCAGACCTCGGTCAACGGCTTTCTGATCAATACCGGCAGCAAGCTGGTGCTGATCGATACCGGCGCGGCCAGCCTGTTCGGCCCGACGCTGGGGCAGCTGGTGGGCAATCTGAAGGCGGCCGGCTACAAGCCGGAGCAGGTGGACGAGATTTACATCAGCCACATGCACGGCGACCACGTGGGCGGCCTGGCGCAGAATGAGCAGCGCGTATTCCCCAACGCCATCGTGCGCGCCGGCAAGCTGGATGCCGATTACTATCTGAATCCGGCCAACCTGGACAAGGCGTCGGGCGAGGCCAAGGATAATTTCCAGGGGCCAATGGTGTCGATCAATCCGTACGTGAAGGCGGGCAAATTCCAGCCTATCGTGGCGAACACCGAGCTGGTGCCGGGCATCCGCTCGTATTTGAATGGCGGTCACACGCCGGGCCACATCACCTATGTGGTGGAGAGCAAGGGCCAGAAGCTGGTGCTGTTGGGCGATCTGCTGCACGTGCAGGCGGTGCAGTTTGACGATCCGGGCGTCGGTATTTCCTTCGACAGCGACAGCAAGGTCGCGATCGCCGAGCGCAAGGAAGCGTTCGCGGCGGCGGCCAAGGAAGGCTATCTGATCGGCGCGCCCCACCTGTCGTTCCCGGCGCTGGGCCATGTGCGCAGCAACGGCAAGGGCGGCTATGTGTTCGTGCCGGTGACGTACACCCAGCCGCGATAAAAAAAAGGGAGCCGCAGCTCCCTTGGGTCATCCGGTTATGCCAGTGCCGGGTAGTCGGTGTAGCCTTCCTCGCCGCCGGCGTAGAAGGACTCGGTGCGCCAGGCGTTCAGCGGCGCATTGCTTTGCAGGCGCTGCACCAGGTCCGGATTGGCGATGTAATCCTTGCCGAAGGCGATCGCGTCGGCATTGCCGCTGTCCAGCACCTGCTGCGCCACCACCTTGGTCATCTTCTCGTTGGCGATGTAGACGCCGCCGAATTCCTTCTTCAGCAGCGGGCCCAGGCTGTCTGCACCGAGCGCCTCGCGCGCGGCGATGAAGGCGATCTTGCGCTTGCCCAGCTCGCGCGCCACGTAGCCGAAGGTCGCGGCCGGATCGGAATCGCCCATGTCGTGCGAGTCGCGGCGCGGCGCCAGGTGCATGCCGACGCGGTTGGCGCCCCACACGGCGATGCAGGCATCGGTCACTTCCAGCATCAGGCGCGCGCGGTTTTCGATCGAGCCGCCGTACTGGTCATTGCGCTGGTTGGTCTTGTCCTGCAGGAACTGGTCGAGCAAGTAGCCGTTGGCGCCGTGGATTTCCACGCCGTCAAAGCCGGCTTTCTTGGCGTTCTCGGCAGCTTTCTGGTAGGCGGCGACGATGCCCGGAATTTCCGCCGTATCCAGCGCGCGCGGCACCGGATATGGACGCTCGGGACGCAGCAGGCTGACGTGGCCCTTGGCGGCGATCGCGCTGGCCGACACCGGCGGCTGGCCGTCCAGGAAGCTCGGATCGGAAATGCGGCCCACGTGCCACAGCTGGGCGAAGATCACGCCACCCTTGGCGTGCACGGCGGCGGTGACCTGTTTCCAGCCTTCGACCTGCTCGTCGGACCACAGGCCCGGCGTGTCGGCGTAACCGACGCCCTGCGGCGTGACGGCGGTGGCTTCGCTCAGGATCAGGCCGGCGCTGGCGCGCTGCTCGTAGTATTTGGCCATCAGCGCGTTCGGCACGCGGCCGGCGCTGGCGCGCGAACGGGTCAGCGGCGCCATGACGACGCGGTTTTTGAGGGTGAGGTCACCAATGGTGATCGGGTCGAACAGAGTTGGCATGCGGATGCTCCCTATAGTTGCATTTGATCGATGAAAGCCTGGATGACTTCTTCATCGCGTTTGAAATAATTCCACTGGCCGACGCGCTGCGACTTGACCAGCCCGGCCTTGACCAGCACCGCCAGGTGGGCCGACATGGTCGATTGCGACAGCCCCGCGTAGCGGTCTATCATGCCGGCGCACACACCCAGGCTCAGCGGATGATGCTGGTCGGCGAAATGCTGCTCCGGTTCCTTCAGCCACGCCAGGATCTGGCGCCGCGTCGGGTTGGCGAGGGCTTTGTGGATGGCGTCGATGTCCATGGCCGTTAGATATATCGTTTTTTTCCGATTTCAATATCGGGATTCTACGATATAAATAAAAAGCGTGCTCGGCGCGCCAAAATCCTTTATGTTATGTGAACGTTGCTGGAAATCTAACGAGGGAAGCATGCAGAGTCATTACGTGGACGTGGCGGTCGGCCTGTCCTACACCTTTCTGGCGGTGAGCCTGCTGTGCAGCGCCACGCGCGAAGCGATCGCCTCGTTGTTCCAGACGCGCGCCAAGGTCTTGCTGGACGGCGTACTGACCCTGCTGCACGAGCCGGCCGGCCAGCCGCGCGTGCGCGGCATCGTGCCGTCGCTGCTGCGGCTGCTGCGGCGCGACGACGGTTTCGGCCTCGACAAGCTGGGCGCGCAGTCGTTGACGGCCGAGGTGTTGCGGCATCCGCTGATCACCGGGCTGGCGCAGCGCGGACGCATGCCTTCCTACATCCCGTCGGCGATTTTCGCGCGCGCGTTCGTCGCCACGCTGGTGGACAAATACGGCAAGGGCGAAGCGGCCAGCCTGCTGCTGTCCAAGCTCGGCAACGACGGCCTGCGCCGCACGCTGCTGGCGATCATGGGGCAGGGGCCGGACGACGCCGCGGCGCTGGAGGCGGCGGTGCGCATCTGGTACGACACGGTGATGGACCGCATCAGCGGCTGGTACAAGCGGCGCTCGCAGTTCGTGCTGTTCCTGATCGGGCTGTTTTACGCGGTGGCGATGAACATCGATGCGCTGCAACTGTCGCAGCGGCTGTGGGACGACGCGGCGCTGACCACGCAGATGGTGGCCAAGGCCGGAACCATGACGGCGCCGACGACCGAAGCGCCTGCCGATGCGACCGCGCAGGCCCGCGCCGCTGCCGGGCAGGCCACGCAGCTGCGCGAGCTGCCGATCGGCTGGCCGTCGTCGCGCTTTGCCGGCTTGAGCCAGGCCGGCGCCTGGCTGGCGGCGCTGGCGTTTGCGCTGATGGGCTGGATCGCCACCGCCTTTGCCGCCTCGCTCGGTTCGCCGTTCTGGTTCGACGGCATCGGCTGGCTGCTGGCGCTGCGCGGCACCGGCGCCAAGCCGGCCGCCGAAAGCACCGCCGCGCCGCCGGCGCTTACGCTGCCCAGCCTGCGTCAGTGATCATTTGGCGCGCTGCGCGCATTTCGAGACGTGTATCGCGCGCTCGGTGATGTTGGCGATGCCCTTGATGGCCTCGGGCGCGCAGGAGGCGTCGCTGACGGCGCGCGGCTGCGGGTGGGCGGTCATCTCTCGATAGCCGGTGTAAATCAACGCCACGGCGGCGCAGGCCAGCAGCGCCATATTGAATTTGGTTTGCATGGTCACGCGGCGAAATGGAGCGCCAGACCGATGACGGCGGGCAGCGTCTGGATCAGCAGAATCGAACGCTTGACGGTGACGCCGCCCCAGACGCCGGCCACCGCCACGCAGGCCAGGCCGAACACCGTGAAGGCGGAGGCGATGGCAGCGTCGGGATGCGCCAGGCCGACCGCCAGCGCCGCCACCAGGAAGCCGTTGTAACAGCCCTGGTTCGACATGGCGGACCGCACGATGTCGGCTTTCTCCCTGCTGAGGCCGAACACGCGGCGGCCGCGCGTGTCGAACAGCGCGGTTTCCAGCAGGACGATGTAGACGTGGATCAGCGCCACCAGGGCGGTGACGATCTGGGCGGCTAACAGCATGGGCGCTCCTCTTGTTCTTGAAATGGAAGCAGCATTATGGCCCCGCGCGGGCCGGCGCGCCTAGAGGCCGCGCACCAATTCCGCTCAAAACGCCGGGTTGGCGCGGGTCAGGTAATACCACTCGCTGTGGGCGCCGGCGGCGCTGTCGGGGAACAGGATGCGGCCGTCGAATTCGGCCAGCACCGGCGTGCCGTCGGCGCGGCGGCCGATTTGCTCGCCTTGCCGCACCGGGTCGAAGCTGGACCAGTCGCGGCTGAAGGCATCGGCGGCGTCGTGCTTGTCGTAGACGGCGACCAGGCTCAAGGCCTCCATTTCTGCCGGCGCGATCGGCTCCGGCGCCGGCGCGTCGATCAGGCCGAGGAAAGCCAGGGTGTTGCGGATGGCGCGGTAAGCCACTTCCGGCGCTTGCGGATCGTCGTGCTGGCCGCATTCCAGCGTCAGCGCGTAGCCGCCGGTGCTGCGCATGTACTCGGTGGTGCCGACGCCGTAGCGCAGCACCGTCTGCAGCGCGGCGCTGCCGCTCAGGCGCCGCTGCACGCCGGCGCCGTAGGTGCGCAGCCAGCCGTCGACAAAACGGCGCACGCCGAGCCGGCGCGCCAGTGCGCGTTCCTGCTGTTCGTGCCGGAACGGCTCCAGCGGCCCGTCATTGTCGCGCGGGCCGACCATCACGAACGGCTCGCTGTGGGCGTTGAACGAATGCAGATCGAGCAGCACGTCGTGCTGCGCCAGCAACGGGCACAGCCAGTTGGCGACGCGGTCTTCGAAGTCCTGCGGATCGGTGTTGGGGAACAGATTGCGGTTCAGGTTGCGCTCGCCGGCACGTTCGCCTTTGGCATAGGCCAGCGGATTGGTGACCGGCACAAAAGTGACGGCGCCGCGCCGCACCAGCAGCGCGCCGCTGTCGAGCTCCCGCATCACCCGCTGGATCGCCCGGGTGCCGCAGGTTTCATTGCCATGCACGGCGCCGGTGACGATCAGGCGTGTGCCGCGATGTTGGCCGCTGTATTGGTGCGACCGGAATTGCAATTGGTCAGTTAGCATGGAGAGCTCATCCGTTTGGTGCACCTGAACGCCGCCGGCGCCGGCGGCGTCACCGTGAACTTCAGATTTCCGGTTCGTTGCGCACTTGCGGGTCGTGTTTGAATCGCACGCCCTCGGTACGGTCGGTAAATTCCAGATACAGGCTCAACCAGCCATCGTACGTGTTGGCGTCATTCACCGTCAGCAATTTACCGCTGTAGCTGATCGACGGCGGGCTGATCTGATTGACGTCGGGCGGGCTGACGTCGAGGCCGCTGAACACGATGTCCTGGCCGTAGGTATCGACGATCTGGTAGTTGATCACGGTATCTTGCTGGACGACCTTGGGCGCCTCCGGTTCGCAGCGGACGTCATAGCCTGGCTCGTTGACTTTGCGTTTGACCCAGACGAGGACATTGATGAAAGGCGTGATGGATACGGCGGTGGTCATAGTGTGGCTTTCTTCAGTGGGTGGGTGGAAAGGTAATGCAGATAGGCGGGATCCTGATACGACATCGCCTCAAGCATTTTTTTCGCCGCGGCGGCTTGTTCTGGCTGGTTAAGACAGCTGTGCACCTTGACCCAAGGCGCGAGCAGGCGAAAATCGGCGCTGTCGGCGATCATCGGCTGCAAGATGGCGCGCGCCAGTTCGCACTGCGGCGCGGGCGGGACGGCGCTTGCGTCCAGATCCGCGTCGAGTAGCAGCGCATCGATCAGTGCGATGCGCACGCTTTGGTCGCCGGGGGTTGATGCCTGCAATGACTTCAGTCTGTCCAGCGACGGTGCCAGCAGTTGGCTTGCCGCCGGCTGCTGCCGGCTTTGCATCAGGATTGCTGCCTGGCGTTGCTCCACCACCGCCATTGCCACCTGCAAGCTTTTCTTTTTAGGCTCGAGTTTGCTCAGTTCCGCGAAGCTGTCATGCAACTGATCCAGGCGCCGCAGGCGTGCCGCCACCGGCTGATCCGCGGCTTCCGTTTCCAGCATGCGCAAGGCGGCGATGTGCATCAGGCGTTGCCAGTTGCGGTTGCTGGGATCTTTTTCCACGCCTTGTCGCAGCAACTGGTATGCCTGTCGCACATCCGCATGGCTGGCCGCGAGGTCGCCGCGTGCCTGTTTCAAATCCGACTGATACGACCATGCGGCGGACAATTCCTTGACCCACACCATGTCATCCGGATAAGCGGCATGCAGGTTTTGCAGCAGCGATAGCTGGCGCGCATACAGCGACTGCGCGAGTTCCAGTTTGCCGAGCTGCATTTGTGCGGTGGCCAGCCACGATAAGCTGTCGGCCAAGTCGGCGGCCTGCTGCTTGTCGCCCGGAGCGGTGCCATTGGCCCGGGTTTTCAAGTCCACCGATAAGGTAAATTCTTCCGCGGCGCGCCGGACGTTGCCGCGACGTAGCGCCAGCGTGCCCAGGCTGTTGTGCGCGTATGATTGCTCCATCCATCCTTCAGATGTCGCCGGTGCGGCGGCGACCAAACGATCGGCATACGCCCGGTAGGCTTCGAAATGCTGCTGCGCCTGATCCCAGTCTTTTTGGTCGAGGTGGATTTGTCCCAGCCAGAATGCATTCTCGCCCGCGCTTTTCAGTAGCGCCGGGTCGTTCGGCAGCATGGCCAGCCTTGTTCTGATCAGCTCGCGCGCTGCCTGCAAGGCCGTGTTGGCGCCAATCGGATCACCCCGGGAGATGCGGACTTCGGCAATCAGCTGCAGCGATTTTGCGCGCTGCTCCAGCGTGCTCAAGTCATGATCGCCGTGCGCCGGATTCGCCAGGTAGGTCAACGCACGCGTGCTGACGCTGTCCAACAGGTCCAGCTTGCCCAGCGGCCGCAGCTTGTCCGCGAATTCCCCCAGCATGTAGGTCATCAAGCCCTCGGCGTCGGCGCGGTGGGCCTCGGCCCGGCTCTGGGCCGAACGGGCGGCCAGGCCCAGGCAGCCGGCCAGCAGGGCCAGGCAGGTGACCGCGGCCATGACCGCGATCCGCATGCGCTCGCTGCGGCGCTCGCTGTGCAGCGAGCTCTGGATGAATTGTTGTTCCTGCGTGCTGAAGCTGACCGCCGGGTTGGTCAGCAACTGCCGCGCCTGATTGGTTTGCGTGCCGGAGGGCAGCAGCATGTCGCGCTTGCGGCCGCTGTCCTGCCAGCGCCGCGCCTGCGCGCTGATGCGGCTGCGGATCTGCAGCGCCTGGCGGTGTTCCTCGATCCATTCGACCACGCGCGGCCAGCGTCGCAGCAGCGCTTCGTGGGCGATGCCGAACGCCGGCGTACCACCCTGCAGGTCGCTGACGAACAAATGGGCGTCCACCAGCGCCTGCACCAGTTGGCGTGCGGCCGCGTCGCGCAGCACCGACCACGGCACCCGCCGCGAGCTGACGGTGGTATCGTCCTCGGCCACCAGCACCAGTTGCGACAGCACGTGGGGCAGGGCGGCGATTTCGGCCTTGCCCTGCGCCGAGATCACTTGTTCGGCACGCGCGCCAATCGCGCCCTCGAGGCCGCCCATGGCGTGGAAGGCGGCATGCGTCAGTTCGCCATCGGCGCTGCGCTGGCGGTACAGTTCCTGCAGACAGTATTGCAGCAGCGGCAGGCTGTCGGCGCCGGCGCGGGCGGCGCTGCACAGCAGCTCGTCCAGTCCTTCGCCCCGGTCGTCGATGGTGTAGCGCAACTGCGCGGCCTGCGCCGGGTGACGCACGATCTGGCCGATGTCGGCGTTGCCGGGCGGTGCCAGATCGTAGTGGCCGCCGGTCAGCTTGAGCGTCATCAGCGCCGGATGCGCGCTCAGCTGCGGATAAAAATCGTTGCGGCAGGCCAGCACCAGCAGCATGCAGCCGGAGCGCGCCAGCTGGTCGAGCACGGTGATAAATTGGGCGCGCTCGGCATCGCTGACGTGCGGCAGGCGGAAGATGGCTTCGAGCCGGTCGATGAACAGCAGCAGCTGGACCGCCGGCAGCTGGCGCTGCAGCTGCTCGATCAGCGTCGGCAGATCGTGCGCCAGGCGCTGGGCCAGGGCGGCGGCGCTGGTGTTGTCGAACAACAGCCGGCCGCCCGGCTCGGCGTCGAGCAGCACGCTGGCCAGGGTTTCCAGCAGCCCGGATTGACCCATGTCGGCACAATCGAGCTGGACGTGGCTATTGATCGCCAGCCCGGACTCGGCCGGCGCGGCGCCGGCCTTCAGCGCCGGAATCAGGCCGGCCTGCACCAGCGAGGTCTTGCCGGCGCCGGACGGTCCCAGCACCAGCACCATGGCGCACGCTGCCATGGCCTGAGCGACAGCCACTTGCACCAGTTGATCGACACTCAGTTTCCGGCCGAAGAAGATGGCGGCGTGCTGTTCCTCGAACGCTTCCAGCCCGCGGAACGGCGAGGCGTGGGTCCAGCTGCCTTGGCTGACTTCGTCGTCGTAGCTGAGCTCGGCCAGCAGGCGGTAGCCGCGCTTGCGGATGGTTTCGATGTACTTCGGTTCGGTGGCGGAATCGTCCAGCGCGCGGCGCAGCTGGGTGATGATTTTATGCACCGCGTTGTCGCTGGGAGAAAGGTCGCCCCAGCAGGCGTCCAGCAGGGTGTCGGCCGACACCACCACGTGCGGATGGCGGCACAGATACAGCAGCACGTCCATGGCACGCGGCTCCAGCTGGCGGTTCAGCACCCCGCAACTGAGCGTGTTGGTGGCTGGATCGACCCGCCACTGACCAAAGCGAAAACTTTTCTGGCTCACGACTATCTTTAGCTGTTTCCTGAGAAATCAACGACTTGGCGCTGCCGGAAGGTTTCCGGAAGGCCGGATTCTGTTTCATTGCTTAAAGTCGTTTCTACATAAATATGAACACTATCCTAAAAGAAATAATTAAACAATCACTACGTGCAAGTTTTACAAATTGATGGAGATGACATGAATGTGCTGACCGGTGTGAAAGCCCCGTTCGAACTGACGCAGTATGCGATTGCAATAAAGCAACAGGGCATCGATTTCGCGATCCGCCATTACAGTCACCAGTCGGGGCGCAGCCTGTCGCTGGCCGAGGCGCGGGCGCTGACCGACGCCGGCATCCAGATTGGCGCGCTGTGGGATGCCGGCGAAGCGCGGCCCGGCTATTTCAACCGCGCGCAAGGTTGCGCCGATGGCGCGGCGGCGTATCTGATGGCACAGTCAGTGATTGCGCAGCCGTCCGGCTCGGCGATCTATTTTGCGGTGAACCTGCTGCCGGGCGCGGATGAGATCGAGGGGCCGATCACGCGTTATTTCGAGGGTGTCAACCAGGCGTTCCGTGCCGCCTTGCCGGAGGAGCGGCAGTACCAGGTGGGCATCTACGGTTCGTCGGCCTGCTGCGCGGCCATTGTCGAGGGCGGGCTGGCGACGGTCAGCTGGCTGGCGTCGGGCGGAGCGCAGGATTACGGCGCCTACAGCCTGCTGCAGCTGTATCCGGCCAGCCTGCGCGTCGACGATGGCCAGCGCATCAGTGTCGAGATGGCCTGCAACAGCGTGGACCGGCCGGCCGGTTTGTTCCGGGTGCTGTGACGATGAAGATCTGCTTGAGTGCGACGCCGTCGCGGCACACGGTCAAGCCGTCGAAGACGGTCTTCCTGAACAATACCGGCCACGACCTGACGCTCAAATTCGTGACCGCCGAGGATCTGGTGCTGAGCGCCTACACGATCAGCAACGCCATCAGCGCGGCGATCGACCGCATCCAGCTGGACGGAGGCGACTACTACTCCTGCCAGGGGCGGAATATCGCGCTGCCTGCCGACGGCGCGGTGGTGTTGACCCTGGCTGGCGGCGTGTTGACCATGGAGGTTTCGAGCCGCGCGGGTTAATATGCGGCAATGAATTATTTGACAAGCAGCCGCAATGCCGGCCTGGACACGCTGCGCGCGCTGGCCATCGTACTGGTGTTCGCCAACCACTACATGATCTTTGTCAGCGGTAGCCCGGCGTTCGGCTGGCTGAGCGAGATCGGCTGGGCCGGCGTCGACCTGTTTTTTGCCCTCAGCGGCTACCTGATCGGCAACCAGATCCTGGCCGGCATCCGCCAGCGGCAGGCGGGGACGGCGCGCTTTTCGCTGGCGCGGTTTTATGCGCGGCGGCTGTTGCGCACACTGCCGAACTTCTACCTGGTGCTGGCGCTGTATGCCTGCTGGCCGATCTGGCGCGGCGCGGCCGAACTGCCGCCGCTGTGGAAGTTTTTGACCTTCACGCAAAATATCCATCTCAAGCCGGGCACCGCGTTTTCCCATGCGTGGTCGCTGTGCGTCGAAGAACAGTTCTATTTCCTGCTGCCGGCGCTGGCGCTGCTGATCGCCGCCGTGCGCAAGCCGCTGTTGTGGGCCTGGCTGGCGGCGGCCGGGACAGTGGCAGCCGGGATGGCGCTGCGCAGCCATCTGTGGTCTGGCATGACGCCGGAGCAGCTGGGCGGCGGACATTATTACACCCTGATTTATTACGCGTCCTGGTGCCGCTTCGATGAGCTGATCTTCGGTGTGGCGCTGGCGCTGCTGAAGAATTATCATGCCGGCCTGTGGGCGCGGGCAACGGCGCACGGCCATGTGACGCTGGCGGCCGGGAGCGCGCTGCTGGCGCTGAGCTGGCGTCTGCTGCTGGACGATCATTACGGCTACGCCATGACGGTGTACGGCTATCCGCTGCTGGGCCTGAGCTACAGCCTGCTGTTGCTGGCGGCCCTGAGTCCCGCATCGCTGCTGCAGCGCTGGCGCGTGCCGGGCGCGGCCAGCATCGCGGTCTGGTCCTATGCGATTTACCTGACGCACAAGCAGCTGTGCATCCTGCTGCGGGCGCCGCTGGCGGGGCAGGGCTGGGCAGCGGAAAGCTGGCAGGCCATGGCCATCATGAGTGCGGCCAGCCTGGTGGCCGGCTGGCTGCTGTATGCGCTGGTCGAAACGCCGTTCATGAAACTGCGCGACCGCTATGTGCCGTCGAACTGCGCCGATGCGGCTAGTTCATCTCGATCACGTCAAACGGCGACTGCGTAGAACTGAGAAAGGCCATCACGCTGCGCGCGCGGTCGCCCATGTCGTCATGGCGGGTGGACGCGACAACGTTGCGCAGGCCGGGGATGATTTCAGTGATGTGCGGGCTGTCGTAGGCGCTGACCAGCAAAGCGGCCAACTCGCTGGCGCGGCCGCGGTTGATGCGCATGCGTTCCTCGAGCACTGCCAGCAGGGCGCGCTGCATGCGCGGGGTCGGGTTCTCGATATAGCCGAACACCAGCGGCGTATTGCTGATCGCCTCGCACAGACGGCTCTCGATCTGCTCTGGCTTGACGTCGGAGGCGATATCAAAATACGCACCGTTCCAGCGCGTGCGCTCGTACGGGTGCCCGGGCGGGAACGCGTCCGCCGTCTCGAAGCCAAGGACATGGCTAAGCCGGCGCAGCCATTTAAGTAGAATTTCCATCATCTGCGCATTGTAGCTCGACTCGACACTGCACGTAGGCTGAGTTTTCTCAACTCAGATGGGCTGGGTGCTCTATATGCTCTGAGCTCTCCAAACTTGTGGGAGAGTATATGGCTTCGGATCTTTACCGATATTTCAAAGAAAATATGGAAAGCATGGGACTGGACTGCCCAGAGACGCTCTTCAGCTCGCAAGGCACGGCCATCCAGACTGCTGCCACCATCCTCAGCGCGATCAAGCAGCATGGTTCAAAGGTCACAGTCGCAGAACTTATCGGGGCGGGAACCGGCCTGGAGATGCTGATTTATGTCGGTGCGCTGCGTGCTTCTTATTATGCTGGCGCAGTTGTAGGCAGCATTGCCGTTGCGAGTGGTCGATCGCTCGCAGGCGGAACTTCGATTGCTGACGTACTCTCGGACGCGCGTCGGAACGGGTTGCATATGCATTGGCTAGCAGGCGTATTGATACGCTGGCCTGGCATATATAGGCGCGATGTAAGAGCCAAAAATCACTACCGGCAGACCTGGAGCCGGTGATGAAGGATCGATTGATGCTGCTGGCAGCGGGCCTGCTTTGCTCGTGCGGCGCCTGGGTTTTGTGGCATTGGTGGAGTGAGTATATAACGCTTGCGCTGCTGATCCTCGTGTTGGTCGGCCAGTCGCTCGATAACCAACGTTTGCGACGCCAGGTGCGCGGCCTGGTGGCGGAACGCGATCAGCGTGAACGTCGCGGCGAAAGGCAAAGGGCCTTGCAACGCCTCTGGCGCGCATTGAGGGCGGTACGCGAGCAGCGCGGCATCGCCGATAGGTGATGCCAAAAAAAGGCCGGAACGGGGCCGGCCTGAATAGGGAGGGTGTTTGGCAGCCGCAGGCGAGGGGGATCTCGTCTGCCGGCTGTTGTGACTTTATGCCTGGGCTTCCTCACCCAGTGTGCCGGCGCGGAAGTCGTCCACGGCGGCGTAAATCTCGGCCTGGGTGTTCATCACGAACGGGCCATATTGTGCGATCGGCTCGTTCAACGGCTGACCGGCGATCAGGATGAAGCGGCTCGCCTCGGTCGCGGCGATCACGACGCCGTCGGCGCCCTCGGTGTTGGCCAGGATCGCCATGCGGCCCGCCGCCACGGCCTTGCCGTCGACGTCCACCGAACCGCGATAGGTGAAGATGAAGGCGTTATGGCCTGCCGGCAGTTGCTGGCTGAAGCTGGCGCCGGCCGGCAACTGGACGTCGATGTAGATCGGCTCCGTCACCGGACGCTGCACGGCGCCATTCACGCCATGGCTGCTGCCGGCGATGACTTTCACCTGCGCGCCCTGTTCGGTGCTGAAGGCCGGCACGTCGGCGCCGTTGAAGTCGCGGTACCACGGCTTGCACATCTTGTCCTTGGCCGGCAGGTTGAGCCACAGCTGGAAGCCTTCCATCACGCCCTGTTCCTGCTCCGGCATCTCGGAGTGGATCACGCCGCGGCCGGCCGTCATCCACTGCACGCCGCCGTTGGTCAGCAAGCCTTCGTTGCCGGCACTGTCCTTGTGGCGCATGCGGCCTTCCAGCATGTAGGTCACGGTTTCGAAGCCGCGGTGCGGGTGGCTGGGGAAGCCGGCGATGTAATCGTTGGCCTGGTCGCTGCCGAAATTATCCAGCATCAGGAACGGGTCCAGGCGGCGCTGCAGGGTCTGGGTCAACACGCGATTGATCTTGACGCCCGCGCCATCCATCACGGCCTGGCCGGTGATGATGCGTTCCACGCTGCGCGATTGCTGTACCCGATCGTTTGCTACGGTTGTCATGACGTTCTCCAGTGAGGGGCGGAAGCCGCCCCTGTATTCAATAAATTTAATAAATCGTTTATACCAGAATGGCGCTGATCTCTGCTTCGGCGCTGGCTTGTGCCTTGGCCACCGCTTCCGGACCCATGCCCATGCCCTCGGCAAACACGTACTGCACATCGGTCAGGCCGACAAAGCTCAGGAACATCTTGATGTGCGCCAGCTGGGTGTCGGTCGGCGCATCGCGGTGCAGGCCGCCGCGCGACAGCGTGACGTAGACCTTTTTACCGGTCAGCAGGCCGATCGGGCCGGTCGGGCCGTATTTGAAGGTGACGCCGGCGCGGGCGATCGCATCGAACCAGGTTTTCAGCTGGGTGGTGATGCCGAAGTTGTAGGTCGGTGCGCCGATCACGATCACGTCGGCCGCCTGCACCTGGGCGATCAGGGCATCGTCCAGCGCCACGCGGGCGGCTTGTTCGATGGTGCGCTGGTCGGCCGGGGTGAACAGCGCCTGCAGCGCGGCTTCGTCCAGTACCGGATGCGGATTGGCAGCCAGATCGCGGCGGGTGACGGCGGCGCCGGGATTGGCCGCGCTCAGTTTGGCGACCACGGCATCAGCCAGGCGGGTCGATTCGGAACCGTTGCTACGGGCGCTGGAATTGATTTGCAGGATGTTCATGGTGTCGCTCCTTCGTATTTGGTTAAGTGCTGCTCGATGGAGACACTTTAATCGTTTCAAATTCGCGCCGGAAGTCGTTAAAATGGATAACATTAATCCACTCATGGAACAATAATGGAAATCGACCCTGGCGATCTGCTGCTGTTTGCCCGCATCGTCGAATGCGGCAGCTTCAGCCTGGCTGCCGAGCGCGTGCAACTGCCCAAATCCACGGTGTCGCGCCGGATCACGCTGTTGGAGGGCAAGCTGGGCGAACGCCTGCTCCAGCGCACCACGCGCAAGCTGGTGCTGACCGAGTTCGGCACCAGCCTGCTCGAACACGCGCGCAAGGTGGCCGACGAGACCGAGGCGGCCGGCGCGCTGGCCCAGCACCGGCAGGGCGCGCCCAACGGCTTGCTGCGGGTGTCGATGCCG
This sequence comes from Duganella callida, assembly GCF_004614165.1. GTDB lineage: Bacteria > Pseudomonadota > Gammaproteobacteria > Burkholderiales > Burkholderiaceae_D > Rugamonas > Rugamonas callida. The sequence goes on along the minus strand of NZ_SPVG01000267.1, from coordinate 20,167 downwards.
GCCGATTTCGCCAACATCTCGATGAGCGGCATCCTGGCCGACTTCCTGCACCGCTATCCGGCCATCTCGCTGGAGCTGGACCTGTCGCCGCGCCGGGTCGACCTGGTGGCGGAAGGCTATGACGTCGCCATCCGCATGGGCGCGCTGCCGGACGACGCCACGCTGGCGGCGCGGCGCATCACCTTCAGCGCGTGGGCGCTGTACGCGTCGCCGCTGTACACCAACTTGCGCGGCCTGCCCGAGCATCCCGACGATCTGTTCAAGCACGACCTGCTGAGTCTGCCGCCACGGTTGAACGGGCTGATACGCTGGAAAATGTCGCGCGGTAAAACCGAATGGGAACGCGAATTGCCGGTGCGGCTGCTGGCCAATTCGCCGGAACTGCTGGTGCGCATGGCCTCCACCGGCGTCGGCATCGGCGCTTCGACCGAGGCGGTGGCGCGGCCCTATCTGCAGACGGGGCAGCTGGTGCGGGTGCTGCCGGAATGGGATTTCCCGCAAGTGGCGGGCTGGGCGGTGTTTCCCGGACGGCGGCTGATGCCGGCCAAGACCCGGGTTTTCATCGACATGCTGGAGCAGGCGCTGCGGACCGAGGTGCCGCAGGGCGTGTGATCACTTGCGCTGCGCCATTTCCTCGCCGAGACGGACCGGCGCGGCTGGCTGCCAGGCCGGATTGAACTTCAACACGTCTTTCTGGAACAGCATCACCACCGTCGAGCCGAGCAGGAAGCGGCCCAGCTCCTCGCCTTTTTTCAGCACGATGTTCTGGTCGTCATACTTCCACTCGGTGACCTGCGGCAGGCGCGGCGGATTGACCGTGCCATGCCAGACCGTGGCCATGCTGCCGACGATGGTGGCGCCCACCAGCGTCATCACGAACGGGCCGTGGGCGGTGTCGAACACGCACACCACGCGCTCGTTGCGCGCGAACAGGCCGGGAATGCCGCGCGCGGTGGTGGGATTCACCGAGAACAGCTCGCCCGGCACATAAATCATGCGCGTCAGCTTGCCGTCGATCGGCATGTGGATACGGTGGTAATCGCGCGGGCTCAGGTACAGATTGGCGAAGCTGCCGTGGCGGAACTGCGCCGCCAGCTGCGCATCGCCGCCGACCAGCGCGGTGGTGCTGAACTTGTGGCCCTTGGCCTGGAAGATCTGGTCGTCCTCGATATCGCCGAACTGGCTGATGCGGCCGTCCACCGGGCAGATGTATTCGGCCGGCGCCAGCGGCCGCGCGTCCGGCCGCAGCGCGCGGGTGAAAAATTCATTGAAGGTCTTGTAGCTGGCGATGTCCGGATTGGCGGCCTCGCTCATGTTGACGTCATATTTGCCGACAAACCAGCGTATCAGCCCGGTCGTGCGCGAACCGCCTTGCCAGCCGGCCACCACGCCGGCGAAATTGGTCAGCGCTCCCTTGGGAAGCAGATATTGCGGCAATACGGCGAGACGGGACACGATAGCAAATCCTACAAATTAATGATCGCGCATTTTATAACGTTGTCCACAAAAGCATTATCTTTTTCATGATGGGTGTTTATGAAATTTCGCTAAACAGCCGCGTCCTGTTGTTGTTTAAGGAACATTTCCGGCTAACCGAGGCATAATAACTGCATCCTTATCCACGCTCCGACTTGCAGTATGATGCCCGCCCGCCTGACGCCGATCGCCGCCGCCGTATTCTCCCTGACCGTCGCCGCCCACGCGGATGAGGCCCCGTCCCGGCCGCCGCCGCAAGAGGCGGAGATGATGAAAGTGGAAATCAAGGGCTCCGCCGCCAAATACGACGCGCGCCGCGACGATACCGCCAGCAAGACCGTGGTCAGCAGCGAGGAAATCCAGAAATACGGCGACACCGCCGTCACCGACGTGCTCAAACGCCTGCCCGGCATCACCATCGGCGGCGCGGCCGGCCGCAGCGGCGGCGAAATCCGCATGCGCGGCCTGGGTGCCGGCTACACCCAGATCCTGATCAACGGCGAACGCGCGCCAGCCGGCTTCTCGATCGAAAACCTGGCGCCGGACGTGATCGAACGGATCGAAGTGCTGCGCGCCGCCAGCGCCGAATACAGCACCCAGTCGATCGCCGGCACCATCAACATCGTGCTGAAAAAATCGCTGAAACCGGCGCAGCACGAACTGAAGATCAGCGAATCGCGCGGCAATCGCGGCAGCTCGCCCAGCGCCAGCCTGCAGATGTCGGACAAGAATGGCGCCATGTCGTACTCGCTGGGCGCCAACGTCTGGCGCTTCATGTACAACCGCAGCACGCCGAGCTGGGAAACGGGCGATGACGCCGACGGCATCCCCAATGTGTCGCGCGCCTCGACCTGGCGCGACCAGGGCCGAGGCGACGGCTTCAACCTGTCGCCGCGCATCAACTGGAGCCTGGCCAACGGCGACACGCTGACCTCGCAGACCTTCGTCAACCTGAACAAGTTCGCCAGCAACAGCCACAGCCGCACCGAGGTGGCCTTCGGCGCGGGGCCGGACTACGACCGTATCGACAGCACCTACAGCAACCACAACGGCTTCGCCCGCACCGACCTGAACTGGGTGCACAAGCTGGAAGAGGGCGCCAAGCTGGACTTGAAGGCGGCCGTCAGCGATGCCCGCAACAGCGCCGATTCGCTGCAGGTCGGCGGCAACAGCGGCCTGCCGGCCACGCTGGTGCGCACCGTCACCTCGGACAGCAGCGAACAGGGCTTCAGCACTCAGGGCAAGTACTCCACGCCGTACACCTTCAGCAAACCGCTGGACGGCACCGAAGCCACCGAACACGCGCTGTCGCTGGGCTGGGATGCCGGTTACACCCAGCGCGACGATACCCGCCTGCAGCGCGACGCCGATTTGCCGGGCGCGTCGCCGATCAACAGCGACGAAGGCTTCTCGGCCAAGGTCACGCGGCTGGCGTTGTACGGCCAGGATGAGTGGAACATCACCCCGCTGTGGTCGGTCTACACCGGCCTGCGCTGGGAAGGACTGGACACCCACGCCGACGGCGGCAGCATCGACGCCGTCGACAATCGCTCCAGCGTCTTCAGCCCGCTGATGCAGACCCTGTTCAAGCTGCCCAACAAAAAGGACCAGCTGCGGCTGGCGCTGACGCGCACCTACAAGGCGCCCTCGACCGCCAGCCTGATTCCGCGCAAGTTCACCTCGACCAACAACAGCCCGACCGAGCCCGACCGCCGCGGCAATCCCGACCTGAAGCCGGAGACCGCGCTGGGCCTGGACGCCTCGTTCGAGCATTACTGGGGCGACGGCGGACTGCTGAGCGCCAGCGCCTCGCTGCGCAAGATCGACAACTACACGCACCAGGGCCTGTTTTATGAAGACCAGCGCTGGATCGCCAGCGCCATCAACGACGGCCGCGCCGAAACGCGCGGCATCGAACTGGAAGCCAAGTTCCCCGCCAGCGTGCTGATGGACAACGCGCCCAAGCTCGACCTGCGCGCCAGCGTCAGCCGCAACTGGTCGCGTGTCGAGGTCGTGCCTGGCCCGGACAACCGGCTCGACCAGCAAGTGCCGCTGAGCGCCACGCTGGGCGTCGACTACAAGACGCCCGACGGCCAGCTCAGCACCGGCAGCAACTTCAGCTTCCGCAACGGCGGCCTGGCGCGGCTGAGCGGCACCCAGGGCGGCTACACCTCGGTGCGGCGCGACCTCGACGTCTATGCGCTGTGGAAGCTCGACCATCAAAACAACCTGCGGGTGGCCGTCTCCAACCTGCTGGGCCAGGACTACACGACGGAAAGCCTGTACAGCGACGGCAACGGCAGCCTGAACCGCACCACCGTGGCCAGCGGCGAAACCCAGCTGCGCGTCACGGTCGAAACCCGCTTCTGAAATCCGGGGTCAGTTCTGCCAATGGTACACGGGCTCTACCGTAAGCATCCGCTTACGGTAGAGCCCGTGTACCATTGGCAGAACTGACCCCGGATGAGGAGGCGCCATGAAGATACCGAAGAGTACGCTCGAGCAGTGGCAGGTGCTGCAGGCCATCGTTGATTGCGGCGGCTATGCGCAGGCGGCCGAAGCGCTGCACCGCAGCCAATCCTCGGTCAGCTACATGGTGGCCAAGCTGCAGGAGCAGCTGGGCGTGGAATTGCTGGAGATCGACGGCCGCCGCGCCCGTCTGACCAAAAACGGCGCCGCCCTGCTGGGCCGCGCGCGCGAACTGCTGGGCGATGCCTTCCAGCTCGAGCAACTGGCCGGCAGCCTGGCGGAAGGCTGGGAGCCGCAGGTCAGCGTCGCGGTCGACAGCCTGTTCCCGGTCGAGTTGCTGGTGCAGGTGCTGCGCAACTTCGAGCCGTGGGCGCAGCATACCCGCGTCAATCTGGAAGAAACCGTGCTGTCCGGCTCGGAAGACGCGCTGTTGCACCAGCGCGTGGACATCGCCATCGTCAGCCGCATTCCGCCCGGCTTTCTCGGCGACGCGCTGATGGACATCGAATTCGTCGCCGTGGCCCATCCCTGTCACCCGCTGCACGCGCTCGGCCGCGAGCTGGAGCTGGACGACCTCGAACGCAATCTGCACATCGTGGTGCGCGATTCCGGTACCTTGAATCCGCGCGATCACGGCTGGCTGAGCGCTAATCGGCGCTGGACCGTCACCAGTCCGCATACCCGGCTGGAGATGATTTGCAATGGCATCGGCTTCGGCTGGCTGGCCGAACATAAAATCCGCAAGCAGCTGGAACAGGGTCTGCTTAAACCGCTGCCATTACGCGTCGGCCAGCGCCGCAAATTATCGTTATCGCTGGTGGTGGCCAATCCGGAATTAGCCGGCCCGGCCACCTGCCGCCTGGCGAATTTAATCCGGCAAGTGGTCCGCGATGGTGTCCAGCCGCGCCCCCTGTGTGAATGATAAAACCGGCCCGATTAATCCCGCCTGCTCCCCGATTCGATAGAAACAGTGGTGGAAAATATCCACTTTTATAGCTATATTGGTATTCGACAGGATATATCTGGAGTATCGCCGCAAAATTATGGTAAATTGCGGCTATCAAATCTCACACATTGTCACTTGTGGTTTTTTTAAGCATCTAACCATCGATAAGGAAATACGATGACGACTTACCAGGAATACAAAGCGAAGATCGCTGAACTGGAAAACCTGGCGGAAAACGCCCGGAAAAATGAAATCACCGAGGCCAAAGAAAAAATCGCCGCCATCATGCGCGATTACGGCCTGACTATCGCCGACCTGGGCACTGTCACCGCCAAGGTCAAGACTTCCAAGCCGCGCGCGCCGGTACCGACCAAATACCGCGACGACGCCAGCGGCCAGACCTGGACTGGCCGCGGCCGGGCGCCGAAATGGCTGGAAGGGAAGAACAAGGACGATTATCTGATTAAGTAATTCTCTTGTTTCCCGCAAGCCGGTGTACCGGGTTTATATGGCTATAAACCCGGCGCCGGCTTTTTCTTTTCTGGATGCCATCATGAAGCTAAAGCGGCTTGCAGTCTTATTCTCTGCATTAATCGGCATATACTCGTCGGCGTCGGCAGCGGCCGATACTTTGTTAAGCCCGGCGCGGGTGTGGACCGGCGAAGGCCAGGCCCATGCGAATTGGGCCGTGCTTATCAGCGGCGGCAAGATCGCCGCGGTCGGACCGGCCGATAAACTGAATATCCCGGCAGGCGCGGAACGCATCGATCTGCCCGATGCGACCCTGATCCCGGGTTTAATGGATTTGCACTCGCACGTACTGCTCCATCCTTATAACGAGACCTCGTGGGACGACCAGGTCCTGAAGGAATCGGTGGAATACCGCACGCTGCTGGCGGCCAGGCACGCGGCCGCCACATTACAAGCCGGATTCACCACGCTGCGCGATCTGGGCACCGAAGGCGCGCTGTATGCCGACGTGGCCATCAAAAAAGCCATCAACGATGGGGTGATTCCCGGCCCGCGCCTGTTCATCGCCACCCGCGCGATCGTTGCCAGCGGCAGTTATGGACCATCGCCGCGCAGCTACCGCGATGACGTCGACCTGCCCAGGGGCGCACAGGAGGTCACCGGCATCGACGAGGTGGTGCGCGCGGTGCGCGAACAGGGCGCGCGCGGCGCCGACTGGATCAAGGTGTATGCCGATTACCGCACCGGCGTCGATGGCAGCTCGCGCGCCACCTTTACCCAGGCCGAGCTGAACGCGCTGGTGCAGACCGCGCATGAATCGGGCCGCAAGGTCGCGGCCCACGCCAGCACCGACGAAGGCATGCGCCGCGCCACCCTGGCCGGCGTCGACACCATCGAACACGGCTATGGCGGCAGCGAGGCCACCTTCAAGCTGATGGCCGAGAAGCACGTGGTGTATTTCCCGACGCTCACCGCCCCCGAGGCCACCAGCGAATACTTTCAGAAATACCAGCGTGGCGGAGCGCCGACGCCATCCATGCAGGCGGCGGCGCGCGCTTTCCAGCTGGCGCGCAAGCTCGGCGTCACGATCGGCAACGGCAGCGATGTCGGTGTGTTCGCCCATGGCGACAACGCGCGCGAGCTGGAATGGCTGGTGCGTCTGGGCATGACGCCAGTGGAGGCGCTGCGCGCGGCCACGGTGGTCAACGCGGCGGTGCTGCAGCAGGGCAGCGCACTGGGTCAGATCCGTGAAGGCTACTGGGCCGACGTGGTGGCGGTGCAGGGCGACCCTACCCAGGATATCGGCGCGCTGCGTCAGGTCAAACTGGTGATGAAGGGCGGCACGATTTTCCACCGCCCATGAGGCGGGGTGAGGCATTTCGTGCGATGATTGCGTCATGCCATCCATCCCCCTGTTCCCGCTGAAGACCATCTTGTTTCCTGACGGACACTTGCCGTTGCAGGTGTTCGAAGTGCGTTACCTCGACCTGATCAAGCGCTGCATCGCCAAGGGCGAGGAATTCGGCGTGGTCTCGCTGCTGGACGGCAGCGAGGTGCGCCTGCCGGACCAGCACGAAACCCTGTCGGCCTGCGGCACCATGGCGCGCATCCTGGAGTGGAGCGCGCCGATGCCGGGGCTGATGCAGATCGCCTGCATCGGCACCACGCGCTTCCAGATCAAAACGGCCGAGCAGCTGCGGCACGGCCTGTGGATGGCCGAGGTCGACGAGGTGGCGGAAGACATGGTGGTGCCCATCCCGGCCGAGCAGCAGGACGTGGCCAACGCGCTGGGCGCGCTGATCCGCTCGATGCAGCAAAAGCAGATCTCGCTGGCCAACATGCCGCTGGCGCCGCCGTACCGGCTGGACGAGGCCGGCTGGGTGGCCAACCGCTGGTGCGAGTTGCTGCGGCTGGACCTGGAGGAAAAACAGCGCCTGCTGTTGCAGGAAAATCCGGTGCTGCGGCTGGAACTGGTGCAGGATGTGTTGACCGAGCACGGTCTGCTGGACTAGCACGCCAGCTCAGCCGGCGTGGGCGTCGCCGGCATCGTCCAGCGCGTGCACGCGCACCGACCACATCACCCCGGCGATCAGCAGCACGATGGCGGCTGCTTCCAGCGGGCGCGGCCACTGCTGCTTGTAGAGGAAGCCGTACAGCAGCGCGAACAGGGTCTCGAACAAAATCAGCTGGCCTGACAAGGTCAGCGGCACCTTGCGGCTGGCCACATTCCACAAGTGGTTGCCGATGGCCGACGCGCACAATGCCAGCACCGCATTGACGCAGCAGAACACCATCCAGTCGCGGCCGCTGAGCACAGCGCCGGCGCCCAGCACCTCGGCATGGAACACGGCCAGTGCCAGCAGCGCCACCATTAGCGCGATCAGACCGCTGGACACGCCGTACAGCGCCGACCACTCGCCGCTGCTGAAATGCGGATTGCGCTTCAGATAGCGCGCGTTGTCGACCGAGTACCAGGTCCAGCAGCCCAGCGCGCCGGCCGCGCACAGCACGCCCAGCAGCTTCAGATTGGCCGGCATGCCGTTGCCGGCGTCATGGCTGAACACGTCGATATTGATGCAGGCGATGCCGGCCGCCACCAGCAGCAGCGGCCATACCAGCCGGCGCAGCGGCACCGAGTCCTGGTCCTTGTGGCCGACCAGCGTGACCGAAATCGGCAGCACGCCGATGATCAACGACGTGGCGGCAACGCCAGCCAGCTTGACGCCCAGGGCCAGCAGCATGTAATACACGATGTTGCCGGACAGCGCATGCTTGATCATGGCGATCACATCGTCGCGGTCCAGCCGGCGCAGCAGCGGCGGCAGACGCCGCCCCATCACGGCGGCGGCAATCAGACCGTAAGCGATGTAGCGGCCGCACGCCAGCTCCAGCGGCGTGAACGCGCTCAGCAATACCGGCGCGATGAATACCATGCCCCACATTGCTCCGGCCAGCAGACCGCACATCACTCCATTCCACATGCCGCACCTTTCCAGAGCACAAAAATCAAACAAACCATAGAGTGTCGCATATCTGCACGTCCTATGGGGGATGCCGCCATGTCCGACCAGACCATTCCAGCCGCCCTGCGCGAGCAGGCGCTGCCGTTGCGCAGCGAGGACGACCTCGATGCCGTGCTCGATCATGTCGGCGAGGCCACGCTGGTGCTGATGGGCGAAGCCAGCCACGGCACGCGCGAGTTTTACCAGCTGCGCGCGGCGCTCAGCAAGCGCCTGATCGTCGAGCGCGGCTTCGACGCCATCGCGGTCGAGGCCGACTGGCCCGACGCCTTGCAGGTCAGCCGCTACGTCCAGCTGACCGGCGGCGACCGCAGTGCCGAACAGGCGCTGTCCGGCTTTCAGCGCTTCCCGCAATGGATGTGGCGCAACGATGAGGTGGTCGAGCTGCTCGACTGGATGCGCCTGCACAACCAGCACGTGCACGACGCCGGCCGCCGCATCGGCTTTTACGGCATCGACCTGTACAGCCTGCACAAATCGATGCAGGCGGTGGTGCAGTACCTGGACCAGGCCGATCCCGAGGCGGCCAGCCGCGCGCGCGAACGCTACAGCTGCATCGACCACATCGCCATGGACCCGCAGCACTACGGTTACGCCACCACCTTCGGCCTGCGCGCCGATTGCCAGGAGCAGGTGGTGCACCAGCTGGAAGAACTGAGCGCCGAAGTCCGGCGCCACATGGGCGTGGCCGGCGGCGCCGTGCCCGACGAACTGTTTTACGCCGAGCAGAACGCGCGCGTGGCGCAGAATGCGGAAAGCTATTACCGCGTCATGTTCGGCAGCCGCGACGAATCGTGGAATATCCGCGACATGCACATGGCCGACACGCTGGACGCGCTGCGCAGCCATCTGGGCGGACGCAAGAATGGTCCGGCCAAGCTGATCGTCTGGGCCCACAATTCGCACCTGGGCGACGCGCGCGCCACCGAGATGGGCCGCGGCGGCCAGCTCAACCTGGGCCAGCTGATGCGCGAGCGTCACGGTGACGACACCACTTATCTGCTCGGTTTCAGCACCCATGCCGGCACGGTGACCGCCGCCAGCGACTGGGACGGCCCGGCGCAGCTGAAGCAGGTGCGGCCCTCACTGGCGGGCAGCGTGGAAGCCCTGCTGCACCGGCTGAGCGAGGACGATCCGGCGCAGATGGCCCGCTTCGTGCTGCCGATCCGCGCACGGCCGGCGGTGAAAAGCGCCCTGGCCATGGCCTCGCCGCTGCTGGAGCGCGCGATCGGCGTGATTTACCGGCCGGAGACCGAACGGCTCAGCCATTATTTCCACAGTTACGTGGCGCGCCAGTTCGACGCCATCATCCACGTCGACCGCGGCAGCGCCATCAAACCGCTGGAGGCGTCGCCGTTGTGGCAGGCGGATGAGTTTCCTGAAACGTATCCGTCAGGACTGTAGCGGCCAACAGCGCGGCCGCCGCCAGGTTGAGCAGCACGGTCAGCCAGAACTTCAGCTGAAAACTCGGCTTGACCGATTTATGGCGCAGCCAGCGCTGCGCCAGCAGCCCGCCCGGCCAGCCGCCGACCAGGCCCAGCAGCAGCAGGCTGCGCTCCGGCGTGCGGCGCGCGCCGCGCCGGGCGGCGGACTTGTCGAGCGCATAGGCGGCGAAGCATAGCAGGCTGGCGACACCGTAGACGGTCGCCGCCGCCATCGCGGCCTGCATCAGAAGTAGCTCAGGCCCAGGGCGGCCTTGACTTCATCGGTGGTTTTGGCCGCCACCTCGCGCGCGCGCATGGTGCCTTCCTTCAGCACCTGCATGATGTAGCCCTTGTCCTTGGCCAGTTCCTCGCGGCGCGCGCGGATCGGCGCCAGCATGTCCTGCAGTACCACTTCGAGGCGTTTTTTGACCACGCTGTCGCCCAGGCCACCGCGCACGTAGTGATCCTTCATTTCCTGCAGGGCGGCTTTCTCGGTATCGAAGGCGTCGAGGTAGATGAAAGCGACGTTGCCTTCCAGGTGGCCCGGATCGGACACTTTCAGGTGCAGCGGGTCGGTGTAGACCATCTTGACGGCGGCCTTGATTTCGTCGGCGGTGGCGCCCAGGTTGATCACATTGCCCAGCGACTTGGACATCTTGGCCTTGCCGTCGATGCCAGGCAGGCGGCCCACTTCCGGCACCACGGCCTTGCACTCGACCAGGATGTCCTTGTTGGCCAGGCGGTTGAACTTGCGCACGATCTCGTTGGTCTGCTCGATCATCGGGATCTGGTCTTCGCCGACCGGCACCACCGATGCCTTGAAGGCCGAAATGTCGGCCGCCTGCGAGGCCGGGTAGGTCAGGAAGCCGGCCGGGATGTCGCGCTCGAAGCCGCGCAGCACGATTTCCTGCTTGACGGTCGGGTTGCGCTCCAGGCGCGCCACGGTCACCAGGTTCAGGTAGTAGAACGTCAGTTCGGCCAGTTCCGGAATCTGCGACTGGATCAGGATGGTCGACTTGGCCGGGTCGATGCCGCAGGCCAGGTAGTCGAGCGCCACTTCCACCACATTGCGGTGCACCTTGTTGGTGTCGTCCATGTTGTCGGTCAGCGCCTGCGAGTCGGCCAGCATGATGAACTGTTTATATTCGTGCTGATATGCCACGCGGTTGCGCAGGCTGCCGACGTAGTGGCCGAGGTGCAGCGGGCCGGTCGGACGGTCGCCGGTCAGGATGATTTGCGGACCGGCAGGGCGTTGCGGAGCGGTGGTTTCTTGCTGACTCATCAGGGTTCCTTTACGTTGCCCCGGTCCGGCGCGTCAGATGCAAAAACGCCACCAGACGAGGGCGGCGTTGATAAAAATATCACATCACTATGGGTAGACAGTGGCCGCGCTCGCTAGGAGCGGCGCCAATACGTGCAGGCGTGAAGTGGGGCGTTAACAATCATGCCGTATGGTTGCAGGTCGTGGCCGGTCTGTCAAGGTGCTGGTCACCGCGCCCGCACGCTGTCGCTCAGCATGTCGGCGCGGAAGTAATGCTGGTAGCCTTCCAGCACCTGATTCGAGCTCCCCAGCTTTTCCAGCGCCTCGCGCAGCAGCGCCTGGTCCTCGGCCTTCAGCGCGTGCGAGATGTAGGCGCCGCTCTGCTGCCACGGCAGCTCCGGAATCGGCTGGAACTTCAGCTTGTCCTGCAAGCCCTGCACGCGCGCATCGCGCCGTATCGCCGCCGCCATCAGCGTCGGCCCCATGATGGTGACGTCGGCCGAGCCCGCGTGCAGCAGGCGCGCCACGCCCACCACATCCACCTCGCGGAACAATCGGCCCTGCCGCCGCAGTTCGTCCACCATGGCGGCATACTCGAAGCCATAGTCGAAGCCGCGCACCACCGCCACCCGCAATTCGCGCCGCGCCAGCAGCTGGCGCGCGCTGGTGATCGGCGCGCCGCCCCGGTCCACCGAAATCAGCATGGCCCGGTGCCGTATCATGGGGACGAAGGTGCCCATCATGTCGCGGCTCACGGTGCGCGTGGCCGGCATCAGCAGATCGGCCATGCCGCTTTCGAACAGCGCCACCTGGCGCGCCCGCGGCACCACCGGGAACGCGAAACGGCAGCCGGTGCGCGGCGCGAGCGCGCGCAGCAGGTCGGGATAAACGCCGTGCACATTGCCGTCTTCGACGATCACGCTGGCGCCGCTGACCGACACCGGCGCCGTGATCTCGCGCGTGCAGCCGGCGGCAACGACGGTGCCGGCCGCCAGGTACCAGCCCAGCGCCGCAAACAAGCGCGGCCGCATCATGCGCGCGCTTCCGCGTGACGGCTGAAATAGCGGTTGGCCACCACGATCGCCAGCACTTCCATGGCCGCCGACACGAAAAAGGTGCCGCCCACGCGCCAGTCGCCGGCTGCCAGATGGCTGACCTTGCCCAAGATGAAGGAGCCCAGCAGCGGCATCACGATCACGCCGATGCTGCCGATCGATTGAAGCGAGCCCATCAGTTCACCCTGTTCTTCCGGCGGCGTCTGCCTGGAAATGATGCCTTGCAGCGCAGGGTTGACGGTAAACGACAGCACATTGCACAGGATGAGCGCATACATCATCCAGCCCTGGGTCGCCAGTCCGTACAGCAGATAGGTGGCGGCGCCGGACACCAGCCCCAGCTGCGCCAGCCGCACCTCGCCGAAGCGCTTGATCAGCAGGCCCAGTAGTCCGGCCTGCACCACCGCCGCCGACACGCCGACGCAGAACAGCGCCGCGCCGTTTTGTCCCGGCGTCCAGTTGAAGCGGAAAGTGGTGTACAGCACCCAGGTGGTTTGCAACATCATCTGCGCCAGCGTGGCCAGCGTGAAGGTGACGATCAGGCCGCGGATGTCCTGGCGCTGCGCCAGCCTGACCAGGGCCGTGAGCGGATTGATGCGCGCATAATTGAACGGCGCACGGCGCGACGCCGGCAGCGATTCCGGCACGACGAAATAACCGTAGACGAAATTGGCGGCCGACAGCGCGCCCGCCACATAAAACGGCAGATGCAGATCGACCCCGCCCAGCAGGCCGCCCAGCATCGGCCCGCAGATGAAGCCCAGACCGAACGCCGCGCCGACCTTGCCGAAGCTCCTGGCGCGGTTGTCGGGCGTCGAAATATCGGACGCATAGGCCGACGCCACCGACATGCTGGCCGACGACATGCCGCCGATCACGCGGCCGATGAACAGGCAGGCCAGGTTGGGCGCCCAGGCGGTGGTGAGGAAGTTGATGCTCATGCCGGCCATCGAATACAGCAGCACCGGCCGGCGGCCGACGCGGTCGCTGATGGCGCCCAGCATGGGCATGAACAGGAACTGCATCAGGCCGAATACGGCGCTCATGATGCCGTACCAGTACGCCTGGTTGTCGCGCGAGCCGGTGAATTCGCCGACCAGCGCCGGCAGCACCGGCACGATCAGGCCGATGCCCAGCATGTCGATGAACACGCAGATCAGGACGAAATTCAGGTTGCCGGGAACGGCAGCGGCGGCAGCGCCCTGCGGCGCCGCGGATTCAGGTGTGCTCATGGACGTACGTGGTTATGGCGCGGCCGGGCTGGCGGCCCATTCGGCGATAAAGTTATCGCGGAAGGCGATCAGTTCGTTCAGGCGGCTTTCCGCCATGCGGCGGCCGGCGGCGGTCTGCATCTTGGCGGGCAGGGTGGCCAGCTTGACGTCGATATGGTCGAGCGCGTACGCCTTGTCGTCGAGGTCGCGGTGCAGCGCCATCGGATCGTCGGCGTGCGCCAGGCCCGCGCCCATGCGCCCGGCCGTGTAGAACAGGCGTGCCAGGCCGACCGCGCCCAGGGCGTCGAGACGGTCGGCGTCCTGCACGATCTTCGCTTCGATGGTTTCGGCGCGGATCCCGGCCGAAAAGCTGTGGCTTTCGATCGCATGCGCCACCGCCGCCAGCTTGTTGGGCGGGAAGTCCAGTTCCGCCAGCTGGCGGCTGGCCAGCAGCGCCGCCTTGCGCGAGGCCAGGTGGCGCTCGGGATCGTTCTTGGGCAGGTTGACCAGGTCGTGCAGGTAGCAGCCGGCCAGCACGATCAGGGCGTCGGCTTCCGGATGATCGTCCAGCAGCAGGGTGGCGTTGCGCCACACGCGGTGCAGGTGGTTGGTGTCATGTGCTCCGTCTCCCCCTGTGGCAGCGGCGGCCAGCGCGACCAGCCGCGGATGCCAGCTATTGAGCAAGCTGTTCATTGTTTTCCTTGAAGACTTTTGGTTAATGATACAGGTCCGGGCCGGGCTTGTGCACGCTAAAAAACATGATCGAATGTGTAAACTGGATATTGTAATAAAACTATTTATTGCCGCACTGCATTTAATTGCTGCACGACACGTTGACTTGAGGTAACATTCGATTAATCAATTTAGTAATGAGGTAATCCTATGTCCAACGTTAGCGAATTGCAGACCGGCTCGACCATCGCCGGTGAATTCCTTGCCTTCACCCTCGGCCAGGAAGAATACGGTATCGATATCCAGAAAGTCAGCGAAATCCGCAGCTACGAAACCCCGACCCGCATCGCCAATGCGCCGGAATTCGTCAAGGGCGTGATCAACCTGCGCGGCATCATCGTGCCGATCGTCGACATGCGCATCAAGTTCAATCTGGGCACGCCGACCTACGACCAGTTCACCGTGGTCATCATCCTCAACATCGGCCACCGCGTGGTGGGCATGGTGGTGGACCGCGTGTCCGACGTCACCACGCTGACCCACGAGCAGATCAAGCCGGCGCCGGAAATCGGCTCGGCCATGAACACCGACCACATCGTCGGCCTCGGCACCGTGGATGAGCGCATGCTGATTCTGGTCGATATCGACAAGCTGATGACCAGCGCCGATATGGGCCTGATCGAGACCACCGCGCTGGCCGCGTAATTTGTCCCCATCGCGCCGGGCCGTGGTCCGCCGCCGATGTCGTTGTTGTTTGTTTTTGCTTTGCTCTTAAGAGAGGTGGGGTAGAAGATGAATATGTTGGCGAATATCGGCATCGGCAAACGGCTGGCGCTGGGCTTCACGGTGATCCTGGCGTTCGCCATGGTAATCACCGGCATCAGCGTGTGGCGCCTGCAGGGCGTGGCCACCGCCACCAGCGAGATGATGCAAAAGCCGCTGGCCAAGGAGCGCATGATCTCCGACTGGTCCGGCAAGATCGACAGCGGCATCCGCCGCACCACCGCGATTGCGCGCAGCAGCGATCCGTCGCTGAGCGCCTATTTTGCCGAGGAATCCAAGGCGTCGTCGGCGGCGTCGTCGGAGCTGCAGAAGAATATCGAGACGCTGATCTCCGACGCCGACGAGAAGGAACTGTTCGGCCGCATCGGCGAGCAGCGCAAGGTGTATCTGTCCTCGCGCGACCAGATCGCCAAGCTGAAGGCGGCCGGCGAGCTGGAAGAGGCCAACAAGGTTTTCGACACCGTGTTCCGCCCGGGCACCGCCAAATACCAGGAACTGATCGTCGAACTGCTGAAAATGCAGCGGGCGAAAATCGACGCCGCCGCGCAGCATATCGAGGACATCGCCACCAGCAGCCGCCGGTTGCTGTTCGTGCTGGCCGCGCTGGTGCTGGCGTTCGGCGCGACCTGCGCCTGGCTGCTCACCACCGGCATCATCCGTCCGCTGCAGGAAGCGGTGGCGGTGGCACGTCGCGTCGCCAGCGGCGACCTGACCGCGCACATCGACGACAGCGCCCGCGATGAAACCGGCCAGCTGCTGTCGGCGCTGAAGGAGATGAATTCCAGCCTGCTGGGCATCGTCACCGAGGTGCGCCAGGGGACCGATCACATCACCACCTCGTCCAGCGAAATCGCCCAGGGCAACCAGGATCTGTCGCGCCGCACCGAGCAGCAGGCCGGCGCGCTGGAGGAGACGGCGTCCTCGATGGAGGAGCTGACCTCCACCGTGCGCCACAACGCCGACAATGCGCGCCAGGCCAACCAGCTGGCGGCATCGGCCGCGCAGGTGGCGGTCAAGGGCGGTGAAGTGGTGGCGCAGGTGGTGGGCACCATGGATTCGATCAACCAGTCGTCCAGCAAGATCGTCGACATCATCGCGGTGATCGACGGTATCGCCTTCCAGACCAATATCCTGGCGCTGAATGCGGCAGTGGAGGCGGCGCGCGCCGGCGAGCAGGGGCGCGGCTTCGCGGTGGTTGCCACCGAGGTGCGCAATCTGGCGCAGCGTTCGGCCGCGGCGGCCAAGGAGATCAAGTCGCTGATCGGCGATTCGGTCGAGAAGGTCAACCTGGGCAGCAAGCTGGTGGCCGACGCCGGCAGCACGATGGACGAAATCGTCGCCAGCGTGCACCGCGTCAGCGACATGATCAGCGAGATCACCGCCGCCAGCTCGGAGCAGAGCGCCGGCATCAATGAAGTCAATCAGGCCATCGGCGCGATGGACGCGGTGACGCAGCAGAACGCGGCGCTGGTCGAACAGGCCGCCGCCGCCGCCGAATCGATGCAGCAGCAGGCCGCCGCGCTGGCGCAGGCGGTGGCCGTGTTCAAGGTCGACGATCTGGTGCGGCTGACCCACAAACAGGCCCAACGCAAGCATCTACAAATCGCTCGCAGCGCCTGAGTATTTCCTATAACATTGCCGTTTCGGTAAGTTACAGGAGCAAGGATGCGATATCTGCTGGTGGTGGTGTTGGCGGCGCTGGCGTCGCTGGTCCGGGCTGAAACCGGGTTCGCCAATCTGGAGCGCGGACCGCATGGCGTCGGCTTCCGCGTGGTGCAGCAGTACGATTACTCGCGCAGCTACCGCGAGAAAAACGACGTGGTGGATGGCCAGCCCTATACCGGCGAGCGTTCGCGCCCGGTGCAGACGCTGGTCTGGTATCCCGCCGCCGCCACTGCCACCGCCGCGCGCATCCCTTATTCCGATTACATCCGTACCGAGGCGACGGATGACAATTACAGCCGGACCAAGGCCGAGGTGGATGCCTTCATGGCGGCCCAGCTCAAGTCGGCCGGCGGCGCCATCGGCGAAACCCAGGCGCGCGCCGCCTTCGCCCAGCGCATGTGGGCGGTACGCGACGCCGTCCCGCTGGCCGGCAAATACCCGGTACTGGTGTACGCGCCCGGTGCCGGCAGCCCTGCGCACGAGGCGGCCGACATCGGCGAATATCTGGCCAGTCACGGTTACGTGGTGATCGCCAGCCGCAATATGGGCACGCGCAGCTACCTGATGAACATCGACCGCGAAGGCGCTGAGACGCAGGCGCGCGACATCGGCTTCCTGGTGTCCTACGCCCACACGTTGCCGTTTGCCGATACCGCGCACATCGCCGCCGCCGGCTGGAGCTGGGGCGGCCTGGCCAATCTGTTTGCGGCGGCGGCCGACAACCGCATCTCCGCCGTCATCAGTCTGGATGGCACGCGCGAGCCGGACCTGGCCAAACAGCTGCCCATCTCGCGTCTGACCGTTCCGTGGCTGTACATCTCGCGCAAGCTGGCCTCCATCTCGGACCTGAACCGG
Source organism: Duganella callida (assembly GCF_004614165.1). Taxonomy (GTDB): domain Bacteria; phylum Pseudomonadota; class Gammaproteobacteria; order Burkholderiales; family Burkholderiaceae_D; genus Rugamonas; species Rugamonas callida. The sequence continues at coordinate 2,859 of NZ_SPVG01000267.1, read as the reverse complement.
CGGGGTATCGACACTTCCTTTAGCCTGCTGAACCAGGCGAAGTACATGCAGCTGTACCAGATCGTCATGCAGCCGATGGTGCACGTGGACTTTTCGCCCGCCGCGCTGCGCTTCATGCCGCCGTCGCATTTTGACGATTACACGCGCCAGGAAGTGGAGCAGGCGTATTACTGGACCGCGCGCTACATGCTGGCGTTTGCCGATGCCTATCTGAAGAACGATGCCGCCGGTCTGGCCTTCATCCAGCGCTCGCCGGCGCAGAACGGTGCGCCGCGCCATATGGCCTTGTATGAACCGCGTGCCGCCGTTACCGGCGCGGTCGCCACGCGCGCCGGCTTCGCGCTCGAATTGTCGCGGCGCGGGTACGAGCAGGCGGTGGAGATCTACCGGCAGCTGCACGAGGGCGACAGCACCTTCGTGTTGTCCGACACCGACCTGAATGGCTGGGGCTACGAATTGCTGCGCTCGGGCCGGCAGGCGGCGGGCGTGGAAATCTTCAAGCTGGGCGTGACGCTGTACCCGAAAGACAGCAATCTGCACGACAGTCTGGCCGAGGGCTACGAGGCGGTCGGCAACAAGCCGGCCGCCATCGCCAGCTATCTGCGTTCGCTGGAACTGGACCCCAAAAATGGCCATGCGGTGGAGCGGTTGAAGGCGCTGCGGTAGTGTCTAGCCTGGGAGCGGGGCAACGGACAGGCTATCCGCTGGGCCGTCCAGCGCCGCGCCGGTGCCGTCGCTGCGCTGGATGGCCTGCTGCGACAGGCGGTCGGCTTCGGCATTGCGGTGGCGCGGCAGCCAGCGCAGTTGCGTATCGCCCAGCGCCTGCATCAGATCCAGCACGCGCGCGCGGTGCCGCTCCAGTCCTTTGGCGCTGCGCACCGCGCCCGGATTGACGTCGTTGATGACGACCTGGCTATCGCCGTAGACGGTGAGCGGGGTGGCGCCAAGGTCGCACGCTGCTTGCAGCAACGCCGTCAGGGCCAGGTACTCGGCATCGCTGCTGGTGCCGTGTCCCGCGCGGCGACTGATTTCCACCCGCTGTCCATCGGGGCCGCAGAGCAGGGCGCCGATGCCGATCTGGCCCGGGTTGGGATGCGCCGAACCGTCGAACCAGCCGCGCCAGCCGGTCGCCGGCGGCTGCAGGCCGGCCTTGCGCTGCGCCAGCTTGTGCGCCGCAATCGCCTGTCGCGCCAGTCGCCGCTCCTGGTCGTGCCGGCGCGCCTGTTCGCGCTGTGCCAGCAGATGGGCCAGGCCCAGCGTGCCGGCGGCCAGCGTCAGCACCTGCAGCAGTGCCTGGGCCTCGCTCAATTGCATGCGCGCCGCCAGACGACGCGCGGCCACGCGCTCGCCCTTGTAGGCGGCCGTGGCCAGCGTGTCAAACCCGGTGTGGTCCATCAATCGCGACGCGGATTGTCCGGACGGTGGTCGTAGCGGTTGGGGACACCGTCGCCATCGCGGTCGCGGTCATAGCGGTTGGGGATGCCGTCATGATCGCGGTCGCCGCGGCCGCCGTGGTAGTCGCCACGGTTGTCGTGACGGTCGTAGCGGTTCGGGATGCCATCGTGATCGCGGTCGCCGTTCGGGCCGCGCTCCCAGCGTGCCTCTTCGCGGAACCAGTGACCCTCACGCTGCACCCAGCGCGGCTCGGTGTACACGTAGCCGGGGCGCGAGGCGATCCAGTTCCCGCCGATCCAGATGTGGCGGTTGCCGCGCCATTCCCAGTAGCCAGGCGACCAGATATAGCCGGGACGCGGGCCGGGAATCGGTTCATAACGTGGTGGCGGCGGCGCCACGGTGATGTAATCGCCGCGCGGGCCGTTGTCGACCACAACCCAGCCAGCCGGCACCAGACGCCAGCCGCCGCCGTCACGCACCCACTCGGCGGGACGCCAGCTGCTGCCGACACGTTCACGTTCCCAGTGGCCGCCCAGCCATACGTGGCGGTGGCCATCCCAGTTCCAGTAGCCCGGCGCCCAGACGTAGCCGCGGCGCGGCGCGGGCATGCTTTCGAATCGCGGCGCGGGCGGCGCGTTGCCGATCACGAGGCTGACGCCGACTTGTGCGGAGGCGATGGATGGTACGAATGCTGCTGCGCTCAGTGCGAGTACGGCGCTGGCAAAAATTGGCTTGATCATGATGTTCCTCCGTCTGTTCCAGATGCGCTTTGGGGTCAGCGCTTGAAACGAACTATATCAAGCTGGATAAGGCATTGCGTTGAATGATGCAACTTTTTACATATGACACAAAGCTGTAGAACGCTGTGTGCGATGACGTACAGACGATACGCCGAGCGACGCCCGCTTACAGCTTGCTGGCGGCCTTGTTGGCGTTATCGGCGACGGCGATGGCGCGTTCCGCCTGCAGCGATTGCAGCTTCTCTTCGGCCGTCATGCGCTTGGCGCTGACGACGACGACCTGCATGTTCGGCTCGACCGGGGACATGGCGGCGTTGTCGATGGCGTAGGTGGCGGCGCAGGCCAGACCGGCAACCACGACGAATACGGCTTCGAAGTTTTCCAGGACGTTCATTTTGCTTTCCTTTCGCTGGTGAGTGGAGTTCCGATGTGCTCACTGTACGCAAACCGCCCGCGGGCCGCCCGTGGATTGCGACGAAACGCGGTTTTCGCGGCGCGAACTGCGGTTACACGCGGGTTTTCCTTGCCCCCCCCGCTAAGGCAAGGCAGAGTCAAGATCAGCGAGGAGCGTATGCCGCGATTTGTCAGCACCATCCTGCAAGCCTGGGCCGAGCGCCGTCGCGCCCGCCGCCGGCAAGCCAATCTGCGCGCCGGGCAGCGCGGCCGTCCGGCCATGCGCATCGTCGCCGTCGATCAGGCATGCGATGCGGGCGGCGCGCCAGCG
>NZ_SPVG01000122.1 GCF_004614165.1 Duganella callida | reverse complement strand
GGCGGTGCTGGCCGCGCTGTCGCCGGCGCCCGACGCCGGCAACCTGCAGCAGCTGTACGCCTGGCTGACGCACCTGGCCGAGGCGGTCGACGCCTTCCTGCCGCAGGCCGGCCTGCACAGCGAGGCGGCCAGCATGTGGGCCGCCTCGCTGGCGCAGCAAACCCACGCCGCGCTCGATGAACTGAACGCCATGACGCCGTGGGCGGCGCTGAAAGCCGACGCCATCTTCGACACCAGCCTGACGCGCATGCCGACCCTGCGCGAACTGGCGGCCATGGCGCGCAACGCCAACAACAACGGCACCGACCTGGCGCCGGACGAACGCGAACGCCAGCAGAAACTGGCGCAGCTGTTCGAGCAGGGCAGCACCGCCGCGCACGAGCGCATGCGCGCGCTGGCCGATCTGGCGCAGCGCTGCGGCGGCTTCGCCCAGATGGAATATGGCTTCCTGTTCAACCCGACCACCAACCTGCTGGCGATCGGCTACAACGTCACCGAGCGGCGCCTGGACGCCAGCTACTACGACCTGCTGGCGTCGGAAGTGCGCCTGGCCAGTTTCGTCGCCATCGCCCAGGGCCAGCTGCCGCAGGAGCACTGGTTCGCGCTGGGCCGCCAGCTGTGCATCGTCGCCGGCAAGCCGGTGCTGCTGTCGTGGAGCGGCTCGATGTTCGAGTACCTGATGCCGCTGCTGGTGATGCCGAATTATCCGAGCACCCTGCTGGACCAGACCTACCAGTCGGTGATCGACGCCCAGATCGATTACGGCAAGCGCCGCAACGTGCCGTGGGGGATTTCCGAGTCCGGCTACAACACCGTGGACGCCGCCCTCAATTACCAGTACCGCGCCTTCGGCGTGCCGGGACTGGGCCTGAAGCGCGGCCTGGCCGACGACCTGGTGATCGCGCCGTACGCCTCGATGATGGGCCTGATGGTGCAGCCGGAAGCCTCCTGCGCCAACCTGCAGCGCATGGCGGAACTGGGCTTCATGGGCCGTTACGGTTTCTACGAGGCGGTCGATTACACCGCCTCGCGCCTGCCGCGCGGCCAGGCGTACGCCATCGTCCGTTCGTTCATGGTGCACCACCAGGGCATGGGCTTCCTGGCGCTCAGCTACCTGCTGCACGACCGGCCGATGCAGCGCCGCTTCGAATCCGATCCGCTGCTGCAATCGACCCTGCTGGTGCTGCAGGAACGCAGCCCGCAGGCCGGCGCCTTCTATTCCAACACCACCGAGCTGGCGGCGATCCGCAGCACCGCGCCGGAGCAGTCGATGCCGATGCGCGTGCTGACCCAGCACTCGACGCAGGTGCCGGAAACCCAGCTGCTGTCCAACGGCCGCTATCACGTCATGGTCACCAATTCCGGCGGCAGCTACAGCCGCTGGAAGGACCTGGCCGTGACCCGCTGGCGCGAGGACATCACGCGCGACAACTGGGGCAACTTCTGCTACGTGCGCGACGTCGACGACGGCGAATACTGGTCGACCACCTATCAGCCGACGCTGGTCGATCCGCGCAAGTACGAAGTCATCTTCTCCGAGGGCCGCGCCGAGTTCCGCCGCAGCGACCGCCACATCGACCTGTACACGGAAATCGTGGTGTCGCCGGAAGACGATATCGAACTGCGGCGCACCCGCATCACCAACAAGTCGGACCGCGTGCGCACCATCGAGGTGACCAGCTTTGCCGAAGTGGTGATGGCGCCGGCCGCGGCCGACAACGCCCACCCGGCGTTCAGCAAGCTGTTCGTGCAGACCGAGATTCTGCCGCAGGAAAACGCCATCCTGTGCACCCGCCGTCCGCGCGGCGCCAACGAGGCGATGCCGTGGATGATGCACGCCATGGTGGTGCACGACGCGCCGGTAAAGGATGTGTCGTTCGAAACCGACCGTTCGCGCTTCATCGGCCGCGGCAACACGGCCGCCAACCCGGCCGCCATGCGGAACCGAGGCCCGCTGAGCGGCGCCGAAGGCTCGGTGCTGGACCCGGTGGTGGCGATCCGCTACACCATCACGCTGCAGCCGGACCAGTATGCGACGGTGGACATCGTCACCGGCATGACCGAGCAGCGCGACGCGGCGTTGCACCTGATCGACAAGTATCAGGACCGCCACCTGGCCGACCGCGTGTTCGAGCTGGCCTGGACCCACAGCCAGGTGGTGCTGCGCCAGCTGAACGCCAGCGAGAGCGACGGCCAGCTGTACGGCCGCCTGGCCAACTCGGTGATCTACCCGAATTCCGCCCTGCGCGCCGACGCGGCGACCCTGATCAAGAACCAGCGCGGCCAGTCCGGCCTGTGGGCGTACGCGATTTCGGGCGACCTGCCGATCGTGCTGTTGCAGATCAAGGACGTGGCCAACATCGAACTGGCGCGGCAGATGGTGCAGGCGCACGCCTACTGGCGCCTGAAGGGGCTGGTGGTGGACCTGGTGATCTGGTACGAGGACCAGTCGGGCTACCGCCAGGCGCTGCACGACCAGATCATGGGCCTGATCGCCTCCGGCATCGACGCCCAGGCCATCGACCGGCCGGGCGGCATCTTCGTGCGCCTGGTCGAACAGATCTCCAACGAGGACCGGGTGCTGATGCAGACCGTGGCGCGCGTGATCATCAGCGATGCGCGCGGTACGCTGGCCGAGCAGATCAAGCGTCCCGGCGCGCCGTCGATGCGCATGCCGCCGTTGATGGCGGACAGCCGCGGCGAATACGCGGACGCCGGCCCGGTCACGCCGGTGCCGCACAACCTGCAGATCGAAAACGGCATCGGCGGCTTTACCGAGGATGGGCGCGAATACGTGATCGTCACCAGCGACAGCCAGCGCACGCCGGCGCCGTGGTCGAACGTGCTGGCCAATCCGCAGTTCGGCACGGTGATCTCGGAAAGCGGCCAGGCCTACACCTGGCACGAGAATGCGCACGAGTACCGGCTGACGCCATGGCATAACGATCCGGTCAGCGACGCCAGCGGCGAAGCGTTCTACCTGCGCGACGAGCAGAGCGGCCAGTTCTGGTCGCCGACGGCGCTGCCGGCGCGCGGCAACGGCACTTATGTCACGCGCCACGGCTTCGGCTACAGCGTGTTCGAACATACCGAGGCCGGCATCCACAGCGAGATGACCACCTTCGTCGCCACCGACGCGCCGATCAAGTACACCGTGCTGAAAGTGCGTAACGATTCGCTGGTGCAGCGTCGGCTGTCGGCCTTCGGCTATGTCGAGTGGGTGCTGGGCGACATGCGCTCCAAATCGGGCATGCACATCGTCACCGAGGCCGATCCGGTCAGCGGCGCGCTGTTCGCCAAGAACGCCTACAACACGGAGTTCAGCGGCCGCGTGGCCTTCTTCAATTGCGACGCCTCGCTGCGCAGCGTGACCGGCGACCGCACCGAATTCCTCGGCCGTAACGGCTCGCTGGCGGCGCCGGCCGCGCTGCGTCGCTCGCGCCTGTCGGGCAAGATCGGCGCCGGCCTCGATGCCTGCGCCGCGATCCAGGCGCCGTTCGACCTGCTGCCGGGCCAGGAACGCGAGATCGTGTTCGTGCTGGGTGTGGGCGGCCGCCGCAATGCGGACGCCAGCAGCCTGGTACAAAAGCACCGCAGCGCCGGCGCCGCGCAGGAAGCGCTGGCCGCCGTGCACGCGCACTGGGAACAGACGCTGGGCGCGGTGCGCATCGACACGCCGGAGAAGGAGCTGGACATGCTGGCCAACGGCTGGCTGATGTACCAGACCATCGCCTGCCGCATCTGGGCGCGCAGCGGCTACTACCAGTCCGGCGGCGCCTTCGGCTTCCGCGACCAGCTGCAGGACGCGATGGCCACCGTGCATACCCAGCCGCAGCTGCTGCGCGACCAGCTGATGCTGTGCGCCGCGCACCAGTTCCTGGAAGGCGACGTGCAGCACTGGTGGCATCCGCCGTCGGACCGCGGCGTGCGCACGCACTGCTCGGACGACTATCTGTGGCTGCCGCTGGGCGCCTGGCGCTACGTCAGCACCACCGGCGACATGAGCGTGCTGGATGAAACCGCGCCTTATCTGGAGGGCCGTGCGGTCAAGCCGGAAGAGGATTCCTACTACGACATGCCGGCCCGCTCGTCGGAACACGGCACGCTGTACGACCACTGCCAGCGCGCGATCCGCAACGGCCTGCGCTTCGGCCAGCACGGCCTGCCGCTGATCGGCTCCTGCGACTGGAACGACGGCATGGACAAGGTGGGCGAACATGGCAAAGGGGAGAGCGTGTGGCTGGCCTTCTTCCTGTGCGAAGTGCTCAAGCGCTTCGCCGAGGTGGCCGACCTGCGCAACGACGCCGAGTTCTCGGCCGAATGCCGCGAGCAGGCGCGCCGCATCGCCGCCAACGTCGAGCAGAACGCCTGGGATGGCGCATGGTACCGCCGCGCCTATTTCGACGACGGCACGCCGCTCGGTTCGCACACCAACGAGGAATGCCAGATCGATTCGATCTCGCAGAGCTGGGGCGTGCTGTCCGGCTCCGCCGATCCGCAGCGCGTGCGCGGCGCGATGGAACAGGTCAATCAGCGCCTGGTGCGACGCGATTCGGGCATCATACAACTGCTCGACCCGCCGTTCGACAAGGCCGGGCCGAATCCGGGCTACATCCGCGGTTATGTGCCGGGCGTGCGCGAGAACGGCGGCCAATACACCCATGCGGCGATCTGGACCGCGATGGCGTTCGCCAAACTGGGCGACAGCGAGCGCGCGTGGGAGCTGGCGCGCATGATCAATCCGGTGCATCACGGCGGCAGCGCCGAGAACAGCGCGCGCTACAAGGTGGAGCCGTATGTGGTGACGGCCGACGTCTACGCGGTGGCGCCGCACGTGGGGCGCGGCGGCTGGAGCTGGTACACCGGTTCCTCGGGCTGGATGTACCGCCTGATCCTGGAATCGCTGCTGGGGCTCACGCGCACCGCGCACCATCTGAAGCTGGAACCGCGCATGCCGCAGGACTGGACCACCTTCTCGCTGAGCTACCGCTACGGCAACGCCACCTACAACATCCGGGTGACCAAGGGCGCGACCGCCGCGCCTATCCTGACGGTGGACGGCGTGCCGCAGCATGACCAGATGGTGGAGCTGCGCGACAGCGGCAGCGCCCACCAGGTGGAACTGCTGGTGCCGGCGACGCCGGCGGGATCAGACGCCCAGGCTGGCGCCGGCGCCTAGCAGGGTGGCCACGCCCAGGATGGCGAAGATCAGCGCGGCAATGCCGTGCACCAGCTTGAGCGAGATCCTGTTGGCGATCCTGTCGCCGAAGTAGACCGCCGGCACGTTGGCCAGCATCATGCCCAGCGTGGTGCCGCATACCACGGCCACCACGCTGTGGTAGCGCGCCGCCAGCGCCACGGTGGCGACCTGGGTCTTGTCGCCCATCTCGGCCAGGAAGAAGGCGATCACGGTGGTCAGGAAGACGCCGTATTTCGCCAACTGGGTATCCTCGTCATCCAGCTTGTCCGGTATCAGCGTCCATGCGGCCATGGCCAGGAAGGATGCGCCCAGCACCCAGCGCAGAATGTCCGGTCCCAGCAGGCTGGTGATCCAGGCGCCGATGGCGGCGGCAAACGCGTGGTTGGCGATGGTCGACACGAAAATGCCGGCGACGATGGGCAAGGGACGGCGGAACCTGGCGGCGAGCACGAAGGCGAGCAGCTGGGTTTTGTCGCCGATTTCCGCAAGGGCGACGATACCGGTCGAAACGAGGAAGGCTTCCATGTGATGTGTGAAGGACGAGGGCCGGAACGATTAACCAATGACCCAGGCGCGGCTCCGGCCCTGTCGCATTGATTGGCCGCGTCTTGGTCATGGTCTCGTCAAGCCGCTGTAAAAGCTGGCCATCTGCGCCACGGTCTGCGGACCGATTATGTTGACACAGATTCTTGCGCCGGGGCGGCGCAAGCCGACTACTCCCCACGTGAAGCGGGCATGATAGCACAGCTCACCCGACACATACCAGATACAAGGCTATGGTATTCTGCTCCGCGCTTCAGACAACATTGAAAGTATCACCATGATCAAGAAGACTTTGGCCGCTGCCGTTTTCGCCGCGCTATCCGCGCTGACTGCGACCAGCGCTCACGCCGACCCGCTGAGCTATGCGCGTTACGACCAGGTGCGCACCACCGACCTGTATCTGGACCTGAAGGCGGACTTCAGCCACAAGACCCTGGCCGGCTACGCCGAGCTGACCCTGAACTGGATCGACAAATCGGCGCGCACGCTGGTGCTGGACACCAATGAGCTGAACGTCTCCAAGGTGCAGGTGCTGGCGGCCAATGGCCGCTGGAGCGCCGCCTCGTTCATGCTGGACAAGCTGGAGCTGCAGAAGGGCCGCGCGTTGCGCATCGCCCTGCCGTTCCAGCCGCAGAAGGTGCGCGTGTACTACCGCACCGCGCCGTCGGCCACCGCGCTGCAGTGGATGAACCCCGAGCAGACCATGTCCGGCAAGCGGCCGTTCATGTTCAGCCAGTCGGAAGAGATCAATGCCCGTTCCTGGGCACCGGTGCAGGATACGCCGGCGGTACGCTTCACCTACAGCGCCCGCATCGAGGCGCCGGCCGGCATGCGCGTGGTGATGAGCGCCGAGAACGACCCCAACGCCACTGGCGCCGGCGGCTGGAAGTTCAGGATGACGCAGCCGATTCCGTCCTACCTGCTGGCGATCGCCATCGGCGAACTGGATGTGCGTCCGGTCGGCCCGCGCTCCGCCGTGTACGCCGAGCCGCAGCGCATCGAGGCCGCCGCCAATGAGCTGGTCGACACCGAGAAGATGATCGCCGCCGCCGAGAGCCTGTACGGCCCGTACCGGTGGGAGCGTTACGACATGATCGTGCTGCCGCCGTCGTTCCCGATCGGCGGCATGGAAAACCCGCGCATGACCTTCCTGACCCCGACCATGATCGCCGGCGACCGCAGCCTGGTCGACCTGATCGCGCACGAACTGGCGCACTCGTGGTCCGGCAACCTGGTGACCAACGCCTCGTGGAAGCACTTCTGGCTGAACGAGGGCTTCACCACCTACGTCACCACCCGCATCGTCGAGAAGCTGTACGGCGAGGAAGTGGCGGAGATGAACCTGCAGGTGGAACAGGAAGAGGCCATGGCCTCGCTGGCCGGCATCCCGGCGGCGAAACAGGCGCTGGTCTCGCGCGACCCGGACACCAGCGCGGCCACCTATACCGACAGTGGCCTGGTGTATCCGAAGGGCGCCTGGCTGCTGCGCACCCTGGAGCAGCGCGCCGGCCGCGAGGTGTTCGATCCCTTCCTGCGCGGCTGGTTCGACCAGCACGCGTTCCAGTCGGCCACCACCGACGAATTCGTCGACTATCTGAAGAAGAACCTGCTGGCCGCGCATCCGGAGGTGATGACCCAGGCCGAGCTGGAGGAATGGCTGTACGGCGCGGGCATCCCGGCCAGCGCCAAACATGCGGCGTCGGCGCGCCTGGCGGCGCTGGACGCGCAGCGCAGCGCATGGCTGAAGGGTGAACTGCCCACCGCGGATCTGAGCGCGCGCAGCTGGATCGCGCTGGAGTGGATGCACTTCCTGAACGATATCAACGGCAAGGCCACTGCCCAGCAGATGCAGGAGCTGGACCAGAACTTCGGCGTCGGCAAGACCGGCAACAATGAAATCGCCTATCGTTTCTTCCTGGCGTCGGTGCAGGCCGGTTACAACGTGCGCGAACCGCTCAACAAGTTCCTGCTCAGCGTGGGCCGCCAGAAGTTCGTGGTGCCGCTGTACACCGCGCTGCTGAAGAACGCCAACGAGAAGGATTGGGCCAAGGGCGTGTATGCCAAGGCGCGTTCGCACTACCACCCCGAAACCCAGACTTCGGTCGACAAAGCATTCAAGAAAGCACAATGAAATTCCATCGCACTTTCGCGGCCGGCGCCCTGACGCTGGCCGTTCTGGGCGCGCTGGCCGGCATGCCGGCCGCTGTCGCCGCCAACGCGTCGGCCGCCGCCGCCGTCCCCGCCTTCAATCTCGACGCCGACGTCAACCGCGCGCTGAAAACCTTCGACGTGCCGGGCATGGCCATCGCCATCGTCAAGGATGGCAAGGTGGTCGCGGCCAAGGGTTACGGCGTGCGCAAGCTGGGCGAGTCCACGCCGGTGGACGGCAAGACGCTGTTTGAAATCGCCTCCAATTCCAAGGCCTTCACGGCCGCCGCGCTGGCGATGCTGGTCGACCAGGGCAAGATCGCCTGGGACGATCCGGTCACCAAACACCTGCCGGGCTTCCAGATGTACGACTCCTACGTCACCGGCCAGATGACGGTGCGCGACCTGCTGACCCACCGCAGTGGCCTGGGCCTGGGCGCCGGCGACCTGCTGTGGTGGCCGAGCACGCAGTTCAGCACCGACGAGATCATCGCCAGGCTGCGCTACGTGAAGCCGTCGACCAGCTTCCGCGCCAGCTACGCCTACGACAACCTGCTGTACATCGTCGCCGGCAAGATCGTCGCCGAGAAAGCCGGCAAGCCGTGGGGCGCGGCCATCCAGGAGCAGATCCTCGACCCGCTGGGCATGCGCGGCACGAAAACCAGCGTGGCCGACATGCTGGCCAGCGAAGACCACTCGGCGCCGCACAGCAAGATCAACGACAGGATATCGGTGGTGAAACCGATGCCGGTGCCGAACGCGGTGGGCGCGGTGGGCATCAACACCAATGCCGAAGACATCGCGCGCTGGATGAACCTCCTGCTCAACGGCGGCAAGATGGAGAACGGCAAACAGCTGTTCAGCGCGAAACAGGCGGCCGAGCTGTGGAGCGAGCAGACGCCGATGCGCATCCGCGAACCCAAGCCGGCGCTGGCGGCCACCAAGCCGAACTTCTTCGCCTATGGCCTGGGCTTCCAGCTGCGCGACTACAAGGGCCGCAAGATCGCCATGCACGGCGGCGCGCTGCAGGGTTTCTATTCAACGGTGCTGATGGTGCCGGAAGAGAAGCTGGGCATCGCCATCCTCACCAATGCCGAGAACAGCCCGGCCATGGCCTCGCTGTACTACCGCATCCTCGACCAATACCTGAAGGTGCAGCCGTCGGACTGGATCAAGCTGTACGCCGAGCAGGAGGCGGCGATGCACAAGGAGGAACTGGAGCGCCAGGGCAAGGAAACCACGGCGCGCGCGGCCACCTCGCAGCCGTCGCTGCCGCTGGCGGCCTATGACGGCGAGTACCAGGATGCCTGGTATGGCAAGGTCAGCATTCGTGACGAAGGCGGCAAGCACGTGATGCGCTTCGAGCGCACGCCGGACCTGACCGGCGAGCTGGAACACTTCCAGCACGACACCTTCATCGTGCGCTGGAAAGAGCGCAACTTCAACGCCGATGCCTACGTCACGTTCGCGCTGAACCCGGACGCCAGCATCGAGCGCATGAAGATGGCGCCGATCTCCACCGAGACGGATTTCAGCTACGACTTCCGCGACCTCGACTTCACCCCGGTAAAAGCCAACTAATCGGCAACTGATCGGGGACAGACCACGTTTTTGCAAGTTTTTGCGGCGTGCCGCAAAAACTTGCAAAAACGTGGTCTGTCCCCTGGTTGGTGGTAGGATATCGCCCTCGCGTCGCTGCCAGCGCATGGCCAGGATGCAAAGCTTGAACGATTACTACCAAGGGAAGAAGTATGTCTATGCAACGAGTTATGCTGCGCTCCAAGCTGCACCGGGTGGCGGTGACGCAGGCTGACCTGAACTACGAAGGGTCGTGCGGGATCGACCTGGATCTGCTGGAAGCGGCCGACATCTGGCCGAACGAAAAGATCGAACTGTATAACGTGAACAACGGTGAGCGTTTCGCCACCTATGCGATTCCGGGCCTGCGCGGCACCGGCGAGATTTCGCTGAACGGCGCCGCCGCCCGCAAGGCGCAGATCGGCGACCTGCTGATCATCTGCACCTACGCGCCGATGAGCGAACAGCAGGCGAAGGAATATACTCCCAAGCTGGTATTTGTCGACGACAAAAATAAAATCACCAGCATTAAAAAGTAATACCCAAAAACGAAAGGCGCTTTTAAAGCGCCTTTCGTTTTATTATTTGCCGTTACCGTCCTGCCGCAACAACTGGGACATATACTGCGGGGTAATCCCCAGGAACGACGCCACCACTTTCTGCGAAATGCGCTGTTCCAGTCCCGGATACTCGCGGCGGAAGGCATTCAGTCGGCCCTGCGCCGGCGAGGCGTTCAGATACAGCCGGCGGCTCTGGTCCATGATGCTGCGCTCGGCCGCACCCAGATAATAGTCGCGCAGCTGACTGTTGCGCGCATACAGCGCATTCACTTCGGCCCACTCCAGACGGTAGCCATGGATGGCCGTTTCCGCCAGCACGAAGTTCAGCGCCGGCAGCGATTCGCGCGAACGCAACAGGTCGTCGTGCGCCGCCACCGGTTCGCCGTCGGTCTGAAAATGCAGCGTCACCTCATTGCCCGCTTCCGTGATGAAGCCGGTGCGCGCGACGCCGCTGTGCAGCCAGTGCACGTACTGCGCCGGCGTGCCGATGCGCTGCAAATACTCGCCCTTGCGCATGCTGAATGGAATCGCCAGCGGCGCCAGCAGGCGCGAGGCTTCGTCGTACAGTTCTGGAGTGACGCCATAACGGCGCGATACGGTGTCTCGGTATTTCGCTCGGTGTTCTAGGAATGCAGTGCTCATGGCTGTAGTCGTAACGCGAATGGCTGAACGGGCAATATTGTGTTTTAAAACCCGCCATGTAAATAGCCGTACAAATGGAGAATTCAAAGTGTAAACGTTTTCACAGTCTGTGACTCAATATTTGTTGCAGATTAGAATGGAAATTAAAATATATTTTTCTATCCACTTGGTAACAGGCTTAACGATTAGTTGAAAACAATTACTGATTTCGCGTTACTATAGAAAAACAATCTGCGACGGAGACCCAGTATGAAAATCAGTGATCTCAGCATCGGCCGGCGTCTGGCGTTCGGCTTCGCCATCATCCTCGCCATCCTCATCCTCAACACGGCGCTCGGGATTTACCGTCTGCAGGGTGTGGCCGCGTCCACCCGCGACATGATGGCCACGCCGCTGGCCAAGGAGCGTCTGATCTCCGACTGGTACCGCACGGTGTTCGCCGGCATCCGCCGCACCACCGCCATCGCCAAGAGTTCCGACCCGTCGCTGGCCACCTTCTTTGCCGAGGAAGCCAAGGGCGGCACCGAGTTCGCGCAAAGCCTGATCAGCAAGATCGAGCAGCTGACCACCGACGACGACAGGCAGTTGATGGACCAGCTCAAGGAGCAGCGCAAGCTGTACGTCGGCTCGCGCGACAACGTCATGAAGGCCAAGGCCGCCGGCGACGCGGCGGAAGCGTCGCGCATCCTGGAGCAGATCTATCTGCCGGCCTCCAAGGGCTATGAAACGATGTTGCAGAAAATCCTGGACCACCAGCGCAAGGCCATCGACGAGGCCGCCGAGCGCATCGACCAGGTGGCGGCCCAAAGCCGCAATCTGCTGCTGGTGCTGGCGCTGCTGGTGGTGGGCTTCGGCGTGGTGTTCGCGTGGTGGCTGACCACCGGCATCACCGGTCCCATCAACGAGGCCGTGACGCGCGCCGAGTCGGTGGCCGGCGGCGACCTGACCTGTCCTGAACAGACCGATTTCAGCAAGGATGAAACGGGCAAGCTGCTGCACGCGCTGAACCGCATGTCGCAGAGCCTGGTGCGCATCGTCGGCGACGTGCGCAACGGCACCGACACCATCACCACCGCCTCGACCGAAATCGCGGCCGGCAACCTGGACCTGTCTTCGCGCACCGAGCAGCAGGCCAGTTCGCTGGAAGAGACTGCCTCATCAATGGAACAACTGACCAGCACCGTGCGCCAGAACGCCGAGAACGCGCGCCAGGCCAACCAGCTGGCCGCCAATGCGGCCGAGGTGGCGCAGCGCGGCGGCGCGGTGGTGTCGGACGTGGTGCAGACCATGGCCTCGATCGACGCCTCCTCGAAGAAGATCGTCGACATCATCGGCGTGATCGACGGCATCGCGTTCCAGACCAACATCCTGGCGCTGAACGCGGCGGTGGAAGCGGCCCGTGCCGGCGAGCAGGGCCGTGGCTTTGCCGTGGTGGCGTCGGAGGTGCGCAACCTGGCGCAGCGCTCGGCCGCCGCCGCGCGCGAAATCAAGGCGTTGATCGACGACTCGGTCGGCAAGGTCGACGACGGCACGCGGCTGGTAGGCCAGGCCGGCAGCACCATGGAAGAGGTGGTCGGCGCGATCCAGCGCGTGACCGCCATCATGGCCGAGATCAGCAACGCCAGCACCGAGCAGACCCACGGCATCGAACAGGTGAACATGGCGATCACGCAGATGGACCAGGTCACGCAGCAGAACGCGGCGCTGGTCGAGCAGGCCGCCGCCGCGGCCGACGCCATGCAGGAACAGGCGGCGCGGCTGGCATCCGCGGTCAGCATCTTCAAGCTGGGTGACGCGGCGACGGCGGCGCGCCCGGTCCTGCGCGCGCCGCGGCACGCGCTGCTGGCCTGACGCCCGAAGGTTGTATTGGTGCAACAGCGTCCGCGTTCGCGGATACAGGGTGGCACGCACCGGGATTTCTGCGATACAGTTGGATTTCAGGCGGCGCCCGCTCGCGGCGCCGGGCTCACAAAGAGGTGGCGTTCAGTGAAGAATCGAACCGGGGTGAGTAGCAAATTACTAGTGTACGGCCTGGCTGGCGCCGGCGCCTTGGGTACGGTTGTGGCCGGTTGGAGTAGCTGGGGTTGGCCTACCCTGATCTGGGCGGCGCTGCTGCTGGGCGCCGCCGCGTGGAGTACGCATGAGTCCGGTTTCAGCACGGCGGGCGGCGGCGCCTCCTCCGGCGACCATCCGATGATCGACGACTACCTGGCGGCGCGCGAGCGCTTCGGCGACGCCGTGTTGCCGGTGTGGGCGCGGCATATCGAAAACTCGCGCGCGCAGATGGAGGAAGCCATCGCCGACCTGGCGTCGCGCTTCTCCAACATCGTCGACCGCCTCGACAACGCGGTGCACGTGTCCAGCGGGGCAAATCAAGGCGGCTCGATGACCGAGGTGTTCGGCCGCAGCGAACGGCAACTGGGCTCGGTGGTCAGCTCGATGAAATCGGCGATGAGTTCCAAGCAGGCCATGCTGGCGCAGATCCGCGACCTGGAACGCTTTACGCGCGAGCTGCGCGGCATGGCCGAGGGCGTGGCCAGCATCGCCGCGCAAACCAATCTGCTGGCGCTGAACGCCGCCATCGAGGCGGCGCGCGCCGGCCCGGCGGGACGCGGCTTCGCCGTGGTGGCGCAGGAAGTGCGCATGCTGTCGGGCCGCTCGGCCGAAACCGGCAAGGAAATCTCCAACCGCGTCAACCAGATCAGCAGCGCCATCCTGGCCGCCAGCCAGGCCGCCGAACAGTCGAGCGAGGCGGAAGACAAATCGATGCAGTCGGCCGAGGGCATGATCGCCGCGGTGCTCGACGAATTCCGCCAGATGACCGACGCGCTGGTGCAGTCGTCCGATCAGCTGAAGCAGGAAAGCATCGGCATCCAGGGCGAGGTGGGCCAGGCGCTGGTGCAGTTGCAGTTCCAGGACCGCGTCAGCCAGGTGATGTCGCACGTGCGCGAGAACATGGAGCGCCTGCCGGCGCTGTTGCGCGAGAACCGCGCCCACTACGACGACAGCGGCGTGCTGGAACCGCTGGACCCCGACCGGCTGCTGCACGAACTGCAGAAAACCTATGCAATGGCGGAGGAGCACGCGGTGCACAGCGGCGCAAAACTCGCCGCCCCCGCCGCCGCCGAGGCGGATGAAATCACATTCTTCTGAGGGATAGATCAGACATGGCAAAGAGCATCATGGTGGTGGACGATTCGGCTTCCCTGCGTCAGGTGGTCGGCATCGCGTTGAAGGGCGCGGGTTACGATGTGATAGAAGCGCGCGACGGCGTCGATGCGCTGTCCAAATGCACGGGACAGAAGATCCACCTGGTGGTGTGCGACGTGAACATGCCCAACATGGACGGCATCACCTTCGTGCGCGAGTTCAAGCAACTGCCCAACTATAAATTCACGCCGGTGATCATGCTGACCACCGAATCGCAAGAGAGCAAGAAGGAAGAAGGCAAGGCGGCCGGCGCCAGGGCCTGGGTGGTCAAGCCGTTCAAGCCGGAGGTGCTGTTGGGCGCCGTTGCCAAGCTGGTGCTGCCATAATTCTATCCGGAGGCTGTGATGGCTGACGATGTGACCAGGATTGCCCTCGACGGCGAGATGAACATCTATCGCGCCGCCGACCTGAAAACCACCGTGATCGAGGCGCTGCGCAAGGCGCCGGTGCTGGAGATCGACCTGTCCGGCGTGACGGAACTGGACACCGCCGGCCTGCAGGTGCTGATGCTGGCCAAGCAGACCGCGGCGGCCGAACAGCGCGCGCTGCGCCTGGTGCGGCACAGCCCCGCCGTGGTGGAAATCTTCGAGATGCTGGACCTGGTCGCCTTCTTCGGCGACGCCGTGCTGATACACGCGTAAAGGGAATGCCATGAATCTGGACGAAGCGCTGCAGACATTTATCGCCGAGAGCCGCGAGCTGCTGGAAGAGATGGAAAACGCGCTGCTCAACGTCGATCTGGCCGGCGATCAGGGCGAGGCGATCAACGCCATCTTCCGCGCCGCGCACACCATCAAGGGTTCGGCGGGCCTGTTCAGCCTCGATCACATCGTCGCCTTCACCCACGTGGTGGAAAGCCTGCTCGACAAGGTGCGCGACGGCAGCGTGACGCTGAGCGACGAAATGGTGGTGCTGCTGCTGTCCTGCTGCGATTACCTGTCCGGCATGATCGACGCCCTGGCCGCCGGCCGCCACGAGCAGGACCCCGACACCGCGCCGGAAGGCGAGATGCTGCAGGAGCAGCTGCGCCGCCACATGGAGGGCGAAGCCGGCGCCGCCGCGCCGGCGGCATCGTCGCTGGCGGTGCACACTGAACCGCAACTGGAACGCATCGACCAGGAGCGCGGCGAAAGCGACTACTGGCACATCTCGCTGCGCTTCGGCCGCGTGGTGCTGCAGAACGGCATGGACCCCATCGCCTTCCTGCGCTACCTGGCCAAGCTGGGGCGCATCGTCGGCATCGCCACCATCCCCGACGCGCTGCCCCCGGCCGACGAGATGGATGCGGAACTGTGCTACCTCGGTTTCGAGATCGCCTTCGACAGCACGGCCGACCGCGAGGCCATCGCCGGCGTGTTCGAATTCGTGCAGGACGACTGCGAGATCCGCATCATCCCGCCGCACAGCAAGGTGTCCGAATATGTCAACCTGATCCGCGCGCTGCCGGAGCAGGCGGCGCGGCTGGGCGAGATCCTGGTGCGCTGCGGCAGCGTCACCGCGCACGAACTGCAAGAGGCGCTGCAGCAGCAGTCCGGGAAACCCAAGGATGCGCCGCCGCAGCAGTTGGGCGCGATCCTGGTCGATGCCGGCAACGTGCCGCCGGTGGTGGTGGAGGCGGCGCTGGCCAAGCAGAAGCAGGTCAGCGAACAGAAGGCGCAGGAGAGCCGCTCGATCCGCGTCGATTCCGACAAGCTCGATCGGCTGATCGACCTGGTGGGCGAATTGATCATCGCCGGCGCGCGCGCCAACATGATCGGCCAGCAGTTGCGCAACAGCGAACTGCTGGAGTGCACCTCGACCCTCACCGGGCTGGTGGAGGACGTGCGCGACGCCGCGCTGGAACTGCGCATGGTGAAGATCGGCGCCACCTTCAACCGCTTCCAGCGCGTGGTGCACGACGTCGCGCGCGAGCTGGGCAAGGATATCGGCCTGATCGTCGACGGCGAGGATTCGGAACTCGACAAGACCGTGGTGGAGAAGATCGGCGATCCGCTGATGCACCTGGTACGCAACGCCATGGACCACGGCATCGAGCCGGCCGAGGTGCGGGTGGCGGCCGGCAAGCCGGCGAAAGGCATGATCAAGCTGAACGCCTTCCACGAGTCGGGCAGCATCGTGATCGAGGTCAGCGACGACGGCGGCGGCCTGCGCAAGGAGAAAATCCTGGCCAAGGCGATCGAACGCGGGCTGGTCGACCCGGAGCGCAAGCTGAGCGACAGCGAAATCTACAACCTGATTTTCGAGGCCGGCTTTTCGACCGCCGAGAAGATCACCAACCTGTCCGGCCGCGGCGTCGGCATGGACGTGGTGAAGCGCAACATCCAG
Source organism: Duganella callida (assembly GCF_004614165.1). GTDB lineage: Bacteria > Pseudomonadota > Gammaproteobacteria > Burkholderiales > Burkholderiaceae_D > Rugamonas > Rugamonas callida. The sequence continues at coordinate 21,658 of NZ_SPVG01000122.1, read as the reverse complement.
GCGCTGCGCGGCAGCGTGGACGTCAGCAGCCGCGAAGGGCAGGGCACCACCGTCACCGTGCGCCTGCCGCTGACGCTGGCGATCATCGACGGCTTCCTGGTGCAGGTGGGATCGTCGGTGTTCGTGATCCCGCTCGACATGATCGAGGAATGCATCGAATACGCCACCGAGCCGGGACAGGATTACAGCAACCTGCGCGGCCAGGTGCTGCCGTTCATCCGCCTGCGCGAGCTGTTCCGCATCGACGGCGCCAGCACGCGGCGCGAGAGCATCGTGGTGCTCAAGTTCGGCAACCAGCGCGCCGGCCTGGTGGTGGATACGCTGCTGGGCGAATTCCAGACCGTGATCAAGCCGTTGAGTCCCATCTTCAGCGAAGTCAAATGCATCAGCGGTTCCACCATCCTCGGTAACGGCGAGGTGGCGCTGATCATCGACGTGGCGGCGCTGATGCACACCGTCAGCGGCCGCGGCGCGGTGGCGCTGGCCGCATAAAGGAGGTTTATGGACACCCCGGCCGACATCGTCACCTACGGCAGCAGTGCCATCGTCGCCCTGCAGGGCGGCGCCGCGCTGCCCAGCCAGTTCCTGACCTTCATGCTGGGCGAGGACCAGTATGCGGTCGGTATCCTGCACATCAAGGAGATCATCGAGTACGGCAGCGTGGCCACGGTGCCGATGATGCCGGACTGCGTGCGCGGCGTGATCAACCTGCGCGGCGCGGTGGTGCCGGTGATGGACCTGTCGGCGCGCTTCGGCCGCGCGCGGAGCGCGATCGGCAAGCGCAGCTGCATCGTCATCGTGGAGGCGGGCGACGGCGACGGCAAGCAGGTGCTGGGCATGCTGGTGGACGCGGTCAACGCGGTGGTGGAAATCGCCGCCGCCGACATCGAGCCGGCGCCCTCGTTCGGCACCCGCATCCGCCCCGACTTCATCGCCGGCATGGGCAAACACAGCGGCAGGTTCGTGATCCTGCTCGACATCGAGCGGGTGCTGTCGAGCGAGGAGATTGTTGACATGGCGCGCGGCACCGCAGCCGCCGCCGCATGATGAAGGCAGGCCATGGCCGTGGCGATGATCACCGATCGCGAATTTTTGCAGTTCCAGCGCTTCATCTACGACGCTGCCGGCATCACCATGGCCAACGGCAAGCAGGCGCTGGTCAGCGGCCGCCTGGCCAAGCGCCTGGCCCACTACCAGCTCGACAGCTACGGCGATTATCTGCGCCTGCTGGAAAGCCGCGCGCAGCCGCAGGAGCTGCAGATCGCGGTCGATCTGCTGACCACCAACGAGACTTATTTTTTCCGCGAACCCAAGCACTTCAACCTGCTGCGCGATCTGGCGCAGGAGGCGCGTGACAAAGGGCGCAGCATGCGGGTATGGAGCGCCGCCAGTTCCAGCGGCGAGGAACCGTACAGCATCGCCATGGTGCTGGCCGACGTGATGGGTATCGATGGCGCCTGGGAGGTGCTGGGCACCGACATCAGCACCCGCGTGCTGGAACGCGCGCGCTGCGGCCACTATCCGATGGAGCGCGCCAGCCAGGTGCCGCAGCAGTACCTGAAGCGCTTCTGCCTGAAGGGGCAGGGCAGCGAGAGCGGCACGCTGCTGATCGAACGGGCATTGCGCCAGCGGGTGCAGTTCCAGCATCTGAACCTGAACGCGCCGCTGCCCAAGGTCGGCACGTTTGACGTCATCTTCCTGCGCAATGTGATGATTTACTTTAATCTGGAGACCAAGCGGCAGGTGGTGACGCGCCTGCTGGCGCAGCTGCGGCCCGGCGGCTACTTTCTGATCGGGCATTCGGAAACGCTGAACGATATTAACGATACCCTGATCGCCAACGCGCCTTCGGTCTACCGCAAACCATGAGCGACGCCAAACCTATCGATATCTTCCTCATGCCCGGCGATTACTTCGTCGGCGACGAGCGGTATCGGGTGCGCACGCTGCTCGGTTCCTGCGTGTCGATCACGCTGTGGCATCCGGCGCTGCGCATCGGCGCCATGTCGCACTTTCTGCTGCCCGGCCACGGCCGCCGCAAGAACGACCGGCCGGCCGACAAGCCGGGCATGTACGGCGTCGACGCCATGGAGCTGATGATCGAGGGGATGGCGCGGCATGGCGTGCCGCTGATGCAGTGTCAGGGCAAGATCTTCGGCGGCGGCGCCATGTTCCCGCGCAGCGAAAAGGTGCGCGACATCGGCACCCAGAACGGCGACTGCGCGCGCAGCATGCTGCAGCAGTACGGCATCCACGTGGTGTCGGAAAGCCTGTACGGCGAGGGCCACCGGCAACTGATCTTCACCATCCGCAATGGCGAAGTGCTGAGCCGCCAGGTGCCGCCCGACAGCGCGCAGGAGCGGTGGAGCAATGCAGGGAGAAGGGCAAAAGCATGAACGATATCAAGGTCATGATCGTCGACGATTCGGCCGTGGTGCGCCAGGTGCTGAGCGGGCTGCTGAACGCGGCGCCCGGCATCACCGTCATGCATGCGGTGGCCAATCCGCTGCTGGCGATGGAACGCATGAAGGTGCAGTGGCCGGACGTGATCGTGCTCGATGTCGAAATGCCCAAGATGGACGGCATCACCTTCCTGCGCAAGCTGATGACCGAGCACCCGACGCCGGTGGTGATCTGCTCCACGCTGACGGAAAAGGGCGCGCAGACCTCGGTGGAGGCGCTGACCGCCGGCGCGGTGGCGATCATCACCAAGCCGCGCCTGGACCTGAAGCAGTTCCTGCACGACAGCGCCGACGAGCTGATATCGGCCGTGCGCGCGGCCGCCGGCGCCCGCGTCGGCAAGCTGGCCAACCGTCCGGCGCCGCCGCCGGTGACGGTCAAGCTGAACGCGGACGCCATCCTGCCGCCGATGGATGCGCGGCCGATGACCGCCACCACCGAGCGTATCGTCGCCATCGGCACCTCCACCGGCGGCACGCAGGCGCTGGAGGAAGTGCTGACCTGCCTGCCGCGCGTCTCGCCCGGCATCGTGGTGGTGCAGCACATGCCCGAAAAATTCACCGCCGCCTTCGCGGCACGGCTGGACAGCGTGTGCCAGGTGCGCGTCAAGGAAGCCGAGAACAATGACCGCGTGCTGCAGGGCCAGGTGCTGATCGCGCCCGGCGGCAAGCACATGCTGCTGCGCCGCACCGGCGCCCAGTATTTCGTCGAGGTGGTGGACGGGCCGCTGGTGAACCGCCACCGGCCGTCGGTCGATGTGCTGTTCCGCTCCGCCGCGCGCGCGGCCGGCGCCAACGCGCTGGGCGTGATCATGACCGGCATGGGCGACGACGGCGCCGCCGGCATGCTGGAGATGTTCAAGGCCGGCGCGCGCACGGTGGCGCAGGACGAGGCCAGCTGCGTGGTGTACGGCATGCCGAAGGAGGCGGTGAAAAAGGGCGGCGTCGAAAAATCGGTGCCGCTGAACGCAATCTATCGCGAAATCCTGCAGCAGCTGCAGTACTGACATGGCCACCCCGACCGCCACCGATGCCACCGATGCCCCGCCGTGGGCCGGCCGCCGCGTGCTGGTGGTGGAGGACAGCGAGGTCCAGCGCGGCTATCTGGTCGGCCTGCTGCGCCAGCTGAAATTCGGCGAAATCCTGGAGGCGGCCGACGGCAACCAGGCCTTGCGGGTGCTGGACGGCCGGCAGAACTGCCCGGTGTACCTGGTGCTCACCGACCTCGAGATGCCGGGCATGGACGGTATCGAACTGACCTGCCAGCTGCGCGACCGGCACCTGACCGAAAACCTGATCGTGGTCAGCGCGCGCGATCCGCGCCTGCTGGAGATCATCGAAAGCATGGCCTGCGACGATGCCGGCATGGGCCTGCTGGGCACCCTGGTCAAGCCGGTGCAGCTGGAATCGCTGACGCAGCTGCTGCACAAGGCCGGCGCCGGCCGCGGCGGCGATTGCGAGCCGGCGGTGGCACCGCCATTGCCGCAGGTCGCGCTGGAAGTGCTGGAACAGGCGCTGGCGCGCGCGGAATTCCTGCCGTACTTCCAGCCCAAGGTGGCGATGCACAACGGTCACCTGAAAGGCGTGGAAGCGCTGGCGCGCTGGCGACAGCCACAGCGCGGCCTGCTGCCGCCGTCGCATTTCATCCCGGCGCTGGAGGGCACGTCGCTGATGGCCGAGTTCACGCTGGAGATGGTGCGCCAGGTGCTGCGGCATCTGCACGACTGGAAGCAGGCCGGCCTGCCGCCGCTGACGGTGGCGGTCAACCTGAGCGCCGACAACCTGGCCGATCGCGGCTTCATCGACCGTCTGACGTCGCTGGTGGCGGCGTCCGGCGCGCCGCCCAAGGCGCTGGTGTGGGAAGTGACCGAGACCAGTGTGATGCGCCAGCTGTCGCAGGCGTTGACCAATATGGGCCGGCTGCGGCTGATGGGCTATGGCCTGGCGATGGACGATTTCGGCATCGGCTACTCGTCCATGCAGCAGTTCGCGCGCTGCCCGTTCACGGAGCTGAAGATCGACCGCAGCTTCGTCAACGGCGCGGCGCAATGGCCGAACCGTCACATGGTGCTGAAAAGCGCACTGGAACTGGGGCAGAGCCTGGGCGTGGCGACGGTGGCCGAGGGCGTGGAGACGGTGGAGGACTGGAAGCTGCTGCGCGATCTCGGTTGCGATATGGCGCAGGGCTATCTGCTGGCGCAACCCATGCCGGCGCAGGAACTGGTGGGCTGGATCAGGCAGGACCGGCGCAGGCTGCGGGCGCTGGCGGAAGCATCAACATAATAATCATCCAAACGGGAGGGGTTCGTCATGCTGTCGAGTTTACAGGTCAGGACCAAGATTTTGATGTTGCTGGCGGTGGCGGTGCTGGCGCTGCTGGTGGTGGGGCTGGTGGCTTTCAATGGCATGAAGCTGCAGAGCCAGATGCTGCTCTCGATCGGCAAGAACCGCATGCCCTCGGTGCAGGCGCTGCAGACCATCAGCGAGGCGCAGACGGCGCTGCGCTCGGCCAGCCGCGCGATCGACGCCATGGCGCTGTATCCGGACGACGTGGCCGACGTCGATCACGAGATCAAGCGCAAGCAGGAAGCCTGGGCCAGGATCGACAAGGCGTGGAAGGTGTATGACGCGCTGCCGCAGGAAAAGGAGGAGGCGCAGGTGTGGAATGTCTTCGTCAAGCAGTGGGACAACTGGAAGCAGCGCGACGCTGTGGTCACGCAGACGGCCAGCCAGATCCCGCGCGCCGAGCTGGCGCGGCGCAAGGAACTGTTCGTCGCGGTGCACAACACGATCAAGGAGAACCGCACCGCCTTTCACGACGCGGAGGAGAGCCTGAACAAGCTGGTGGCGCTGAACGTGCAATACGGCGAGACCGACGTGTCGCACGCCGAGGAAGCGTCGGCGGCGGCGCTGCGCAGCATGTACACCTCGGCCGCGGTGGCGCTGGCGCTGCTGGTGGCGATCGGCCTGTTCATCCTGCAGGGCATCATGCGGCAGCTGGGCGGCGACCCCGCGTATGCGGCCGACATCGTGCGCCGGGTGGCGGACGGCGACCTCACCGCCGACGTGCAGCTGCGCGCCGGCGACAGCGGCAGCCTGCTGGCGGCGATGAAGGGCATGATCGACAAGCTGTCGCACGTGGTGCAGGAAGTGAACAACGGCGCCGAGGCGCTGGCCTCGGCCTCGGAAGAGGTCAGCGCCACCGCGCAGTCGCTGTCGCAGGCGGCCAGCGAGCAGGCCGCCGGCACCGAGCAAACCAGCGCCTCGGTCGAGCAGATGACGGCGTCGATCTCGCAGAACACCGAAAACGCCAAGGTCACCGACGGCATCGCCAGCAAGGCGGCCAGGGAGGCGGCGGAGGGCGGCGAGGCGGTCAAGTCGACGGTGGCGGCGATGCAGCAGATCGCCAAGAAGATCAGCATCATCGACGATATCGCCTACCAGACCAACCTGCTGGCGCTGAACGCGGCGATCGAGGCGGCGCGCGCCGGCGAGCATGGCAAGGGCTTCGCCGTGGTGGCGGCCGAGGTGCGCAAACTGGCCGAGCGCAGCCAGGTGGCGGCGCAGGAGATCGAGCAGGTGGCCTCCAGCAGCGTGGAGCTGGCCGACAAGGCCGGTCAGCTGCTGGACGAGATGGTCCCGAACATCCGCCGCACCTCCAACCTGGTGCAGGAAATCACGGCGGCGTCGGAGGAACAGTCGGCCGGCGTCGGCCAGATCAACGCCGCCGTCACGCAGCTGAGCCAGACCACCCAGCAGAACGCCTCCAGTTCGGAGCAGCTGGCCGCCACCGCCGAGGAGATGAGCAGCCAGGCGGAGCAGCTGCAGCAGGCCATGGCCTTCTTCAAGCTGGCCGGCGTGTCGCGGCCGCTGCGCACGGTGGCGGCGCCGCCGCGCAAGCCGGCGACCCGGCCCGGACGGCCGATCGGCGCGGTGTCCAGCCGGCGCATGAGCGACGTCAGTGAGCCGGACGAGTCGCACTTCGTCAAATTCTGAGCGAGGCCGCCATGAGCACCCCGACCGCCGCCGATGCGCCGGCATTGTCCCAGCAGCAGCCGGCGCAGTACCTCAGCTTCATGCTGGGCCAGGAGATGTTCGCCATGGGCATCCTGGCCGTGCGCGAGATCCTGGAATACGCCGGCGTGACGCCGGTGCCGCAGATGCCGCCGTCGATCTGCGGGGTGATCAACCTGCGCGGCACGGCGGTGCCGGTGCTGGACCTGGCGCGCCGGCTGGAGCGCGCGCCGTCGCCGGTGACCAAGCGCACCTGCATCATCGTGGTGGAGGTGATGGCGTCGGAAGGGCCGCTGGTGATCGGCATTCTGGTCGATGCGGTCAACGCTGTCCTGGACATTCCGGCCGAGGATATCGAGCCGGCGCCGCGCTTCGGCAGCGTGCGCGCCGATCTGCTGCACGGCATCGGCAAGGTCGGCGGCCGCTTCGTCATGCTGCTCAACGTGCAGCACCTGGTGGCCACGCTGCACCTGCAAGAGTTTGTCGCTCGGATTCCTTAGCGGCGAAGGTACGGCAGCACACGCAGGACAGCGCACCGTTAGTTTTAGTGAGACTTTGATGTCGATATTGGTTCACAATACCATGTGGACAGCCTCGCCAGGGAGTACCCGCCATGCTGGAAAAAATGAAAATGGAGACCCGGCTGCATGCCGGCTTTGGCAGCATCGTGCTGCTGGTGGTCGTGATGGGCGTGATCGCCTTCGCCAAGCTGACCGCCCTGCACGACAACTGGATCGATTTCGAGAACATCACGCTGGCGCGCAAGAACGCGGTGCTGGAGGGGGTGACTGCGCATGGTCACGCGGTGCGCCACTTCAAGAACTACATCCTGCGCGGCGCCGACAATAACACCAAGTTCCGCGCCGACCTGGCGGAAATCGAAAAGCAGATGGCCAACTACCGCAACGCCGGCTCAGCCAGCCCCGAGGAGCAGACGCTGCTGAACGATGTGCTGGCCGGCGTCAAAAGCTACGACGGCAGCATGGCGCAGCTGGAGGCCATGCGCGAGAAGGGCATGTCGGTGCTGGAGATGGACAAGGAAATCAAGGGCGCCGATGAAGCCATCGCCACAGCCTTCCGCAAGTTGCTGAAGGTGAACGATGCGGAAACCCAGGGCGAATCGGAGGGCATGACCAGCATCACCAATTCGGCCAAGCAGATCATCCTGGGGCTGGACGTAGTGATCGCGGTTCTCGGCTGCGTGCTGGCGGTGTGGTTGGCGCGCAGCCTGTCCGGCATTGTGCGCGAGGTGCAGATGGTGGTGAGCCACCTGGCCAGCGCGGCGCAGGAGGTCAGCGCCACCGCGCAGTCGCTGTCGCAGGCGGCCAGCGAGCAGGCCGCGGGCGTGGAGGAGACCAGCGCCTCGATCGAGCAGATGACGGCCTCGATCGCGCAGAATACCGAGAACGCGAAAGTCACCGACGGCATCGCCACCCAGGCCGCCGGCGAGGCCTCGCGCGGCGGCGAGGTGGTGAAGGCGACGGCGACGGCCATGAAGCAGATCGCCGGCAAGATCGGCATCATCGACGATATCGCCTATCAGACCAATCTGCTGGCGCTGAACGCGGCGATCGAGGCGGCGCGCGCGCAGGAACACGGCAAGGGCTTCGCGGTGGTGGCGGCCGAGGTGCGCCGGCTGGCGGAACGCAGCCAGGTGGCGGCGCAGGAAATCAGCCAGGTGGCGGCCGACAGCGTCGAGCTGGCGGAACAGGCCGGCGTGATGTTCGATGCGCTGGCGCCGAACATCCGCAAGACCTCCGACCTGGTGCAGGAAATTTCCGCGGCCTCCGAGGAACAGAGCTCCGGTGTGCGGCAGATTAACAGCGCGGTGATCCAGCTGAGCGAGACCACGCAGGTGAATGCCGCCAGCTCGGAAGAACTGGCGGCGACGTCGGAAGAGATGAATGCGCAGGCGGAGCAGCTGCGGCATCTGATGTCGGTGTTCAAGCAGTATGCGCTGGACGAGGCGCCACGCATGGGCGCCGTACGCCGGCCGGCGGTACTGAAGACGACCGCCGCCTCGGCGCGACCGGCGCGCGGCCTGGCCCCGGTGTCGGAAGGAGCGCCGGACGAAAGCAAATTCACCCGGTTCTGAGCCACGCCCCGGGCCAGATTACGGCTTGACGAACTTCAGCGTCATGCGGTCGCTCTCGCCGATGGCCAGGTACTTCGCGCGGTCCTCGTCCTTGTTGGTCAGGGTCGGGGGCAGCGCCCAGACGCCGTTCTTGTGGTCGGCCGTATCCTTGGGATTGGCGTTGATCTCCGACTTCGCGGCCAGTTTGAAGCCGGCCGATTCCGCCAGCTTGATCACATACGCTTCGTGCATGTAGCCGGTGCTGGCCTTGTCGTCCTGCGTCTTCGACGCCGGCAGCCGGTGTTCCTCCACACCCAGCACGCCGCCCGGCTTGAGCACCGTGTACAACTGCTTGAAGAGATCATTCATCTTGTCCGGACCCAGCTCGATCCAGTTGTGGATGTTGCGGAAGGTGAGCACCATGTCCACGCTGTTGGCCGGCGCCAGCTCGATTTTGCGGCCCGGCGAAAACACGCCGATCGCCACCTTGTTGTAGGCCTCCGGCTTGGCGTTCAGGCGCGCCATGAAACGCTCGGCGCCGCGGCGCTCGCCCTCGTTGGGCGAGGCCAGATCGTTGCCGCCGGTGATCAGCTTGCCGTGATCGCGCAGGTAGGGCGCCAGGATCTCGGTGTACCAGCCGCCGCCCGGCGCCAGCTCGACCACCGTCATGTTCGGCTTGATGCCGAAAAAGCTCAGCGTTTCGTAAGGATGGCGATACACGTCGCGCTTCACGTTGTCCGGCGTGCGGGTGGGGGCGGCGATGGCCGCCTTCAGCGCGTCGTCGGCGAGGGCGCTCCCGCTTGTGGCGAGGGCGCTCCCGCTTGTGGCGAGGCCGCCCATCAGCAGCGTGGCGGCCAGGGTGGCCAGTACGTATCGTTTCATGCACAGTCTCCTGAAGTGTGGTGTGGGGACGACGCGGCGCGCGTCCAGCGCGATCATCTGCCAAGCACGCAAACAGGTCAAGCGCAATGGCGCCGGCGCACCGGGACAGTGCGCCATCATGGGCGCGGACAGGGCGCGGACACTGCGCGGACACTGCCCGGACACCGGAGCGGACACTCCGCGGGTCCAAAACAGGCACTTGCGGATCAGTTTCCGATGGCATACATTTTGCAATCTGCGGTCTAACTCCGGCGCTAATATTGCCAAACCCCTGGAACAGGCGACGGATATTCAGGTGTAACGTAAAGTAACAAGCGGTATCACAGTAGTTCAGGCACAAAAGCGAATAAAAGCGCAAATAAAAAGCAGAACCGATCGGGCGGCTGGCCCGCAACCATGTTGGAGAGACTATGCAACGACGTGACTTCCTCAATATCAGCAGTCTGGCTCTGGGCACCATGCTGCTGCCCACCTTCGGCCGCGCCATCGCGGCGGAAGAGCTGATCAAGCCGGTGGACGTGAAATTCAAGAAGGCCCTGGCCGATACCGCGATGACCGCCGCCACTCAGGCCGGCGCCTCGTATTGCGACGTGCGCGTGGGCCGCTACCTCAACCAGTTCATCACCACCCGCGACCTGAATGTCGAAAACGTGGTGAACACCGAGTCGGCCGGCGTCGGCGTGCGCGTGATCGCGGGCGGCGCCTACGGCTTCGCCGCCACCAACGACATGACGCCGGACGGCGTGGCCGCGGCCGCGCGCCAGGCAGTGGCCATCGCCAAGGCCAACGCCAAGCTGCAGACCGAACCCGTGATCCTGGCGCCGGTCAAGGGCGTGGGCGAAGTGGCCTGGGCCACGCCCATCGTCAAGGACTGGCGCACGGTCGCCATCAAGGACAAGGCCGACCTGCTGGTCGCCGCCAACAAGGCCGGCATGGAGGGCGGCGCCAGCTTCATGCAATCGCTGCTGTTCCAGGTGAACCAGCAGAAGTATTTCGCCTCCACCGACGGTTCCTACATCGACCAGGACATCCACCGCCTGTGGATGCCGTTCTTCGCCACCGCCGTCGATCAGAAGTCGAACAAGTTCCGCACCCGCCAGGGCCTGTCCGCGCCGGTCGGCATGGGCTACGAATACCTGGACGCGCGCCCCGAGCACCAGCTGCAGGCGGCCGGCGGCGTGACCACGCTGTACACCAAATCGTATGACCTGATCGAAGACGCGCGCCTGGCCGGCAAGCAGGCCAAGGCCAAGCTGACCGCCAAGTCGGTCGAACCGGGCAAGTACGACCTGGTGCTGTCGCCGGAGCACCTGTGGCTGACCATCCACGAGTCGGTGGGCCACCCGACCGAACTCGATCGGGTGCTGGGCTACGAGGCCAATTACGCCGGCACCAGTTTCGCCACGCTGGATAAATGGCAGACCAAGAAGTTCAAGTACGGCTCGGACCTGGTCAACATCGTCGCCGACAAGACCACCCCGGGTTCGCTGGGTGCGGTCGGCTACGACGACGAAGGCGTCAAGTGCAAGAACTGGGACATCATCAAGGACGGCATCCTGGTCAACTACCAGGCCACCCGCGACCAGGCGCACATCATCGGCGAGAAGGAATCGCACGGCTGCTCGTATGCCGACAACTGGGCCAACGTGCAGTTCCAGCGCATGCCGAACGTTTCGCTCAAGGCCGGCAAGAAGCGCATGACGCCGGACGAGATGATCAAGGACGTCAAGAAGGGCATCTACATCGTCGGTGACGGTTCCTTCTCGATCGACCAGCAGCGCTACAACTTCCAGTTCGGCGGCCAGCTGTTCTACGAAATCAAGAACGGCAAGATCGGCCAGCAGCTGGAGGACGTGGCCTACCAATCGAATACCCAGGAGTTCTGGAACGCCTGCGTCGGCATCTGCGATGAGCGCGACTGGCGCATGGGCGGCTCCTTCTTCGACGGCAAAGGCCAGCCGCCGCAGGTGTCCATCGTGTCGCATGGCGCATCGACCGCGCGCTTCAACGGCGTCAACGTGATCAACACCGCCCGCAAGATCGGCTAAGCCCCTGGAGAGAGAGACAATATGAAATTCCTGAGTCAAGAAGAGACCAAGCGCATCAGCGACAAGGTGATGGCGCTGACCAAGGCCGACCAGTGCGAAGTGTCCATCAACGGCAGCCGCAAGGGCAATATCCGCTATGCGCGCAACGCCGTTTCCACCGCGGGCCTGATCGAAGATACCCAGCTGGTGGTGTCGGTCGCCTTCGGCAAGAAGCAGGGCACCGCCTCGGTCAACGAGTTCGATGACAAGTCGCTGGAAAAAGCCGTGCGCCGCGCGGAAGACCTGGCGCGCCTGGCGCCGGAAAATCCGGAGTTCATGCCGACGCCGTCCAAGCAGGAGTACAAGGCGTCGCAGACCTACTTCCAGAAGACCGCCGACATCGATCCTGAATTCCGCGCGCAGGTGGCGGCATACAGCATCGAGAACAGCAAGAAGAACAAGCTGGTGGCCGCCGGCTTCTTCACCGACAGCACGCAGTTCACGTCCGTGGCCAATTCCAACGGCGTGTTCGGCTACCAGACCGACACCGGCCTGGATTTCACGCTGACGGTGCGCACCGAAGACGGCCGCGGTTCGGGCTGGGTCAAGCGCAGCGTCGGCGACGCCAGCAAGTTCGACGCGCGCGCCGCTTCCGACATCGCCATCGAGAAGGCGCTGAAATCGGTGGACGCCAAGGCGCTGGAGCCGGGCCGCTACACGGTGATCCTGGAGCCGGCCGCCACCTCGGATGTGCTGGCATACATGTTCAACGCCTTCGACGCGCGTTCGGCCGACGAGGGCCGCAGCTTCCTGTCGAAGAAGGGCGGCGGCAACCGCCTGGGCGAGAAGCTGTTCGATGAGCAGGTGAATGTCTGGGCCGATCCGTGGGACAAGGATGTCGCCGTGCTGCCGTTCGATGCGCAAAGCCTGCTGGCGCGCGAACGCCAGGACATCATCAAGAACGGCAAGATCGCTTCGCTCGGCTACTCGCCGTTCTGGGCCAAGAAGATGAACCAGCGTGCCATCGGCCAGCCGGGCAACATCATCATGGCCGGTACCAGCAAGTCGACCGAAGAGCTGATCGCCAACACCAAGAAGGGCATCCTGGTGACCCGCACCTGGTATATCCGCATGGTGGACCCGCAATCGCTGCTGCTGACCGGCCTGACCCGCGACGGCACCTTCTACATCGAGAACGGCAAGATCAAGCATCCGATCAAGAACTTCCGCTTCAACGAAAGTCCGGTGACGATGCTGAACAATATCGATGAAATCGGCAAGCCGGAAATCCTGTCCGGCGACGAGTCGCAATTCCAGTTGCTGATCCCGGCCATGAAGGTCCGCGACTTCAACTTCACGTCGCTGTCGGACGCAGTGTAAACATCATCAGGAGCAGCACGTGGAACGTCGTTCATTTTTAAAGGTAAGCGCCGTCGCCGGCGGCAGCTTGCTGGTGCCGGTCTTCGGCAATGCCATCGCAGCGGAAGAGCTGCTCAACCCCATGGCCGTGCAGTTCAAGAAGTCGCTGGCCGACGCCGCCATGAACGCGGCCACCAAGGCCGGTGCCACGTATTGCGACGTGCGCATCGGCCGCTACCTGAACCAGTTCATCACCACCCGTGACCTGAACGTGGAAGATATCGTCAACACCGAATCCTCGGGCGTCGGCGTGCGCGTGATCGCCAACGGCGCCTACGGCTTCTGCTCGACCAACGTGATGACACTGGATGCCGTGGCCGACGCCGCGCGCCAGGCGGTCGCCATCGCCAGGGCCAATGCGAAACTGCAGACCGAACCCGTGGTGCTGGCGCCGGTAAAGGGCGTGGGCGAAGTGGCGTGGGCGACGCCGTTCAAAAAGGACTGGCGTTCGGTGCCGATCAAGGAGAAGGCCGAGATGCTGCTGGCCGCAAACAAGGCCGGCATGGACGCGGGCGCCAACTTCATGCGCTCCATGCTGTTCCAGGTGAACCAGCAGAAGTATTTCGCTTCCACCGACGGCTCGTACATCGATCAGGACATCCACCGTCTGTGGTCGCCGTTGACCGCCACGGCGGTCGACAAGGCCAGCGGCAAGTTCCGCACGCGTGACGGTTTGTCGTCGCCGTGCAGCATGGGCTTCGAGTTCTTCGACTGCAAGCCGGAGAACCGCGTCAAGGCCGCCGGCAATGTCACCCAGCTGTACAAGGGCGCCTACGATCTGATCGAAGATGCGCGCGCGGCCGGCCGCCAGGCCAAGGAAAAGCTGACCGCCAAGACGGTCGAACCGGGCAAGTACGATCTGGTGCTGTCGCCCGAGCACCTGTTCCTGACCATCCACGAGTCGGTCGGCCACGCCACCGAGCTCGATCGCGTGCTGGGCTACGAGGCCAATTACGCCGGCACCAGCTTCGCCACGCTGGACAAATGGAAGTCGAAGAATTTCAAGTATGGTTCGGAGCTGGTCAACATCGTCGCCGACAAGACCACGCCAGGCTCGCTGGGCCAGGTGGCCTACGACGACGAGGGCGTGGCGTCCAAGCGCTGGGACCTGATCCGCAACGGCATCCTGGTCAACTACCAGGCCACGCGCGACCAGGCGGCGATCATCGGCGAGAAGGAATCGCATGGCTGCTCGTACGCGGACAGCTGGAGCAGCGTGCAGTTCCAGCGCATGCCCAACGTCTCGCTGGAAGCAGGCAAGAAGCGCATGACCCCGGACGAGATGGTCAAGGATGTCAAGAAGGGCATCTACATCCTTGGCCGCGGCTCGTATTCGATCGACCAGCAGCGCTACAACTTCCAGTTCGGCGGCCAGCTGTACTTCGAAATCAGGAACGGCAAGATCACCAACCAGCTGGAGGACGTGGCCTACCAGTCGAACACCCAGGAATTCTGGAATGCCTGCTCGGCGCTGTGCGATGAACGCGACTGGCGCATGGGCGGCTCCTTCTTCGACGGCAAGGGCCAGCCCAGCCAGGTCAGCGCCGTCTCGCACGGTTCGCCGACCACGCGCTTCAACGGCGTCAACGTGATTAACACCGCTCGCAAAATAGGATAAGACAGATGAAGATGCTGACCCAGGAAGAAGCAAAACGCATTTGCGACAAGGTGATGTCGCTGTCCAAGGCCGACGAGTGCCGGGTGCAGATCAGCGGCAGCCGTAATGGCAATATCCGCTACGCGCGCAACGCGGTATCGACCGCTGGCCTGATCGAGAATACCCAACTGACCGTGAGCGTCGCCTTCGGCAAGAAGCAGGGCACCGCGTCGATCAATGAGTTCGACGACAAGTCGCTGGAAAAAGTGGTGCGCCGCGCGGAAGACGTGGCACGCCTGGCGCCGGAAAATCCGGAGTTCCTGCCGGCGATCAAGAAGCAGGATTACAAGCCGTCGGCCACCTTCAGCGACGCCACCGCCGCCATCGATCCCGAATACCGCGCCGCAGTGGCGGCGGCGAGCATCAATTCGGCCAAACAGAAAGGACTGGTGGCCGCCGGCTTCTTCAGCGACACCACCGGCTTCGAAACGGTGGCCAACTCGAACGGCGTATTCGGTTACCAGACCCTGAGCAATCTGGGTTTCACCGTCACCACCCGCACCGAAGATGGCCGCGGCTCCGGCTGGGTCACCCGTTCCGCCAACGATGCGCGCAAGTTCGACGCGCGCGAGGCTTCCGAGATCGCCATCGAGAAGGCGCTCAAATCGGTCGAGGCGAAAGCGCTGGAACCGGGCCGTTATACCGTGATTCTGGAACCGGCGGCGACCTCGGAAATCATCGGCCGCATGTTCGGCGCCTTCGACGCGCGTCAGGCCGACGAGGGCCGCAGCTTCCTGGCAAAAAAGGGCGGCGGCAATCGTCTTGGCGAGAAGCTGTTCGATGAGCAGGTGAACATCTGGGCCGACCCGTGGAATCCCGATGTGCCGGTGCTGCCGTGGGACAGCCAGGCCATGCTGGCGCGCGAGCGCGCGGACGTGATCAAGAACGGCAAGGTCGCCTCGCTCGACTATACCCGTTACTGGGCCGAGAAGAACGGCCAGCGCGCCACGGGCCGTCACGGCAATATGATCATGGCGGGCGGCGGCAAGTCGACCGAGGAACTGATCGCCAATACCAAGAAGGGCATCCTGGTGACGCGCACCTGGTACATCCGCATGGTCGATCCGCAGTCGCTGCTGCTGACCGGCCTGACGCGCGACGGCACCTTCTACATCGAGAACGGCAAGATCAAGCACCCGGTGAAGAATTTCCGCTTCAACGAAAGCCCGGTGACGATGCTGAACAATATCGACGAACTGGGCAAGCCGGTGGTGATCGGCGGCGACGAGGTGCGCTACCAGATGCTGATCCCGCCGATGAAGGTGCGCGACTTTAACTTCACGTCGCTGTCGGACGCGGTGTAAGGGCGGCTGTGGCCTCGTACGATTTCTATTTCACGCGCCTGACCTACGAGTCGGGCGACTGGGATGTGGATGTCCGCATGCCCAGCAACGTGCTCAATTCGCTGGTCGAGTACACGACCTTGCGGGTCGATCCCGTTGAGCGCATCGTCGCGCTGTCCGACCCGAAGATGCTGGAGGCGCCGTTCTGCTATTTCGCCGGCCACAAGCTGGTGCAGTTCACGGCGGCCGAGCGCAAGAACCTGGAGCGCTACATCAAGGGCGGCGGCTTTCTGTTCGTGGACGACTGCAACCACGACATCGACGGGCTGTTCGCGAAATCGTTCGAGGCCGAAATCGCCCGTATCTTCGGTCCGAAGGCGCTGCACAAGATCCCCAACAACCACCCGATCTACTCGGCCTTCTTCAGATTCGAGGACGGCCCGCCGAATACCACCGTGGAGCTGAACGGCTGGGGTGACGATCTGGTGCACGATTATCTGAAGGCGATCGAGATCGGCGGACGCGTGCGGCTTTTGTACAGTAACAAGGACTACGGCTGCGAGTGGGACTACGACTTCCGCAACAAGCGTTTTCTCGCGGTCGACAATACCCGCTTTGCGGTGAATATCATTCAATATGCGTTGGGAGCTTAGTAATGGCTGATGGTGCAGCAATCGCCTGGAGCGAAAATGAGATCGGCGAACTGACCGCCAAGGTGGCCGCGCTGAAGGCCAGCATGTCGCGGGTGATCATCGGCCAGGAAGACGTGATCGATTCGCTGATCATCTGCCTGCTGGCCGGCGGCCATGCGCTGGTGGAGGGCGTGCCGGGACTGGGCAAGACCCTGCTGGTCAAGTCGCTGTCGCAGGCGACGGAGCTGGACTTCCACCGCGTGCAGTTCACGCCGGACCTGATGCCCTCCGATATCGTCGGCACCGAGATCCTGGAAGAAGACCACGCCACGCGCAAGCGCGAGTTTCGCTTCCAGCAAGGGCCGGTGTTCACGCAGGTGCTGCTGGCGGACGAGATCAACCGCGCGCCACCGAAGACGCAATCGGCGCTTTTGGAAGCGATGCAGGAACGCAGCGTGACGTTCGCCGGCCAGACGCACAAGCTGCCCAGGCCTTTCTTCGTGCTGGCGACGCAGAACCCGATCGAGCAGGCCGGCACCTACCCGCTGCCGGAAGCGCAGCTGGACCGCTTCCTGCTGCGCATCGACGTGGTGTACCCGACGGAAGAGGAAGAGATCCGCATGGTCTCCGCCACCACGCACGCGGGTCTGAAGGACGCCGAGCCGGTGATGGACGTGGCGACGCTGCTGCGCCTGCAGCAGCTGGTGCGCGATATCGAGATCGGCGATCATCTGGTGGCCTACGCGACCCGGCTGGTGCGCGCGACCCGTCCGGCGCTGACCACGGTGCCGGCGGTGAAGAAGCATATCGGCTGGGGTGCCGGGCCGCGTGCCGGGCAGGCGCTGGTGCTGGCTTCCAAGGCGCGCGCGCTGATGCACGGCCGCCTGGCGGTAACGCGCGAGGACATCGCCGAGATGCTGCTGCCGGTGCTTGCGCACCGCGTGCTGCGCAATTTCGAGGCGGAAGCGGACGGCATCGCCATTGCCGATATCCTGCAAGCGCTGCGTGAGCATATCCGTCCCGACTAAACCGCGATGCAGACCAGCGCCAAATCGTCCGCCCACATGGCGGCTGCCGGCGACGACGCCGGCCGAACCGCCGCGTCCAGCGCCATGACCGCCATGATGGCCCAGACCAGGGATCTGGACCTGGTGATACGTCACGTACTGGCCGGGCTGGGGCATGGCATTCATGCGGGCCGCGAGCGCGGCGCCGGCGTCGAGTTCTCCGAATACCGCGCCTACGCGCCGGGCGACGAATGGCGTCGCGTCGACTGGAAGCTGCTGGCCCGCGCCGACCGCTACTTCGTGCGCGAGGCGGAGCGCGACAGCCACGTCGCCGTCTGGCTTTGCCTGGACGCCACCGCGTCGATGGCGGAGCCCAGCCGCGAGATCAATGGCGTCGACAAGCTGTGGTTCGCGCGCACCATGCTGGCCTGCGTGGCCGCCATCGCGCAGCGGCAGGGTGACGCCTTCGGCCTGCTGATCTGCAGCGGCGGCAAAGTGGAATTTGTGCCGGCCTCGCGCGGGCCGCGCCAGTTGCAGCGGGTGCTGGCGGCGCTGTCGCGGGCGCAGGCGGAAGGCGGCCTGCCGCCGGAGGACGTATTGAAATCGAGTCTGCATTTTGCCCGCGCGCCGAGCATGATCTTTGCCGCCAGCGACTTTCTCGACTGGCCATCGCCGCTGAGCGCCGCCCTGCTGCGGCTGCGGAACATGCGCCACGACGTGCGGCTGCTGACCTTGCGCACGCAGGCCGAGGTGGATGCTTCGTTCAAGTCCGGCGGCGGCTATCGCGACCCGGAACGCGCCGATGGCCTGCACCGCATGAGCAATGCCGACCGCGAGAGCTACAAGCAGCAGAGCCGCGCGCATTTCGATGGTGTCGCGGCCAGCTGCCGTCAACACAACATCGTCCATTACGAGGCGCGCATCGAGCAGCCTTTGAGTGGCGTCTTGCGCAGCTGGCTGCGGCTGGCGGGAGCGCGCGCCAAATGATGCTGAGTTCTTATCCCCTGTGGTGGCTGGCGTTGCCGGTGCTGCTGCTGCCGGTTTGGTGGCATCGCCAGAAGCGCCAGCGAGTGAAAGCCGAACTCCTGGCGACGGCGCGCTTCCTGCCGTCAGCGCCGCCGGAGCAGCTGCGCGTCTGGCAGTGGCGCGACAAGCTGCTGTTGCTGGTGCGCTGCCTGCTGCTGATGGTTTTGATCGCCTGGCTGGCCGCCACCATCTTCCCCTGGCGCGGCGACACCGTGCTGGTGGATGCCGGTGCCGATCGGGCCTGGGTCGAGGAACAGATCAAGTCCGCCGGCTTCACCTCCGCCACCCGTATCGACATGCCGGCGGATGTGCTGCCATGGCTGCGCGAGAACGAGCGTGACTGGCAGCGCGACGCCAAACTCCTGATCGTCGCCCGCGCCGGGCAGATCGCCATGCCGGCGCGCCTGCCGCAATTCAGTCATCCGGTGGAACTGCGCACGAAACCTGTCGGCTCGCGGCAGTCCGCCGCGCCTGTGGATCGGCACATAGTGCTCGGCGCGCCGCAGACCCGCGCACAGCCGTGGAGATTCCTGTTCGCGGCGTTCGACGTCGCTGGCGGCGGCGTCGCACGCCATGTGCTGGACGCGGCGCCGGATGCCCGGACCGCGCTGATTGTGTGGGATACGCCAGGTACGGTGCCGCCGGCAGCGTGGCGTTCGACCCACTGGTGGGTGGTTGCGCCGACCGTAGCCGAAGCCGCTGGCGAAGCAGGCGGACCGTTCCCCGAACTGGCCGCCGCCACCGCGCTGACGGTCAACGGCATCCATTTCAAATATGCCGACACCCCGCGCGGACGCTTGTGGACGTCGGACGTCTTCCCGCCGCGCGATGCCGACACCGCGCGTGCCCTGTACGACAGCTGGCAACTGCTGTCCGCCGCTCCCGCGCCAGCCTACGCCACGCCGTCGCAAACTGTCGCCGCCGAGCGCAACGCTGCGCCCATTCCGGGCGCCATGCCTGCCGCCTGGCTGGCCCTGGCCATGCTGGCCCTCTTCATGATCGAACGGATACTTTCCCATGCACGGCGAAACTGATCACCTGCGCCGCCGTCTCTGGACCGCCGTCTGGCGCCGTCGCGGCGCGCAATGGCTGGCGGTCTTCCTGCCGCTGCTGGTCAGCGCCGCACTGCTGCCTGCCTCCCGTGCCGCCACCGCGGTCGTCATCGTCGCCTGCGCCATCTGGGCCATGGTCGACGCCTATCGCTGGCGCGATCGCATCGGCAAACAATGGGCTTCCTGGCTTGACGCGGCCGTTCCGCAAATGGAAGACAGCTCGGCGCTGCTGGCCGCCGATGCCGGCACGCCCATCGCCAGGTTGCAGCAGCAACGCCTGCAAGCGCGCCTGGCCGGCGTCCTGACCGACAGCGACTACCAGCGCATCGCCCGCAACCACGCCGGTTACGTCACCGTGCCGCTGATATTCAGCCTGCTGGCGTCCGGCGCCGCCTGGGCATGGCAAGGCAAACCGGCTGGCGCGTCGCAAATGCCGAAAGCGACGGCACCGGCGAACAAGCCCATTCTGGATGGCGAAGTTTATCTGCGCGTCACACCGCCCGGATACACCGGCGTCGAAAGCTTCGAAACCGGCGCGCGCGACATACAGATCCCACAATACTCGGAAGTGCGCTGGTGCGTGCGCAATCCGGCCGGAACTCAGCCCGCCGTCGAACTCGGCGACGGCCAGACGCTCCCTGTCGGCAAGGACTGCGCCATGCTGCGCGTGGAGGAATCCCTGTTCTGGCGCGCGCGCGGCAAAAGCACCGCACGCTACAACATCCGCGTCACGCCGGACCTGGCGCCGCAAGTTGCCATCGTCGAACCGACGGAACTGATCCACCTGCTGCAAAAGGACGCCGGATCGGTGCAAATCTCCGTCAGCGCCAGGGACGATTACGCCATCGTCCGCGCCAGCCTGCACATGACGCTGGCGCGTGGCAGCGGCGAGAACATCCGCTTCAGCGACAAGGAAGTGCCGCTGCCGCAATCGTCCGACCCCAAATCGCGGGTCTGGAAAAAGCAGTGGACGCTGGCGGAACTCGGCATGGAACCCGGCGATGAGCTCTACTTCTTCGTACGCGCCACCGACAACGCGCCGGACAATCCGCACACCGCGCAATCGGCGACCTACACGCTGCGGCTGCCCGGTCCGGAGGCGGAAAGTCTGGATTCCACCGCGTTGCCGTCCATGGCCAAGCCGGAAAACCTGCGCAGCCAGCGCCAGATCATCATCGACACCGAACAACTGGTGGCGGACCTGAAAGCCAATCCGAACATGGTCGCGGCGACCCTGCGTTCGCGCAGCGAAGGCATCGCCGCAGACCAGGCCGCGCTGCGTCTGCGCTATGGCCAATTCCTCGGCGAAGAATCCAGCCTGTTCGGCGATGATGAGCATGAACATGAACATCACGGCAGCGAAAAATCAGGCGGCGGCGAGATCGCCGTCATGAAGGAATTCGGTCACGCCCACGACCAGGAAGACAACGCCACCATCTTCGATCCGCAAACCAAGGCGGTGCTGAAGCGTGCCCTGGCCGCCATGTGGGACGCGGAAAAGTCGCTGCGCGCGGTGTCGCCGAAAACCGCGCTGCCGCCGGAGTACAAGGCGCTGGACGCCATCAAGGAACTGCAGGCGGCCGAACGCGTCTATCTGCACCGTACCGCGTTCGTACCGCCAGCGCTGAAGGAGGAAAAACGCATGACCGGCGATATCGTCGGCGCCATGAGCTATAAGCGCGAGCAGGGCGCGGCCAACGACACCGTGCCGGCCGAAGTGCGCGATCTGGTGCAGGCGCTGTCGCAGGATGGCGCCTTGCCCGCGTTGTGGAGCAAGGCGGCGCGCGACACCATCAATGCACGTATCACCGATCAGGATCAGAAACTGTCGGCGCAGCGCGCGGTGCAGGACGTGATGGATGGCTGCGTGTCGTGTCGCGGCGAGTTGCGCGCCTGGCTGCGCGGTACGCTGACCGATGCGCCGGTGTTGCTGCAGGCGCGGCCATCGGCGGAGACGCCGTTCCGTCAGGCGTGGAGTGGCAAGGAGCAGGCGAAATGATGATATCCACAGATCTGGCGTCGCTGGCGCCGCCATTGGCTGCGCTGGCCACCGGCGCCGTCAGCGCCGCGCTGTTCGCACGCAGGCGTCGCTGGACCGACGCCGCGCTGGCCGGCCTGGCCGGCCT
>NZ_SPVG01000173.1 GCF_004614165.1 Duganella callida | reverse complement strand
GCCCAGCGCCATGCGCAGCAGCACGCGGCCGGCCACGAACTGGCGCTGCCGCTGCGCGCGCACAAAGCGCTGGTGGCGCGCCATCTCGCCGGCCGTCAACCAGCCGCGCAGGCGCTGCAGGTCGGCCTCGCCGAGCGCGTCCGCATCCGCCATCCAGAGTGTAGCCTTAGTCATCGCTGTTGCCTTGAGCCAAAAGGAAATTATAAACGCCTGCGCCGCGGTGGGTAAATCAATGGCCACCGCGCGGTAAAATACCGCTATTCACCGTTCGGACATCGATTTGTGCCTGGTCGGTGAGGGGCTGTCACTGGCTACGCTGCTGACAATAGATACTGCGCTGGACGACCTTCTGCTGCCTTACAAAATAGTTTTGTCGATCCGCGACCATATCGACAATGCCGAACTACAAGCCCATATCAACCGCGTCGGAGCCGGTTTTTACCGACGCAGCAAGGAACAACATGATTAGCAAAGAAGAAATGGTGACCCTGTTCGCCGACATGAAGGCCAACGCGCCATGGGACCTCAACAAGCCGCTGCTGTGGGGCTACTTCTTCGCCGACGCCGACAAGACCAGGCTGGAAGCCGCGGCCCAGCCGCTGAAGGCCCAGGGCTACCAGATCGTCGGCATCTACGATTCCAAGCCGGCGGCGGACACGCCGGCGCTGTGGTGGCTGCACATCGAAAAAGTGGAAAAGCACACGGTCGATACCCTGCACGCGCGCAACCAGGAATTCTACAAGTTCGCCGAACAGCACCAGCTGGAGTCCTACGACGGCATGGACGTCGGCCCGGCCTGAGCCGGCTGCGCAATCGTACAGGCCATCGCGGCCGTTTGGTCATATTATCGCAGTGTTAACATTGCCCCGCATATGACCCCATGCTTTCGAAACTCTCGTTTCGCCAACTGCTGCTGGGCGTCTTCCTGCTGATTGCCGTGCTGCTGAGCGCCGCCTCGCTGCACGCGCTGTGGACCCTGGACCGTCTGGCCGCCCACAGCCGCGACAGCGGACGCCACGCGCTGGCGCTGACCGAAAACACCCAGCAACTGGCCGAGCGCAGCGTCGCCATGACGCGCAGCGCGCGCCAATACCTGGTGCTGGACGACCCCGCCTTCCGCAAGCGCTACGCCGACGCCTGGCGCGACGCCCGCGCCGCGCTCGACGCGGTGGCGGCGGCCCTGCCCTACACCTCCGACCTGCTGTTCGAAACCTGGCGCCAGGCCGGCGAACAGGCGTGGGAGCTGCTGCAGGCGCCAGCGCGCCCGCGCAGCAGCGCGCGCCAGCAGGCGCTGGAAAAGGCGCTGGCGGCGCTGCCCGACATGAACGAACGGTTGGCCGACGAGGTCAAGCAGGAAGTCGACCGCCGCAACACCGAACTGCTGACCGAACTCGATCAGCGGCGCGCCGTGCTGAAAGCGCAGGTGATCGCCTCTATCCTGCTGGCGGCGCTGCTGGCCGGCGGCTTCGGCCTGTGGCTGTCGCGGCCGTTGGCGCAGATCGAGCAAGCCATCGACACGCTGGGCGAGAACCGCTACGACCAGCCGATCGCCGTGCGCGGCCCCAACGACCTGCAGCGCGTCGGCCAGCAGCTGAACTGGCTGCGCCAGCGCCTGGCCGACCTCGAAGCGGACAAGGCGCGCTTTTTGCGCCACATCTCGCACGAGCTGAAGACCCCGCTGGCGGCGCTGCGCGAGGGCGTGGCGCTGCTCGAGGATGGCGTGGCCGGCGCGCTGTCGCCCAACCAGCGCGAGATCGCCGGCATCCTCAACCAGAACACGGCGGCGCTGCAATCGCAGATCGAAGCGCTGCTGCGCTACAACGCCGCCACCTTCGACGCCCAGCACCTGCAACGCCAGCCGGCCGACATGGGCGCGCTGCTGGAACAGGCCGTTGCCGGCCAGCGCCTGCAGTGGCAGGCCGCCCAGCTGACGGTCGCGACCGAAGGCTCGGCGCGGCCGATCGCCATGGATGCCGAAAAAATGGCCATCGTGGTCGGCAACCTGCTGTCGAACGCGGTACGCTTCAGTCCGCAGGGCGGCCTGATCACCTTCCGCCTCGGCGAGCTGAACAACAAACTGCTGCTCGACTGCAAGGACCAGGGGCCCGGCGTGGCCCCTGAAGATGCCGCGCGCATCTTCGAACCCTTTTATCAGGGACAGCGCCAGCCGCCCGGCGCGCGCCGCGGCAACGGCATCGGCCTGTCCATCGTGCATGAATATGTGGCCGCGCATGGTGGCGTCTTACAACTGCTGCCCTCCGACCGGGGCGCCCACTTCCGTATCGAACTGCCTTATGACCTATAAACCGACCGCCGCACTGCTGACAGCGCTGATGCTGACCGCCTGCACCCTGAATTCGCCGCTGCCGCAGGAGCCGCCGCTGCCGCCGCCGCCGGAAGCGCCGCCGCTGGTGGTCCAGGTGCAGCAGGCGCCGCCGCTGCCGCCCGACGAGGTCGGGCCGCTGCTGACCTACCACCAATCGCTGCGGCGCATGAGCCAGGGCGAGCTGCTCAAGGAATTGAGCGGTCTCAGCCTGCAGCAGCGCAGCCCGCGCGTGGCGATACAGATGGGCATGGTGCTGATGCTGACCCGCGTCAGCGGCGATCTGGCGCGCGCCCAGGCACTGCTCGACAGCGTGGCCAGCTCGCCCGATCCCGAGGCGGCGCCCTTGCGCGCGCTGGCGCAGCTGTTGTCCAGCAATTGCGCGGAAACGCGGCGCCTGGCCGAGCACGGGGACAAGCTGCTGGCGCAGCAGAAGGAAAGCCAGAAGCGCATCGACCAGCTCAACGAAATGCTGGAAGGCTTGAAGACCATCGAACGCACGCTGCCGCCCCGCCCCGCGGCCGGGCTGCAATCGCAGGGAGTGATCAAATGAGCGGACAGGGAGCCCATCTGCTGCTGGTGGACGACGACGACGACCTGCTGCGGCTGCTGTCGATGCGCCTGACCGCCAACGGTTATCGCGTCACCGCGGTCGGCAGCGCGGAGGCGGCGCTGGCGCGGCTGTCGATCGAGCTGCCGCGGCTGGTGATCAGCGACATCCGCCTGCCGGACCGCGACGGCATGTCGCTGTTCCAGGAAATCCGCCACACCTACCCGGCGCTGCCGGTAATCCTGCTGACCGCGCACGGCACCATCCCCGACGCGGTCGAGGCCACCACGCTGGGCGCCTACGCCTACCTGACCAAGCCGTTCGACGCCAAGCTGCTGCTGGAGCGCATCGAACAGGCGCTGCAGCTGGCGGCGCCGCCGGCCAGCGCCGGCGACGGCGACCAGCAATGGCGCGCGCGCATCATCAGCCGCAGCCAGAGCATGGACGAGCTGCTGGCCGAGGCGCGGCTGGTGGCGGCGTCCGACGCCAGCATCCTGATCCGCGGCGAAAGCGGCACCGGCAAGGAGCTGCTGGCCGAGGCCATCCACCGCGCCAGCCGCCGCGCCAAGGCGCCGTTCATCGCGGTCAACTGCGGCGCGATTCCGGAGGCCTTGCTGGAATCGGAACTGTTCGGCCACGTCAAGGGCGCCTACACCGGCGCCACCGCCAGCCGCGAGGGCCTGGTGCAGGCGGCCGACGGCGGCACCCTGTTCCTGGACGAGATCGGCGACATGCCGCTGCTGCTGCAGGTCAAGCTGCTGCGCGTGCTGCAGGAGCGCGTGGTGCGCCAGCTCGGTTCCGACGTGGCGCGGCCGGTCGACGTGCGCATCCTGTCGGCCACCCACCGCGACCTCGACGTCGCCATGCGCGAAGGCCAGTTCCGCGAAGACTTGTACTACCGCCTCAACGTCATCACGCTGACCCTGCCGCCGTTGTCAGCGCGGCGCGAAGACATCGCGCCCATGGCCACGCAGTTCCTGCAAAGCCTGGCGGAAAAGTATGGCAAGACGGTGCGCGGCTTCGCGCCCGACGCGCTGGAAGCGCTGACCACCGCCGCCTGGCCCGGCAACGTGCGCCAGCTGTACAACGTGGTGGAACATGTGTGCGCGCTGGCCACCGCGCCGCTGGTGCCGCTGACGCTGGTGCAGCGCGCCTTGCGCGTACCGTCGCTGGAGGTACTCAGCTACAACGAGGCGCGCCAGCGCTTCGAGCGCAACTACCTGGTCCAGCTGCTCAAGCTCACCGACGGCAACGTGGCCGACGCCGCCCGCCTGGCCGAGCGCAACCGGACCGAGTTTTACCGCCTGCTGCAAAAGCACGACCTCGACGCCAGCCAGTTTCGCGGCGGCGATGTCGCTGCCGAGCGACAGGACGATGGCCTTAAAAATCAATGACTTGGCACATGGCGGCAGGCGGCTGTCGCCATTTCCCGACAAATTTCCGCCAATCTGGCCGAAATTACCACGGCGAGCTGATTTCCGAATCGAAATTGACGCACAAGCCGTTGAATTAAAACAGAAAATCAGAGCTGGCACGTGGTTTGCAAAGAGTAGGACAACGTCACAGACGTTTTATCCTCAAACTCGATAAAGGAAGCAAATCATGATGACTACCAAACTGATCGCCCGCGTGATGGTTGCCACCGCCCTGACCGCCGCCGCCGCAACCGGCTCCGCCTTCGCAGCGGGTCAGCAAGACGCCGCCATGGCCGGCGCCGCTAAAGCAGGCTCGGCTTCCGACGACACGATCACCAGCAAAATCAAGGCTTCCCTGGCTGACCAGAAACAGATCGGCGTGACCACCGCCAACGGCGTGGTGACCCTGAGCGGCACCGTGGCCAGCACCGACGTCGGCACCAAAGCCATCCAGACCGCCTCGGCCGTGGAAGGTGTGAAAGAAGTGAAGAGCGAACTGACCGTCGCCTCGAAGTAAACGTCCTGGCGAGCTAGCCAGTCCATTGTACGAACCCTTTTCCGGAGCAGTGTGCGTAGACGCTGCCCCGGCTTTTTTGCGTCTTCAGCTCAGGTTTTCCAGGCGGATGCGGGTGACGCTGCCGCCCACGGTCGGCAGGCTTTCCATCTTGGCGATGGCGGCGTTGATGTGCTTTTCCTGCGTCTGGTGGGTCAGGAAGATGATGTCGGTGCGGGTTTCTCCCTCGGCCGGCTCCTTTTGCAGCATGGCGTCGATCGAGATGCCGGCGTCGGCCAGGATGCGGGTCAGGTCGGCCAGCACGCCCGGCTCGTCGCTGACGTC
This sequence comes from Duganella callida, assembly GCF_004614165.1. Lineage (GTDB taxonomy): Bacteria > Pseudomonadota > Gammaproteobacteria > Burkholderiales > Burkholderiaceae_D > Rugamonas > Rugamonas callida. Next base: position 33,388 of record NZ_SPVG01000173.1, on the reverse strand, counting down.
CATGCGCAGGTAGTAGCTGGTGGTCACTTCCGCCATCGGCAGGATCTCGATGTTGGTCATGGCGTTCGGCTGGAACGCCAGGTGCGGCACGCGGTGTTCCGGATCGGCGGTGGCCAGACGGGTGATGTCGACCAGGTCGGCGATGACGGCCGAGGCGGTCGGCTCGGCGCCGGCGCCCTTGCCGTAGTACAGCGTGGCGCCGACGGCGTCGCCCTGCACCAGCACCGCGTTCATTGCGCCTTCGACGTTGGCGATCAAACGCTTGGCTGGAATCAGGGTCGGGTGCACGCGCAGTTCCACGCCTTCCTTGCCGTTGACCTTGGCGCGCTTGGCGATGCCCAGCAGCTTGATGCGGTAGCCCAGCTGTTCGGCGTACTTGATGTCCACCGCGTTCAGGCGCGAGATGCCTTCCACGTGGGCCTTGTCGAACTGCACCGGGATGCCGAAAGCGATCGCCGACATGATGGTGGCCTTGTGCGCCGCGTCCACGCCCTCGATGTCGAAGGTCGGGTCGGCCTCGGCATAGCCCAGCTCCTGCGCCTGTTTCAGCACGGTGGCGAAATCCAGGCCCTTGTCGCGCATCTCGGACAGGATGAAGTTGGTGGTGCCGTTGATGATGCCGGCCAGCCAGTCGATGCGGTTGGCGGTCAGGCCCTCGCGCAGCGCCTTGATGATGGGGATGCCGCCGGCCACGGCCGCCTCGAATGCCACCATCACGCCCTTGTCCTGGGCGGCGGCGAAGATTTCATTGCCGTGCACGGCCAGCAGCGCCTTGTTGGCGGTGACCACGTGCTTGCCGTTGGCGATGGCCTGCAGCACCAGCTGGCGCGCCAGGTCGTAACCGCCGATCAGCTCGACGACGATATCGATCTCGGGATCGTTGACGATGTCCATCGGGTTGGCCACCACCCGCACCTTGCCGCCGGTGCGCTCTTTCGCGCGCGCGAGGTTGCGCGCCGAGACGGCCACCACCTCAATGCCACGCCCGGCGCGGCCACGGATTTCCGCCTGGTTGCGCGCCAGGACGTTGAAGGTACCGGAGCCGACGTTGCCGACGCCTAACAAGCCTACTTTGATCGGTTTCATATCAATCTTTTCTGTGGATCTGAGGGATCTAAAATTAAGCGCTGGCGCCGTGGCGCTTGCGGTAACTTTCCATGAACTTGGCCATGCGGCCGAAAGCTTCCACCATATCGTCCGAGTTGGGCAGGAACACCACGCGGAAGTGATCCGGCGCGATCCAGTTGAAGCCGCTGCCCTGGACGATCAGCACTTTGGTTTCGGCCAGCAATTCATATGCGAACTGCTGGTCATCCGCGATCGGATAGATCTTCGGATCGAGGCGCGGGAACATGTAGAGCGCCGCTTTCGGCTTGACCACGCTGACGCCCGGAATCCCGGTCAACAGCTGGTGAGCCAGATCGCGCTGCTTCAACAGGCGTCCGCCCGGCCCCACCAGGTCGTCGATCGACTGGTAGCCGCCGAGCGCAGTCTGGATCGCAAACTGCCCCGGCGCGTTGGCGCACAAGCGCATCGAGGCCAGCATGTTGAGGCCCTCGATATAATCTTTGGCGTGCGATTTCTCGCCCGACACCACCATCCAGCCGGAACGGTAGCCGCAGGCGCGGTAATTCTTTGACAGGCCGTTGAAGGTGACGAACAGCACGTCGTCGGCGAGCGAGGCGATCGATACGTGCTTGTGGCCGTCGTACAGCACCTTGTCGTAAATCTCGTCGGCGTAGATGATCAACTGGTGCTGGCGCGCCAGTTCGATGATCTGCAGCAGCAGCTCGGTCGGATACAGCGCGCCGGTCGGGTTGTTGGGGTTGATCACCACGATCGCGCGCGTGTTCGGCGTGATCTTGCGGCGCATGTCGTCGATGTCCGGATACCAGTCCTGCTGCTCGTCGCAGATATAGTGCACCGGCGTGCCGCCCGACAGCGACACCGCGGCGGTCCACAGCGGGTAATCGGGCGCCGGCACCAGCACCTCGTCGCCGTTGTTCAGCAGCGCGTTCATGGACATGACGATCAGCTCGGACGCGCCATTGCCCAGGTAAATGTCGTCGATGCTGACGCCGGCGATGTTCTTGCCCTGGGTGTAGTGCATCACCGCCTTGCGCGGCGCGAACATGCCTTTGGAATCGGTGTAGCCGGCCGCGTTGGACAGATTCATCTTCATGTCCTGCACGATCTCGTCCGGCGGATCGAAACCGAATACGGCCAGATTGCCGATATTCAACTTCGTAATCTTGTGGCCCTCCTCCTCCATCTGCCGGGCTTTTTCCGGCACCGGCCCGCGTATCTCGTAGCAGACTTCCGCGAGTTTGTTCGATTTTTGTATCGGTCGCAAAATAAAATCCTGTTTATGTGAGGCAAACTTCTCTGACCTGCCAAAAACCCGGCGCCGGCCCGTGCTGCAATGCGAAAAGAACCATTCTGCCGAAAGGTGCTGATTTAATCAACCTTTAAGGGCCGGGACCCCAGTGAAACCCGCTACAATGACGCTTCTTTTGCTGCTATCCAACCCGCAACGTCATGAAGCTCCACGAAAGCGATACCAAAAAATACCAGACCGTGACCGGCTACGATGCCAGCGGCGTCGAAATCAACGCCGAGCGTTACAACTACAGCCTGATCGTGCTGCCGGAAGTGCCGCCGCGCGCCTGGAACGCGCCGACGTTCGAATCGATCACCGCGGAACACTTCGACATCATCGGCCAGGACAGCCCGGACGTGGTCATCCTCGGCACCGGTGAGCGCCAGCGCTTCATCCATCCGAAACTGACCGCCGCGCTGACCATGCGCCGCATCGGCGTGGAATGCATGGACAGCCAGGCCGCCTGCCGCACCTATAACATCCTCATGGGCGAGGGCCGCAAGGTCACGCTGGCCCTGGTGATCGGCCCGCAAGAGGGTCACAGCGCCTGATGAACGACCTGTACAACTCGAAAAAATTCCTGTGGTCGTTGCTGGCGGTGTTTGCCATCGTCTGGCTGTACGTGCTGGGGGTGCGTACCCTGGTGCCGCCCGACGAGGGCCGTTACGCCGAGATGGCGCGCGAAATGTGGGCCAGCGGCGACTGGATCACCACGCGCCTGAACGGCATCAAGTATTTCGAGAAGCCGCCGCTGCAGACCTGGATGAACGCGCTCACCTTCAGCCTGTTCGGCCTCGGCGAATGGCAGGCGCGGCTGTGGACCGGCCTGTGCGGTCTCGGCGGCGTGTTGACGGTCGGTTATGCGGGCCGGCGCGTGTTCGGCGCGCGCGCCGGCTTCTACGCCGCGCTGACGCTGGGTTCCAGCATGTTCTGGGTGGCCTGCGGCCAGATCGATTCGCTGGACATGAGCCTGTCCTGCATGATGACCATCGCCCTCGGCGCACTGCTGATCGCCCAGCGCGACGGCGCCACGGCGCGCGAGCAGCGCAACTGGATGCTGGTCTGCTGGGCCGGCATGGCGCTGTCGGTGCTGGCCAAGGGCTTGATCGGCGTGGTGCTGCCGGGCGCGGTGCTGGTGATTTACACCGTGGTGGCGCGCGACCTCGGCATCTGGAAACGCCTGCAGCTGGTCAAGGGCCTGCTGCTGTTCTTTGCCATTGCCACGCCGTGGTTCGTGTTGGTCGGTATCCGCAATCCGGAACAGCCGCACTTCTTCTTCATCCATGAACACTTCGAGCGCTTCCTGCTCAAGGAACACCACCGCGAAGGCGCCTGGTATTACTTCCTGATGCTGCTGGCGCCGGGCATCATCCCGTGGCTGGGCGTGCTGCCGCAGGCGCTGTTCAACGGCGCCCGCCGCGTGCAGGGCGCGACCTTCCAGCCCCGGCAGATGTTGCTGGTCTGGTTCGTGTTCATCACCTTCTTCTTCAGCTATTCGAGTTCCAAGCTGCCCGGCTACATCCTGCCGGTGTTCCCGGCGCTGGCCCTGCTGATCGCCAGCTACCTGGAAAACGCCTCGCGCCAGAACCGCCTGATCGCGGCCGGCCTGCTGGTGCTGATCGGCATCGCCGGCCTGGCCGCCGTGCCGCAGATGGTGCACATGGCGGTGCGCCATCCGGAAGAACGCGCCATGCTGGAAGCGCATCAGCCCTGGGTGCTGGCGGCCGCCATCGTCGCCACCGCCGGCGGCGCGCTGGCCTGCCTGCACGCGCGCCAGCTGCGCCGCGACCTGGCGGTGCTGACCATGGCCATCGCCGGCTTCGTTTCGGTGCAACTGGTGCTGACCGGCTTCGAGTCGTACGGCAAAATGCGCGCCGGCAAGGCGCTGGCGCTGAAGATGCTGCCCGCGCTGCAGGCCGACACCCCGATCTATTCGGTCGGCACCTACGAACAGTCGATGACCTTCTACCTGAAGCGCACCGTGACCCTGGTCGATTACTGGGATGAATTCACCTTCGGCCTGCGCCAGCAGCCGGAACTGGCGATCCCGACCGTGGACGGCTTCGTCGCGCGCTGGAACGCGCACACGGCCGCCGGCGTCAGGGCCATGGCCATCCTGAACCAGGATACCTACGAACAGCTGAAGGCCAAAGGTGTGCCCATGCGCATTTACGCGGAAGACACCCGCCGCATGGTGATTACCAATCTGTAATGAACAAAAATACACCCATGAATTTTGCAACTTTCAGCTTCATCGTCACCGGCGTGCTGCTCAATGCGGTGGCCCAGCTGCTGCTCAAGGCCGGCGCGCGCAACGTCGGCGAAATCCATCTGACCATGGGCAATCTGTTCAGCACCGGCCTGCGCGTCGCCATGCAATTGCCCATTATTGGCGGGCTGGCCTGCTATGTGCTGTCGGTGGTGCTGTGGATTATCGCGCTGTCGCGGGTCGATGTGTCCATCGCTTACCCGATGCTGTCGCTGGGCTACGTGGTGACCGCTTTCGGCGCCTGGGCGCTGTTTGGCGAGACGCTTTCCGTGCAACGTCTGCTTGCCATATTGGTTATTCTGGTCGGCGTGGCGTGGCTGGCGCGGACCTGACGAACGCTTTAGAATGCCTATCCTTAAAGTCGGACCATAAAAGATACTATAGAGCAACTACCTCATGAGCGCTGAACTGCCCTTTTTGCCCTTCTCCAAACCTACGATCGATGAGGCCACCATCGCCGCCGTCGGCGACGTGCTGCGCTCGGGCTGGATCACCAGCGGCCCGAAAGTGCAGGCATTCGAAGCGCAAATGTCGGAATACTTTGGCGGCCGCCCGGTGCGCACCTTCAATTCCGGCACCTGCACCATGGAAATCGCGCTGCGCATCGCCGGCATCGGCGCCGGCGACGAAGTGATCACCACGCCGATTTCCTGGGTCGCCACCGCCAACGTCATCATCGAAGTGGGCGCCACGCCGGTGTTCGCCGACATCGATCCGCTGACCCGCAATCTCGACCTGGACAAGCTGGAAGCCGCGATCACCCCGCGCACCAAGGCCATCATTCCGGTCTACCTGTCCGGCCTGCCCGTCGACATGGACCGTTTGTACGCCATCGCCGCCAAACATCATCTGCGCGTGATCGAGGATGCCGCGCAGGCGTTCGGCGCCGAATGGAAAGGCAAGCGCATCGGCGCTTTCGGCGATTTCGTCTCGTTCAGCTTCCAGGCCAACAAGAACATCACCACCGGCGAAGGCGGCGCGCTGGTGCTGAACAATCTCGAGGAAGCCAGGCTGGCCGAGAAATACCGCCTGCAGGGCGTGACCCGCAGCGGCGTGGACGGCATCGATGTCGATGTCCTCGGCGGCAAGTACAACATGAGCGACATCATGGCCGCCATCGGCCTGGGCCAGTTCGCCAATATCGAGAAGATCACCGCGCACCGCCGCGCGCTGGCACGCCGCTATTACCAAGCGTTCGGCCCGGACTTCGAAGCGCAGACGGGCGCGCAGTTGCCGCTGCAAGCCTTCGATTCCAGCAACTACCACCTGTTCCAGATCATCCTGCCGGACAACGGTCCCGGCACGCGCGCCGACTTCATGCGCGCCATGCAGGAACGCTTCAACATCGGCACCGGCTACCACTATGCGCCCATCCACCTGTTCAGCCTGTACCGCGAGCGCGGCTTCAGGGAAGGCATGTTCCCGGTGGCGGAAAAGATCGGCCGCCTGACCGTGACCCTGCCGATGTTCTACGCCATGACCAGCGCCGACGTCGATCGCGCGGTCGCCGCCGTGAAAGCGATCCTGATCAAATGACCGACATGACCGTTCCCCAGATCGCCCATCCGGAAGTTTCCGTCGTCATCCCGATCTACAACGAGCAGGCCGGCCTGGCCGCGCTGTTCGCGCGCCTGTATCCGGCGCTGGACCAGCTGGGCACCAGCTACGAAATCATCTTCGTCAACGACGGCAGCCGCGACAACTCGGTGTCCATCCTGGCCGAGCAATTCCGCAAGCGGCCCGACGTCACCCGCGTGGTGCTGTTCAACGGTAACTACGGCCAGCACATGGCCATCCTGGCCGGCTTCGAGCAGGCGCGCGGCGACATCATGATCACGCTGGACGCCGACCTGCAAAACCCGCCGGAAGAAATCGGCAACCTGGTGGCCAAGATGCGCGAGGGCTACGACTACGTCGGCTCGATCCGCCGCAAGCGCCAGGACGTGGCGTGGCGCACCTACGCGTCCAAGGCCATGAACCGGCTGCGCGAGCGCATCACCAACATCAAGATCACCGACCAGGGCAACATGCTGCGCGCCTATGGCCGCAACGTCATCGACCTGGTCAACCAGTGCGCCGAAGTGAATACCTTCGTGCCGGCGCTGGCCTACCGCTTCGCGCGCAACCCGACCGAGATCGTGGTCGAGCACGAGGAACGCGCAGCCGGCGAATCCAAGTATTCGCTGTACAGCCTGATCCGCCTGAACTTCGACCTGGTGACCGGCTTTTCGCTGATCCCGCTGCAGTTCTATTCCATGCTGGGCATGGCGATGTCCTTCGTTTCCGCGCTGCTGGTGCTGGTGCTGCTGGCGCGCCGCCTGTTCCTGGGCGCCGAGGCGGAAGGCGTGTTCACGCTGTTTGCCATCACCTTCTTCTTCATGGGCGTGATCCTGTTCGGCATCGGTTTGCTGGGCGAGTACGTCGGCCGCATCTTCCAGCAGGTGCGCGCGCGGCCGCGCTACGTGGTGCAGACCGTGCTGCAACAGAAGGAAGACCTGCAGTCGCCAGCGCCGTCCGGCGCGGAAAAACGTCGCGTGGGCCGTCCTCATGAGTGATCTGGACCAACCCAAGCGCGCCGTCGTTTTCGGCTACCACAATGTCGGCGTGCGCTGCCTGAAGGTGTTGCTGGCCGGCGGCGTCGATGTCGCCCTGGTGGTGACCCACGAGGATAGCGCCAGCGAGAACATCTGGTTCGAATCGGTGATCTCGCTGTGCCAGGCCGAGGGCATCCCCTACATCACCCCGGCCGACGCCAAATCGCCGGAACTGCTGGCGCAGGTGCAGGCGCTCAAGCCGGACCTGATGTTCAGCTTTTATTACCGCCACATGCTGCCGGCCGAACTGCTGGCGGTGGCGCCCGCGTTCAACATGCACGGCTCGCTGCTGCCCGAATACCGCGGCCGCGCGCCGGTCAACTGGGCGGTACTGCATGGCGCCAGCGTCACCGGCGCCAGTCTGCACGAGATGACCGTCAAGCCTGACGCCGGCGCCATCGTGGCGCAGATGGAAGTGCCGATTCTGCCCGACGACACTGCCCACGAAGTGTTCGGCAAGGTGCAGGTGGCGGCCGAGCAGGCGCTGTGGCGCGTGTTGCCGTCGCTGCTGGCCGGCACCGCGCCGCGCCTGCACAACGATCTGCGCAAAGGCGGTTATTTCGGTGGCCGCAAGCCGGAGGACGGCCGCATCGACTGGAGCCAGCCGGCGCAGCAGGTCTACAATCTGCACCGGGCGGTGGCCCCCCCTTATCCAGGCGCGTTCACCGACGTCGGCGGCGTACGCTACGTGATACAGCGCGCGCGTCTGGCCGGCACAGGTCGTGGCAACTTTGGCAACGTTGTTTCCCTCAGTTTGCCACCGGGCTTGGCCGTAGTAGATAATTGCATCTTTGGCGTGTGCGGCGATGGCCGCATGCTGACGATTGCCTCCCTGACCGCCGATGGCGAACCCATCACGGCCGAACAGTTGCAAACCCGCCTGGCCGCCCGCGCCTGACCGGCCCCTGGCGGACCTAGAACTTTACTGGACAACCAACATGAAAAAAGTACTCATCCTCGGCGTCAATGGCTTTATCGGCCATCATCTGTCGAAGCGCATTCTGGAAACGACCGACTGGCATGTGTATGGGATGGACATGAACACCGATCGCATCAGTGATCTGCTGGCGCACGAGCGCATGCACTTCTTCGAGGGCGACATCACCATCAACAAGGAGTGGGTCGAGTACCACGTCAAGAAGTGCGACGTGATCCTGCCGCTGGTGGCCATCGCCACGCCGTCGACCTACGTCAAGGCGCCGTTGCGCGTGTTCGAACTGGACTTCGAGGCCAACCTGCCGATCGTGCGCTCGGCCGCCAAATACGGCAAGCACCTGGTGTTCCCGTCTACCTCGGAAGTGTACGGCATGTGCCACGATGAAGAGTTCGATCCGGAAAACTCGGAACTGATCTGCGGCCCGATCAACAAGCCGCGCTGGATCTATTCCAACGCCAAGCAGCTGATGGACCGCGTGATCTGGGGCTACGGCATGGAAGGCCTGAACTTCACCCTGTTCCGTCCTTTCAACTGGATCGGCGCCGGCCTGGATTCGATCCACACGCCGAAGGAAGGTTCCTCGCGCGTGGTGACGCAGTTCTTCGGCCATATCGTGCGCGGCGAGAACATCTCGCTGGTGGACGGCGGCCACCAGAAGCGCGCCTTCACCGACATCGACGACGGCATCGACGCGCTGATGAAGATCATCGAAAACAAGAACGGCGCCGCCACCGGCAAGATCTACAACATCGGCAACCCGGTCAACAATTACTCGATCCGCGAACTGGCCGACATGATGATGGCGCTGGCGCCGCTATATCCCGAGTACGCCGACGGCGCCGCCAAGGTCAAGATCGTCGAGACCACCTCGGGCGCCTACTACGGCGAAGGCTATCAGGACGTCAAGAACCGCGTGCCGAAGATCACCAACACCTGCGAAGAGCTGGGCTGGAAACCGACCACCAGCATGGCCGACGCGCTGAAGAAGATCTTCGACGCCTACCGCGGCCAAGTGGCCGAAGCACAAAAGCTGATGGACTGAGCATTGACTGCCAGCGCATCCTCCAAGCCGCTGATGGTGTTGAAGATCGACGTCGACACCTACCGCGGCACCCATGAAGGCGTGCCCAACCTGGTACGCATGCTCAAGGCGCACCAGGCCGGCGCCACCTTCCTGTTTTCCATGGGGCCGGACCACACCGGTTGGGCCATGCGGCGCGCGTTGCGTCCGGGCTTTTTCAGCAAGGTCTCGCGCACCTCGGTGGTCGAACATTACGGCGTCAAGACGCTGATGTACGGCGTGCTGCTGCCCGGCCCCGACATCGGCAGGGAATGCGCAAACGAGATGCGCGCGGTGCAGGAGGCCGGCTTCGAATGCGGCATCCATACCTGGGACCATGTGCTGTGGCAGGACAATGTCGCCAAACGCGATCCGGCCTGGACCACCGCGATGATGCGCAAGGCGGAGACCCGCTACACCCAGGTGTTCGGCGTCGCGCCGCAGACCCATGGCGCGGCCGGCTGGCAGATGAACAACGCCGCCTTCGCCGAGCACGACCTGGCCGGCTATGCCTACGCTTCCGACGGACGCTGCGTGCTGAACGAGGACGCCACCCTGGCCAACCCGGCCGACGGTCCGCACCGCCTGGCCGATGGCGACAAGGTGCTGGCCCACATCCAGATGCCGACCACCCTCCCCACTCTGGACGAATTGCTGGGCCGCGAGATCGGTGGCACCATGCTTGGCACCGGCAACATCGCCGAGTTCCTGCTCAAGCTGACCGCCGACGCCACGCGCGACCATGTCTATACTTTGCACGCCGAGCTTGAAGGCCAGAAACTCGCCCCCATATTCGAGCAGCTATTGGCAGGATGGCAAGCGCAGGGATACCAACTGGCGTCCATGGCTGACTACTATCAGAAGATACGAGACCTGCCGATGCCGGTATGCCCCATCACCTGGGGCGAATTGCCGGGACGTTCGGGCCAGCTGATCATTCAGGGGCCGGCCCGCGCCTATTGAACCTCTCAGGAGACGCCTGTGGCTGATGTAGTAACCGATTTCTCCGCGCCCATGACCAGCGGCCAGACCTTCCAGTTGTCCGGCCGGCCGGCGCGTTATACCGTGCTGTTCTTCTACCCCAAGGACAACACCCCAGGCTGCACCACCGAAAACATCGCCTTCCGCGATTTGCACGAACAATTCCAGGCGGCCGGCGTCGAGATCTACGGCATCAGCCGCGACTCGCTGCGCTCGCACGAAGGCTTCAAATCCAAGCTGGGCCTGCCGTTCGAGCTGATCTCCGATCCGGAGGAAGCCGTATGCCAGCAGTTCGGCGTCATGAAGATGAAGCAAATGTACGGTAAGACTGTACGAGGGGTCGAGCGCAGTACGTTTGTGATTGACGCTAACGGCCAATTGGTGAAAGAATGGAGAGGCGTGAAGGTGGCGGGTCACGTCGACGAAGTGCTGGAATTTGTAGCGCGTCAGGCTTGAGTTGCAGCGTTGCAGGTTCCGGCTTGCTCAACCAGCAGGAACGTAACCACATTTTGAGTCAGCACTGTATTTCTTACCCTCCTCGGTGGCCAGCCGGCCACCTTGCGGTACTCATCGGGCTGGAACCATGCCCATCGGCAGTCTTTCACCTGTTTTCCCTTAAAGCATCCACCCCATCCGGTTTTGGCGCTGCCGTCCGCCCGGCCGCGCGTCATTCCCATGGGCGGATTCCTCCAGATTCTTTTCGATTGAGATCCTGATGCCACTGCCAAAAATACCAAGTAAGCCAGCGACTATACTGTTGGCAAAAGATTACCCCCAGGCGAGCGGCCCGCGCCCGGCGCCCGCCCTTGCGGCGGTAGCCGATATTGCGCCGGACACCGTCCCCCCTGCCCCAGCGCCGAAGAAAGCGGCGACCGTTAAGGCTGTACCCGTCAAGAAACCGGCAGCCAAGAAAGCTGCCGCCGCTGTGCTGGAAGCCGCGCCGGCGATCCTGCAAGCCGCCGCCGAGGCGGTCGAAGCGAAGAAGCCCGCGACCCGTGGCAAGGTCACGCCGATCACGGCGGAAGGCCCGCATCCGGCCAAGCACAAGCAAAACGAAGTCGCCATCAAGTCGTCCACCAGCCGCCACGCCGATCAGACCGGCACCACCAAGCTGTTCGTGCTGGACACCAACGTGCTGATGCACGATCCCTCGTCGCTGTTCCGCTTCGAGGAACACGACGTCTATCTGCCGATGATGACGCTGGAGGAGCTGGATAACCACAAGAAGGGCATGACCGAGGTGGCGCGCAACGCCCGCCAGGTGTCGCGCACGCTCGACGCGCTGGTCTCCAACACCGACGACGACGCCATCGAGAACGGCATCCCGCTGTCCAAGCTGGGCAACAAGGATGCCAAGGGCCGGCTGTACTTCCAGACGCGCCTGCAGAACGCCGACCTGCCGGTCGGTCTGCCGGCCGGCAAGGCCGACAACCAGATTCTGTCGGTGGTGCGTTCGCTGGAAGCGGACCAGCCGGGCCGTCCCATCGTGCTGGTGTCGAAAGACATCAACATGCGCATCAAGGCGCGCGCGCTGGGCCTGCCGGCCGAGGACTACTTCAACGACCACGTGCTGGAAGACACCGACCTGCTGTATTCGGGTATCGTCCAGCTGCCGGACGACTTCTGGACCAAACACGGCAAGGATCTGGAGTCGTGGCAGGAGAACAAGAACGGCCAGAGCGCCACGTTCTACCGCGTCACCGGCCCGTTCGTGCCGTCGCTGCTGGTCAACCAGTTCGTGTTCCTGGAACCGAAAAATGGCGAAGCGCCGTTCTATGGCCAGGTCAAGCAGATCAACGGCAAGACCGCCGTGATGCAAACCCTGCGCGACTTCAGCCACAACAAGAACAACGTCTGGGGCGTCACCGCGCGCAACCGCGAGCAGAACTTCGCGCTCAACCTGCTGATGAATCCGGAATGCGATTTCGTCACCCTGCTCGGCCAGGCCGGCACCGGCAAGACCCTGCTGGCCCTGGCGGCGGGTCTGGCGCAGGTGCTGGAGACCAAGCTCTACAACGAAATCATCGTCACCCGCGTGACGGTGCCGGTCGGTGAAGACATCGGCTTCCTGCCGGGCACCGAGGAAGAGAAGATGTCGCCGTGGATGGGCGCCTTCGACGACAACCTCGAAGTGCTCAACAAGTCCGATTCGGACGGCGGCGAATGGGGCCGCGCGGCGACCCAGGACCTGATCCGTTCGCGCATCAAGATCAAATCGCTGAACTTCATGCGCGGCCGCACCTTCGTCAACAAGTTCCTGATCATCGACGAGGCGCAGAACCTGACGCCGAAGCAGGTCAAGACCCTGGTGACGCGCGCCGGTCCGGGCACCAAGATCATCTGCCTGGGCAATATCGCGCAGATCGACACGCCGTACCTGACCGAGGGTTCCAGCGGCCTGACCTACGTGGTTGACCGTTTCAAGGGCTGGTCGCACAGCGGCCACGTCACCCTGGCGCGCGGCGAACGCTCGCGCCTGGCGGACCACGCCAGCGAAGTGCTGTAAGCCTGCCCTCGATCGCACCAAGCCCCGCCCGCAGCAATGCCGGCGGGGCTTTTTCATTGCAGGGACTTGCACTATCGCATAGTGCAGATGGCGCGCAGCCATACACTGAAAGGATGCCCGACACCGTCGCCACCTGCCGTTATGATTTGCCGTGGAAAGCCGCGCTGACGCACGCGCTGCGCGCCTTCCTGGACTTCTTTTTTCCGGAGCGCGGCAAACAGATCGATTGGACCAAGCGGCCACGCTTTCGCGACAAGGAATTGGCGGGCATCAGCTTCGGCGGCACGCCAGATGGCATGGTGGCGGACAAACTGGTCGAGGTCTGCCTGCGCGATGGCAGCCTGCATTGGGTGCTGATTCACATCGAAGTCCAGGCGCAACGCGACACCAGCCTGGCGCGACGCATACTCGATTATAACTACCGCATCTTCACAGAATATGCCCAGCCGGTCGCCAACTTCGTCGTCCTGGCTGACGAAGATCTCCACTGGCGTCCACGCGCATTCCACAACGAAGTGTTGGGCACCGTCATGGGCATTTCTTTCGTTACCGCCAAATTAATCGATTATGCGGAAAAGGCCGATGAACTCCAGGCCTCGCATAACCCGTTTGCCTGGCTGACGCTGGCCCACCTGCGCGCCCAGCAAGCGCGGCATCAGCCAGATCAGTTGTACGCCGCCAAGTGGCAGCTGACCAAACTCCTGTACCAGCATGGGTGGGGCAAACAGCGGATAATTGTTTTGTTCAAAGTGATCAACTGGATGATGGCCTTGCCAGACTCGTATCAGCAGCGTTACTGGCAGGCTGTTCTCGATTTGGAAAAGGAGCGCAACGTGGACTGGATTACCCCGTTGGAACAGTCATTTATGGACAAAGGCCGTGAACAAGGAATCAAGCAAGGTCGGGAGCAAGGTCTGGAAAGCGGCAAACAGCTCGGCCGTAAAGAGGAAGCGTTGACGCTATTGGAGCGGCAGCTCACTCGGCGTTTTGGAGAACTGCCTTCGATTGCCCGAACCAAGCTGACCAAGGCCAGCCTGGCCGAGCTCGAGGCCTGGTGCGACGCCCTGCCCGAAGCGGCATCGCTGGAGACATTGCTGAAATAGCCCCTGCAGCTAATCATGCACTGCCAGCCGCAGAGTTCGTTGGTCTCAAGCCCGCTTGCCGTGCCGGCGCCGACGCGCCGCCCCTGCGACCACGCCCAGGCCGCCGAGCAGCATCGCGTATGTCTCCGGCTCTGGCACGGCGGCGGTCAGCTGCAGCGTGTTGGCGCTGAAGTTCTGGAACGCCGCGCCATTGGCCGAGAACTGCACCTGCTGACCGCCATCGCAGCAGTTTTCCAACCCGTAGACGGTCAAGGTGTGATTGCCAGCCGACAGCGCCTGACTATTGATCGTGAACACGCCGCCAGTGTTCACATAATCATGTGCCCACCACATGTCGTTGCTGTTGTTCAGCGCTACCGCCTGACCATCGAGGAACACGGCGCCGCCATTGCCGAAATCGACACCGGCGCGGAAGGCGTAGCTGCCGGCTGCCTGCAGACCAAAGTTAATCGTGGACTTGAAAGCGATGTTGGCGGGACTGGCGCCGAACAGCGACTGGTTGGAGACAATGTCGTAACTCGTCAACACCGCCGAACCGTAGGGCGACGCCGCCACCGCCGCGTCGACGACATCGCGGTAGGCCGCCGCGGATACCTGCACGCCGGCGCTGGAGTAACCGGTCTGAATGGTGATGACGGCCGCATCGGCGCTGGCGAAGGTGGCGGCGGCAACAGCAAAAGCTGCGAGTCTGGTGATTGGCATGGGGATCCCCGTAAAGTGAATGGTAAGAGCGTTGCGCTTTGACCAGGTACGGGGATAAGGGACCATGGCGGAAGGAAATTCCTTCGAGATATTTTAGATGCCGTTAAGCATGTTCTAAATATTATCGGAGGCAATATACGATGTCAATTGTCAAAACTGCCGACTAGCCGATCAAAAATGCCGTACGAAATCGCTTGAAACCGGCGGCAACCTGTATAACACTAAACACCCAAGTCATTGATTTTGCCCGTGTTTCGCACGACCGCAAAGGTATAGACATCATGGACATCCCTATTCTGATCCAGAAGACGGTAGGCGTCAGGAAATTATATGGCGTCACGGTGCCCGACATTCCCGGCTGTGTGACAACAGGCGAAACAGTAGACAAAGCCATGAGCAACGCCACCAAGGCCATCTATGGCCATGTCGGCCAGCTGGTCGAACAAGGCAAGGCGTTCGAAATCAAACCATCGCAGCTGGAAACGCTGTCGCAGGAACCCGACTACGCGGGCGGCATCTGGGCGCTGGTCAGCCTGGACCTGGCGCGCCTCGACGATCCGCCCGCCGACTGACGCAGTTGCTGAAAATCCTTGACCTTCCCACGACGGGAAGGATTACAGTGTAGCCATCGTCACTGTTCAAGGAGTATGCGATGTATCAGCTACAGGTAGAAAACATGAGCTGCGGCCATTGTGTGGGTGCGGTCACCAAGGCCGTGCAGGGGGTCGACGCGGCGGCCAAAGTCGAGATCGACCTGGCCACCAGGTCGATGAAGATCGCCAGCTCGGCGCCGCTGGCGCCGCTGCAGGCGGCAATCGTGGATGCCGGTTATCCGGTCACCAGCGCCAGCTGATCACTTTTCCAGTTCGGGATAGTGGCGGAAGATGCAGCTTTCATTGTGCGGAATCCGCCGCTTCGATTGCAGGTAGGCGGCGATATTCGGCCGCTGCGACACCTTGACGTATAAGGCCATCAGACCCGGCCAGGTCGGCGCCAGCTTGTCCATGGTCTTCGGGAAGGCGTAGCGCAGACCGTCGACCAATTGGAACAGCGACAGGTCCACGTACGACAGCCGCGAACCCACCGCGTAGCCGCCGCGCCCCGGATTGTGCTGGATGACGCCCTCAAAATAATCGAGAAACTTGGGAATGCGGTGCGCGCGGAAGTCCCTGGCACGCGCCCTGGCTTCCTTCTTCTGGTCCTCGTAATAATCGTTGGTCGAAATCGGATGGTGGGTATCGTGCGCCTCCACCACGATGTCGGCGATGGTCAGCTGCAGCTGGTTGGCCCACAGGCGTCCCGCCTCCGCACGCGGCGCCAGGCCGTGCCGCGCACCGAGGAACAGCAGGATATTCGCCGTCTGCCCGATCAGCAGGTCGCCGGCGCGCAGCACCGGCGGCGCGAACGAGGGATGATCGACCTTGTCCGCATCCAGGCTGGCCATCAGCGCCGGCATGCCCTTCTTCTGCCGCGCCACATCCTGGTACGGAATGCCGGCCTCCTCCAGCGCCAGCCGCACGAATTCGCCGCGGCCCTGCAGACCGTCCCAGTAATATAGTTGGTATGGAGTCGTCATCGGCCCATGGTAGCACCACCGCCCACGCCACGCCGCCCGCTAGAACGCCGTCTTCAGCGTCAGCCGGAAGCTGCGGCGCTCGGCCGGATGGGTGTGGATGTCCTGCACCCCTTCGGCCGGCTCGCCCGGCAGTCGCGACGCGTAATAGTAGTCCACGTCACTGACCTGGCGGTCGAACAGGTTGAACGCGTCCAGTTGCACCGTCCAGCGGCGCTTGAACTTGTAGCCCAGGCGCGCGTAAGCGATCGCGGTGGTGGCCGAGCGCTGGCTGTTATCTTCGATCAGCGGACGCGGTCCGAAATAGCGCATCTGGAACGCCGCCGACCATGGCCCCAGATCGCTGATGGTGGCGCCGAACGATGCGACCTTGCCGATCGCCCCCGGGATGTAATCTCCCGCCGCATCATGCTCGGTGTAGTGGCCCCGCGAGTACGCCAGATCGAGGTCGAACAGCAGCCATGACGCAGCGATGTAGTGGTTGTTCCACTCGATGCCGGAACGGTAGCTGCCGCGGCTCGCCGAAGTGTCGCCGGCATCGCCGGAGAACACCAGCTCCGATGCAGAACGCAGCTGCCACAGGGCGGCCGAGCTTTGCAGGCCGGGGATGATCTCGCTGCGCACGCCCAGCTCCGCTCCGCGCGTCTTCACCAGCGGCGTCACCGGATCGACGGGTTCGCGTTCCTTCGGCGCCAGGTGCACGGTGGTGCCGCGCGCATCATTGCTGTGAAAGCCCTCGCCATAATTGATGAAGAACTCCGTCTTGTCCCACGGGCCGAGCACCACCGAGATTTTCGGCGACGTGGTGCCGGCATCGACCTTGCCCGAGTTCTCAGCGATATTGCTGGCGACGTCGAAGCGGTAACGGTCGTAACGCAGGCCCGCCGTGGTACGCAGCCAGTCGCGCCACTGCACGGTGTTCTCCAGATAGGCCGCGATACTGCCCTCCTTGACCTGCGACTGGGTGATGTTGTGCAGCGTCTGCTGGTTGCGCGTGGCGTCGAGTGCCAGTGGCGAGATATCGTCGTAACGCCCCTGCACGCCGGCCTTGTTGCTGACATCGAAACTGCCCCAGCGGCTGAACCAGGTGTTCGCCACATCGAAACCACCGATGCGGCGCTTCTCGGTCTGGCGCGCCTGGTCGCCGTTCACCGGATCGTCAAGAAAGTAAGTGAAGTCGTTGTACAGCGTCAGGCTCGATTGGACCACGTAGGCGTTCGCCTGCAGCAGCTGTTCGCTGCTGCGCCGGCGCATGGTGGCAGACAGGCTGTAACGCGCCGTCGCGCCGCCGTCGCTGGGATCAATGACGCCGTAAGGATCGAGCCCGCCCGCCTGCACCGCGCGCAGCGGAATCTGGTTGCTCGCATACCAGGCGCCCTTGTAAAACATGCCGGTGACGCTGAACTGATCGTCGCTGGCGCCCTGCGCGTAGCGCAGCACGCCCAGGCTTTTATGAAAGGCTTCCGGCTCCAGCCAGGGTCCGTTGTTGTGCCCCAGCTCCGCGCCGTATACCAGATTGCCCGCTCCCAGCGCGGTGGAGCCGGTGACCACGGAACGGATGTACTGGTTTTCGCCGACGGTCACGCTGGCGGTGTTTTCTCTCAGCCGGTTCGCCAGCGTCATGTGCGCCGCGCCGGCGGAGGCGAAGTCGCCTTCGTCGGCGTAGTACGGGCCTTTCTTGTAGTTGATGCGGTCCACCAGTTCCGGGATCAGGAAATTCAGATCGGTGTAACCCTGGCCGTGTGCGTGAGTGCGCATATTGACCGGCATGCCATCGACGAAAGTCGCAAAGTCGGTGCCGTGATCCAGGTTGAAGCCGCGCAGGAAGTACTGATTGGCCTTGCCGTCGCCGCTGTGCTGGGTGACGATCACGCCCGGCACAAACTCCAGCAGTTCACCGGGACGCAGCGCCGGCCGATTGGCGATCAATTCGGCCGTCACCGCGCCCTGGCTGGCGGCGCCGGAAGTGCCGACGCCATTGTCGTAATGGCCGCGCACCTCGACCGTGTCGGTGACGTCGGTGTCGCCGGCATGGACAGTCAACGGCAAAGCGACAGCCAGCGCCACGATAGATTGTTGAATCATACGAAGTCTTTCAATTTACGGAGTTTGTTGCGACGGCCGATGTAGCCGATACCAACCAGCGCCGCGGCCAGCGCCAGCAGTGCCAGCGTGCCGACGGTCTTCTGCACTGGCGTGAGATTGGTCAGGGTTTCCATTTCAAAGCCGCTGACCTTGGCGTCCGCTTCGGGTTTGGCTTGCAGCGCCGGCTTGGGCTTGGCCGGAACGGACGGCGGCGCACTTGCCTGCACGGGCGGCTGCATCTCCTGCTCCTGCGCCTTGGCCTGCAATGCCTGCAGCTCGGCGGCCGCGTTCTGCATTGCCGCCTGCGGCGACGGCGCCGCACCGCCCGGACGCGCGGCCGCGACAGCGCCACGCACGACGGCGGCATTGGTGCCGGCATTGGGTGCAAAGTCGGCATTGAATTGCGGCGCGATTTTCAGCGTCGCCTTGCTGCACGAATCCGCGCTGCACGACACTCCGGCATCCCTGATCGCCTGCGCATTCATCTGCGTCAGCTTGTTGCGGACCGCGTCTGACGGCTTCCAGTAACCGCGCTCGATGGCGCTCAGCATGCGGTCCGTCACAGCCTGGAAGGCGCGCAGGTTGCCCGCATTGGCGAAACGCTCGCGCACCTTGAGGCCATGGCGGTCTTCCACATACGTGTCGTACATGCGCTGCCACTTGCCGCCATCGACCACCTCCGGCACCGTGACCTGCCAGGCCCACAAATAGTCGACCACGCGGTTGATGTAGCGCGCGCCGGAATAACCTTCCTTCAGCATGCTGTCGGCCCAGCGCGGATTCAGGTATCGCTCCTGCATCTCCTGCCCCATGTACATCTCCAGCGACTTGTGGCTGGCGCGGCGCGGATTCGACAGGTCGCTGACCATCACCTCGGGCGTCTTGCCGTCCACGCTGCGGATCGCCATCGCGGTGCCGCCCAGGTACTGGAAGAAGTCATCGTTATCCAGCGTCGCGAACAGGTTGCTGGACCGGCTGTGCAGCGCGATCTGGCTGCCGGACAGCGCCTGCCTGAACAACTCGCGGCGCTGTTCGGGCGTGGCCTTGTCATCGCCCCAGTATCCCGCGCCGAACGGATGGCTCATGCGGTTGATGAAAACATCCGCCACTTCCTTCTCGTTCCGCCAGGCGTTGGTAAGCGGGATCAGCTTCTCGATCTGGGTACCGTAGGCGCCGCTCGGCAGGCCGAAGATCCGCACCGACGCCATGCGCTGCGCTTCCTCGGCCGGGATGCCGCGCTGGAGCAGCGCCGCCGCCACCTTGCCGCTGTGCTGCCGCAACACGTTGCCGCCGTCATCGTCCTGCTTCTGCGCCAGCTGCGCCGCCTGATCCATCAGCGTCAACAGATTCGGGAACAGATCGCGGAACAGGCCGGACGACACCAGCGTCACATCCACCCGCGGACGGCCCAGCTGCTGGCGCGGGATAGGCTCGACGCCGGTCACGCGGCCACGCTCATCCCACGTCGGACGGACGCCCATCAGCGACATGGCCTGCGCCTCCATCACGCCTTCGTGGCGCGAGGTCTCCACGCCCCACAGGTTCATGCTGAGTTTTTCAGGATAAGCGCCGTGGCGCCTGCGGTAATCGTCCACCAGCTGCTGCGCCAGTTTCGCGCCCGCCTCGTAAGTGGTCTTGCTCGGAATCCGCGACGGATCGAGACCGAAGAAATTACGGCCGGTCGGCAGCGCGTTCGGGTTGCGCACCAGATCCGCGCTCACGCCGGTCGGGATGTAGCGGCCGGACAGCGCCTGCATCAGCCGGTCCAGCTCCAGCTGCGCGCTTTGTTCGATATCGGCGTCCAGCTGCGCGATACGTTTGGCTTTCTGCTCAGGCGTGGCGGCCGTATCCAGACTGACCACGGCGCGCGCGGTGGCGTTGCGCTGTTCCGCGTCCGGCGCCACGCCGAAGGTGTGCAGGCCGAATGGCGTCAGGCGGTTGCCGGTGTCGTCGAGGTATTCCTCCAGTCCTTCCATATCGGCCTCGGTTTTCAGCTCGGCCTTTTTCATGTCCTTGAGGACGCCGCTGCGCGCCGCCAGACGGTTGATCGCCTTCAGATGGCTGGCCGCCAGCAGCGGGCTTTTCTGCTCGGCGACGCGGTAGTCGTTCAGCAACGCGCCCAGTTCGCGCAGGTCGGGATTCAGGCCGGCCACATCGAACGGTGGCGTCATGTGATCGATGATGGTGGCCATGCCGCGGCGCTTGGCCTGTATGCCCTCGCCCACATCGTCCATCACATACGGATAAATGTTGGGCATGGCGCCGATCAGCGCCTCGGTCGGATCGCTGGCGGACAGGCCGGCCTCCTTACCGGTCAGCCATTCCTGCGTGCCGTGGGTACCGATATGCATCACCGCATCGGCATTGAAGTCCTTCTGCAACCAGAGATAAAACGCGATGTATTCGTGCGATGGCGGCATGCTCACCTCATTGTGCAGCTTCTCCAGGTTCTGCTCCCAGGCGCGGCCCGGCTGCGGCGCCATCAGCACATTGCCGTAGCGGCGCGCCGGGTAGACGAAGAATGCCTCTCCCTTCGCATTGCGCCACAGGACAGGCGCATTTTCAGGCTTGCCCCACGACTGTTCGATCGACGCGCGCAGCGGCTGCGGCAGCCCGGCGAACCACTGCTGATAGGCCGACAGCGGCACCAGCAAAGCCTGACCGCTCTCCGCCAGATGCTTGAGGCCCGCGTTGTAATCTCCCTTCGACTTGCCGGGGTAGTTGCCCCACTTCTGAATCTCGCCCTGCAGTTCTGGCCCGGACGGCGGCAGCGCGTCGCCGGTCTGATAGCCATCGCGCTTCAGCCGCTGGACGATCTGCCACAGGCTTTCGGGCAGCACGTTCAGATAAGCCGCGCCGATGGTCTCCGAACCATGCGGATAATTAAAGTAGATCATGGCGACGCGCTTGTTGCCGTTGGCCGCGTGGCGCAGCTTGAGCCAGGCCGCCACGCGTTCGTTGAGGCGTTCGATGCGCTCGGGGATGGGAGTCTCCTCCACGTAGGCCAGGCCGGTCTGCGCGTCGCTGATGCGTTCACGGCTGGCCACCACCGTCGGCTGGATCAGGCCTGCGGCTTCGGCACCGGCGAGTTGCCAGGTGCGTTCGATGATATCAAGGCCGATTTTCGATTCCCGCCATTGCGCCAGCGTCTGTTGGCTCAGCGTGATGGCATTGATCGCCGGGACGCCGATCTGGTCCAGCAGCGTGCCGACACTGGCGGTGCCGCCGACCTTCATGCCCAGGGCGACGATCAGATCCACGCGGCTTTTGCCACCGTCGTCGATCAGCAGCTTCAGAGGCACTTCGTAGGGATAGCCGAACAGCGGCGCCACGTTGTAGCCGCTTGCTTCCAGCCGGTCGGTGATCGCCGCCAGCGGCAAGGTCTGTCCCGCCACCAGGCTGGCGCGATAGAACGGCACCGCGATCCATGGCGCACCGACCTTGTGATGGGCGTAGCCGCGCACATAATCGTCGAAGCTGCCGACGGTGCGGTTGGCCTGCACGTCATACAGGCCGGCTTCCGGCATCGCATGCACCGGCGCCACACTTATCCTGGAGCCGAAGCTGTTACGCAAAATGTAGCGAAGCATATTGCCGACGTTTTCCACGCCGCCTTCGCTGTGATAGGACTGGATGTTCTTATCGTCGCGCACGCCGAGTTCGCGCAGATTATCGTCCATGGCGCCGCCGACGGCGAACACCGGCCTGCGCGCCTTCTGCAGTGCCTCCAGCTCCGAGGTCAGCCCAACCATCGCCTGCCGGCCCTTGACGTTGATGACCGCGACGTCGGCGGCGGCAAGGGCAGCGCGGTCCGCCGGCGTCAAGCCATTGACCGGAATGATGCGTATGGCGACATTCAACTCCTTCAGCTCCGACTGCAGGCCGCGCACCGCCAGCACGGCGGGACGCGACTCCACATCGCCCAGCATCAGCGCCAGCGTGCGCGGCGCCTGCGCCGAGTGCACGTAACCGCCCATGCACAGCGACAGCAGCAACAGCAATACCGCGATCAGCTGATTATTCCGGTACATAGATCACCTTCCCGTCCGGCAGCTGGTAGGCCGTGCCCAGGCGCTTGCCCGAGCCGGACAACTGCTTATCGCTGGACTTGCTGACCTTGATCTCCGAACCCTTCTTGGTCAGCACCTCGACGTGGCCATCGGCCGATTTTTTGGCGATGGTGACTTCCGAATTCGGGTCCAGCAGATCCATCATGTTCCAGGCCGAGAACAGCGCCAGCATCATCGCCACGATGAACACGATGCTGGCGTCGAACAGATTGGCCACGCCGGACAGGGGATCGTCGCCATGTTCGCCGATGCGGCTGAAGCGGTGTTTATTCAGATAGCGCATCTCAAGCCTCCGCGCGCACCAGATGCGGCCTGGCGCCGTGCGACGCCAGCAGCGATTCGGCCTGATAGGCGATCTCGGTCAGATCGCTGCGCAACCAGTGCTCACGCACCAGCGTCAATACGTAGGCGGTGACTGAGCAGGCCAGACCGACCACGGTGGCGGTGAACGCGGTGGTCATCGACTCCGCCATCTTCGGCAGATTGCCCTGCGCCAGACCGGCCAGCGAAATACCCATCGGGATCAGGGTGCCCATCAGGCCCAGCGCGGGACCGACGCGCACCACGAAGCGCACGCCGTCGAGGCGGCGCACACCGGCGGTATCGGCGCGCTGCACCACGCGTTCCAGGCGCGCATCCAGCGGCGGATCACCTTCCTGCGCGGTCAGCGCAGCGTTCATTTCTTGCCTGGCGGTGGCAACCAGCATGCGCACGCCGCGGCGGCGCTCCAGCCACTCGGCGCCGAAGGTGCCGAAGCAGAGCAGCATATGCAGCACCAGTGCGGCGATGCCGAGCAATACCGGCAGATACATGACATTGGAAATGGAATACAGCAGCGTTTCAAGCGAATGAATGGCGGCATCGGTCGGCAGAGTAGGCATGTGGGGATCCCGGAAAAGCAGCGCGCAACGGCGCACGGGCGCATGCGGCGCTGAATAAAAGCATAGAAAATGTCAGGACGGCAGAAGCAAACCGCTCACCTCCCCGTGAGCGGAATGAACAGAAGCGCACGAGGCGCTTCCACCTGTTTGGCCGGTATCCGGGCTGGCAAGCAGACCCGCCTGACCTTCCCATGCACGAGGCACAGTGGCGTAGCGAAGCGGGTAGTCGTGTGTGAGACGACGCTTGTTGACCGTTGCGGGGGCAGCACAGGTTGGCCGATATGGCTTCCTGTTTCCCGTTTAACTGCGCCTCCAGACGAAAGCGCGAGCACCAAAACGTGGCGCGATTATACGCGATTCCGGGGTCAGGTCTTCCATTGCGTCACGGGCTCTTCCGTAGCGGCCGCTACGGAAGAGCCCGTGACGCAATGGAAGACCTGACCCCGGATTTAGACCCCGGATCTAGTCGGCGAGGCTTTGCAGGATGGGGCAGTCGGGTCGATGGTCGCCGTGGCAGCAGCTGGCCAGCGTGTGCAGGGTGTCGCGCATTTCGGTCAGCTCGGCGATGCGCTGGTTCAGTTCCGCGACGTGGCCCAGCGCGATGGTCTTGACGTCGGCACTGGCGCGCTCCTTGTTCTGCCACAGCGACAGCAACCCGCGGATCTGCTCCAGCGAGAAGCCCAGCAAACGCGCGCGCTTGATGAAGCGCAGGTTGTGCAGGTCGTTTTCGCCATAGATGCGGTAGCCGGCGTCGGTACGGCGGCCCGGCGGGATCAGGTGAATGCTTTCGTAGTAGCGGATCATCTTGGCCGAGACGCCGCTGGCGGCCGCCGCTTGTCCGATGTTCATGCTGGCTCCTTGGGCTGCCAGCGGCGCAGCAGCAGGGCGTTGCTGATCACGCTGACGGAGCTGAGCGCCATCGCGCCGCCCGCCACCATGGGGTTCAGCAGCCCGAAGACCGCCAGCGGGATGCCGATCAGGTTGTAGATGAAGGCCCAGAACAGGTTCTGGCGGATTTTGTTGTAACTGCGGCGCGAGATGTCGATCGCCGCCGCCACCAGCGCCGGATCGCCACGCATCAGGGTGATGCCGGCGGCGTGCATGGCGACGTCGGTGCCGCTCGACATGGCGATGCCGACGTCGGCCGCCGCCAGCGCCGGCGCGTCGTTGATGCCGTCGCCGACCATGGCGATGCAGCTCTGCGGGGTCCTCAGCGCGGCGATGGTGCTGGCTTTGTCGGCCGGCAGCATGTTGGCAATGACGCGTTGAACTCCCAGCTCGCGGCCGACGGCGTCGGCGCTGCCCTGATTGTCGCCGGTGAGCAGGATGGTGTCGATGCCGAGGGCGTGCAGCGCTTGCACGGCCTGGCGCGACTGCGGCTTGGCGCGGTCGGCGAAGGCCAGCAGGCCAAGCACTCCGGCGCCGCCCGGCGCGGCGAGCCAAGAGACGGTGTGGCCTTCACGCTCGAGCACATCGGCGCGTTCGGACAGCGCGGACAGCGCGACGCCCTGCTCCCGCATCAGGCGTGTGTTGCCGAGCACCAGTCGCTCGCCATCCACCGTCGCCACCACGCCGCGCCCAGGCAAGGCTGTCACGTCCGATGCGGCCAGGGGGGCGCCCGCGCCGGTCGCGCTGTGGGTGCCGGCGGCGGCTTGCTGGACCGCACGCGCCAGGGCGTGTTCGCTGCCGCGCTGGATGGCTGCCGCCAGTTGCAGCAGGCGCGCCTCAGTCACGCCCGGTGCGGGCGCCAGCACCGCCAGCGACGGCTGACCTGCCGTCAGCGTGCCGGTCTTGTCGAAGGCGACGGTGGTGATGCGGTGCGCCAGTTCCAGCGCTTCCGCATCCTTGATCAGAATGCCGTGGCGCGCGGCGACGCCGGTGCCGGCCATGATGGCGGCCGGCGTCGCCAGACCAAGCGCGCACGGGCAGGCGATCACCAGCACCGCCACCGCATTGATGATGGCCCGCTCGGCATCGCCGCCGATCAGCCACCAGCCCGCGAACGTCAGCAGCGCGATCGCCAGCACCACCGGCACGAAGATGGCGCTGACGCGGTCGACCAGGTGCTGCACCGGCGCCTTGGCCGCCTGCGCGTCCTCCACCAGCCGGATGATGCGCGCCAGAGTGCTTTCGGCGCCGACGGCGGTCACACGCACCACCAGCAGCCCTTCACCGTTGATGGCGCCGCCGGTGACGCGGTCGCCGGGGTGGCGGGCGACGGGCAGGCTCTCGCCGGTGATCAGCGCCTCATCGACATGGCTGCCGCCCTCCGCCACCACGCCGTCCGCGGCGATGCGCTCGCCGGGACGCACGACGATCAGATCGCCCACCCGCACCTCGCCGATAGCAAGGTCGGTATCCTGGCCATCGCGCCGCACGCGCGCCGATTCGGGCCGCAGCGTCTGCAGCGCGCGGATCGCCTCCGCCGTCTGGCGCTTGGCGCGCGCCTCCAGCCATTTACCCAGCAGGACCAGCGTGACGACGACGGCCGACGCTTCAAAATACAGATGCGGCATGGCGCCGCCCGCGAACAGCTGATAGAGACTCAGGAAATAGGCGGCGCTGGTACCCAACGCCACCAGCAGGTCCATATTGCCGCTGCGCGCACGGACCGCCAGCCAGCCGGCGCGATAAAACCGCGCGCCCAGCCAGAACTGCACCGGCGTCGCCAACAGAAGCTGCATGCGGCCGTCCGGCATCCAGTGAACGCCGGCCAGCTCCAGCAGCATGGGCAATATCAACGGAAGGGAAAACAGCGCCGCCAGGATCACTGCGACGCCGCCGCCGGGTGCCGGCGAAACGCGCGCTGGCGCGGCTGATGGCGACGTGGGCGCCAGCACAGGCTCCGGCAGCGAGGCCGCGTAGCCGGCCTTGTCGACGGCCTGCTTGAGCAAGGCGAAGTCCAGTGGCCGGGCCGATTCCACCCGCGCCATCTCGGTTGCCAGATTGACACTGACTTTATCGACGCCGGGCACGGCCGCCAACACCCGCTCCACCCTGCCCACGCAGGAGGCGCAGCTCATGCCGTCGATTTTGATTGCTTGCTGATTCATGATGGGACACCTGATGTGGTCTGTCTAACCGACAGCATCAAGTATCCCACGATTGGAAGGTCAAGGGTTTTTAGCGGACTTCGCAATCGACCGCGTTGGACTTGGGCGGGGCCGCGCCGGCACTGCCGGGCTGGCTGCTGTTGAACACCGGCGGTGGCGCGAACTGCAGGCCCGGGTTTTGCGGCACGACGATGGGCGGCACCGTCGGGTTGGGCGTGAAGCCGAACTGCCCGGCGGAGAAGTTGAGATTGCCGCCACTGTTGTTGAGGTTGATCATGCCGTCCAGCACCTGCACGTACAGACCGGGTGCCATGACCGCCGGCCGCACCGGCAACGGTCCCTGGGCCAGCATCAGCGGCTGCATGGGCGCGGCCAGCGGGTCCAGCGACGCGGTGCTGGCCATCCAGTAAGCTTCGCGCGCGGCCACGGCCTGCGCCGTCGGTTCCACCCATTCCGCGATGAAGGTGGTGCCGCGGATGCCGATCGTGGCGCTCGGCGTCTTCAGGGCGAATTTCTCCTTGTTGCGTTTGCCCAGCAGGCCGGTCACCGAGCGCAAGCCGCCCTTGACCAGGTTGAACGAGGCATTGTCACCGCCCGGATTGGCGGCATCGTAGCTGAAGTTCTCGACCTTGAAGGTGGTCGACGGCTTCAACGTGATTTCGCTGTTGTCGATGAATTTCACCATGGCGTAGGTGGTTTTCTCGGTCACCAGCGTGTCGCCGCTTTCCACTTCGGATTTCAGCGAGAGGATGCGCATGCCGCCGTCCGCCTTCCTGGCCATCAGCGGCCCGCTCAGCTGGACGATGGTGCCGGCCACCTGCGCGGCCCAACTCACGCTGGCCAGGCAGAACAGGGCCAGCGTCAACAGCGCCTTAATTGCAGTACATTTTTTTAACGGGATCATTTTTGGTTCCAATCTTTTCCTGGGATGCGTCTGCCGTTTTTTCGGACTTGGCGTCGTCCGGCGTGGACGACGGACTCGATCCACCGGAGCTGCTGCCGCCGCTGCCCGACGTGCCGCCTTTTTTGTCGTTCAGCAACGAATCCTGCTGATCGAGCACCGGATTGTTGCCGGCCAGCGTTTTGATCACTTCGGTCGACGCCTGTTGCACCGGCTTGCTGGGCTCGCTCGCGGTCGGCGGCGACAGCACCTGACACAGCGCCGAATTGGGTGCGATGGTGCAGATGTCGGCCGATGGCGGCGGCGTTGGTACCGGCGTTGGCGTCGGCGTTGGCACTGGTGTCGGGGTCGGCACAGGCGTTGGCGTCGGCACTGGTGTCGGTGTCGGGGTCGGAGTCGGCACAGGCGTTGGTGTTGGCGTCGGCACTGGTGTCGGCGTCGGCACTGGTGTCGGCGTCGGCGTTGGTGTCGGCGTCGGCGTTGGCGTTGGCACAGGCGTTGGCACAGGCACTGGTGTCGGCGTTGGCGTTGGCGTTGGCGTTGGCGTTGGCGTTGGCGTTGGCGTCGGCGTTGGCGGCTGCTGGTAAGTCGGCACAACCGCGCCATGGGCGTCCGTCACTGTTCCGCCCGAGTTGACATACGTGGTGGCCGTCACCGACACGCTGCCGCTGGCCGAGTTCACGGTCGCGCCGCTGCCGATGGTAATGGTATTGCTCGGATCATAGCTGCTGCCGGCCGCCAGCGTGATATTGCCGGACACCGAAGTCACCGACCCATTGATCACCAGGGGGCTGTGCGTCTGTAACGTGATCGAACCGGACGACGTCTGCACGCCATTCGGCGCCAGATCGGCAATCGTCATGCCACCGGTATTATCGATGATGATCGCCCCGCCATTGCCCGCGCCGGCCTGCTGCACCTTATGCACGGTCAGCACCGACGAGTGCACATCGTTATTATGGTTAGAGATATTGATCGCCGCCGTACCGCTGCTGGCCGTATTCACTGCCGTCAGCTCGGATACCTTGGTGATCAGCGCATTGGCGCCGCCGATGCCGCCGGTCGTGGTCAGACTCAGCGCATCGGCCGTGATCGTGCCGCCGCTCAGCGCGCCATTCACATTCAGCGCTACATTGCCGACGCTGCTGATGCCGTCGACGTTGAACGCCGTGCCGCCATCCAGCTTGGCGATGGTCAGGTTGGCGCCGTCGGTCAGGCTCAGATTGCTGCTGCTGCCGGTCTGCGCCACCGCCAGATTGCTGATGGCGTTACCACTGTTATCCAGCGCAATGCTGCCGCTGCTCTGCACCGCCAGATCGCGCACATTGACCGCGCCGGTCTGCAGGATGCCGCCGTTGCTGTTGAGCAGACCGATGCGCGTGGTGCCCACGTCGCGGCTGGTGGCCGAGGTACCGCCGCTGCTGATGCCGTTGATGGTGATCGTTCCCACCTTCAGTCCGGCATCGGTCGAGCCAAACGCCACCGTCGGCGCATGCAGACGGTAGATATTGCTGACCGCCAGGCAGCTGGCGCCGCAGGACGACGCGCCGCCCAGCACCATGCTGTAATTATTGCTGTACGGATGAACCTGGGCGATGGCGGACGTCAGCTCCGCCCCCAGCGTCAGCGCATCCGCGCCGATTTCAAACATCCCGGCGCTGCCGGCGGCATTCACCGCCACCGTCGAACCGGCCAGCCTGACCTTCTGCGTCTTGCCGTCGATCGCCTGGGCCACCGTCAGTGTGCCGCCGGAGCGGATATCGGCCTGACCGCCGCTGTAGTCGCCGCTCAGCGTCAGCCCATTCAGGGTCAGGTCGGCGGCGTTATTGAACACCAGCGACCCGACGCCGGTCGCGGACAGCGCGCCGACGTGGTTGCTGCCCGCCAGGCTGACGGCGCCGCGGTTCTCCACCGTCAGACCGGCGGCGGCGATATTGCCCGCGGTCTGAGTGACGTTGCCGTTGCCGCCTAGCGTCACCTCCTCGGCGTTGATGCCGCCATCCAGCGTCATCTTGTCGCCAACCAGATAGACCGCGCCGGCCTGCAGATTGGCGTTGGCGCCCGTGCTCAGCGTGCCGGTACCGTCGACGCTTGCATACAGCGCACTCGCACCGCGCAAACCGTGGTTGAGCGTGATGTTGCCGCCGCTTTCCAGCGTCAGATTGCCGACACTCAGGTCAAGATCACCAGCGCTGGCGATATCGCCGACGCCGCTATGACCGATGACCAGGTTGCCAGCCGTAACCGACTGCAAGCCGCCAGCGCTCAAGCCCAGCGTGCCGGCCGACGCGCCGCCCAGCGTGATCCCGCGTCCCGCCGTGTAGGGCGCGAACGACACGGTGGAATTGTCCGTTCCCACCGCACCAAAGCTGCCGATACTGCCACGGCCATTGTTCAGATTCATGTTATCGGCATAGAACGACAACACGCCGGAGCCGTCGGCGGCCGTGCTCACCCTGCCGCCCGTGCCCACAGTGATATAGCCGTCCGCCACGTTGGCGATCGCATCCATACTGCCGCCGCCGAGCTGGCCACGCAGATCGATCACACCGTTGATGGTGAGGTAACTGCCCATCATCTTCAGGTCGCTGCCGTTGGTGCTGATGGTTGCGCCCTCCACGGCCGCGACCGAGACGCCGCCGATGCCGCTGGCGCTGCCGCTACTGTTGTCGTTGGCCAGCAGCGTCACGCCGCCCGCCATCGTGATCGCCCGGTTGACCTTGATATCGTTGCCGGCGCGCGCCGTCAGGCTGACGCCCATGCCGTTATTGATGGCGTAATTGAAATTGATGTCGTGATCGGCCTGCAACACGATGTCGGCATCGGCGTTATTCAGCGTGAAGGCGCCGATATAGCTGGTGTCGCCGTCCGCCGCGCCGCCGTCCGAATTCACCGTCAGATTGTAGGGATCGAGCAGCCAGCTGCCGGTCTTGCCCCGAGTCGCACCGGTGCTGACGCGCGCGCCATCCACGCTCAGCGCATGGCCCGAGGTTTCCACCACGCCGCCATTACCGCCGGCCGCGCCGCCACGCGCCGACAGGGTGCCCAGCATGGCGGTGGCGTCCTGGCTCCAGACCACCACCTTGCCGCCGTTGCCGTTGGCCAGCGCATCGGCGCGGATCACCGCATCCCTGCCGACCTCGGTACGGCCGGCGTTCATCACCGCCGCATTTTTGCCTTGGTAATCGCCGCCCACCAGCACCTGGCCGCCGCCGGCCGCGCCGCTGGCGTCCACCACCGCATCGCCGGTGACGCTGACCTGCGCGCCCAGCAGGCGGATGTCGCCGCCGGTGTTCAAATTGGCGCCGGTGGCGGTGGTCACGCTGCCCGCCTCCACCAGCGTGCTGCCGCTGGCCTTGAGCACAATCTTGCCGTTCTCGCCGCGCAGCGCGCTGTTGGCGTTGATCACGCCGCGCTGATTGACCAGCGCGCCATACACGCCGACGCGGCCGCCCTGGGCCACGATGCTGCCGAGGTTGAGCGCCCGGTCGGCCGGCGCCGACACCACCACCTGCACATTCGGATCGGCCGAGTCGAACAGCTGCACCGTGCGGCCGGCCGCCAGTACGACGTCACCGTTCGGCGCCGAGATCACGCCGCTATTCTCCACCGCAGGCGCCACCAGGAAGATCTGGCCACCGGACGGCGTGGTGATGCTGCCCTGATTGCTGACCTTGCCGGCCGCCGCGCCCGTCGCGAAATTGTCCTTACCGGCCAGGAAATCGGCATTGGTCAGATTCAGGCTGGACGCCACCAATCCGCCCACATCGACGCGCGCGCCGGCGCCGAACACGATGCCGTTGGGGTTGATCAGGAAGACCTTGCCGTTCGATTGCAGCGCGCCCAGGATCTGGCTGGGATCCTGGCCAGTGATGCGGTTCAGCACCTTGCTGTCCGCGCTTTGCTGAATGAAGCGGGTGATCTCGCCCGGCGCGATCGAGAAGCTGCGCCAGTCGATAATCGTGTTGGGCGTATTGGTAATGGTGTACAGGCTGCCCTGCTGATTGAAGGTCGCCATGCCGTGCACCACGGTCGGCGAGACCGGGCTGGCTTGCGCCGTGCTGAAAGCGGCCGCCACGACAACGGCCAGGGCTTTGCGACGCAGTTTGAAGGAAGTATGCGGGTTCATGGTGATATCAGTAAGCGAGGCCCAGGCGCACGTGCAGGCGGTTGGCGTTGTCGCGGGTGGTCGCGCCGGCGCGCAGCGTGTGGCCGTAGTCCAGTTGCAGATTGGCGTAGGTGGAGAGCACCAGACGCGCGCCGACACCGGCGCTGGCGATGGTCATGCTGTCGATCTCGCCGGCCAGCCCCTTGTTGCGGCTGAGGTAGGCGGCGTCGTAAAAGCCCAGCAGGCGGCAATTCCAGTTGGCGCGCTTGCACAGGTTGGGCGTGTAGGCTTCCAGGTTGACGCTGGCGCCGGAATCGTTGGAGACTTCGCGTTCGATGTAGCCGCGCACCGAGGTGGCGCCGCCGGCGCCGAACTGCTCGCCGGGGATCAGCGCATCGTTGCTGTACTGGGCGTTGACGATGGCGCGCACCTGCCATTCGTTGGTGAACGCGCGCGTCACGCTGCCGGCCAGGCGCAGGATGGTGTAGTCGGCCCTGGCGCCGATGCGGGCGCCGGTGAAGGCGCGCTGGTCGCCATTGGCGCCGCCCGACACGTTGCGCAACAGGGTCAGCTGACCGCCGGCCTCGCCCAGCGGTATCGGCAGCGTGCCCTGATACGCGATGCTGAGCGGATGCACGGTGACATCGTTGCCCAGCTCGGTGCCTTCGAACTGCACGCTGTTCTTGAAGGCTTTCACATCGACGCCGTACGACAGCCGCGATTCCAGCTCGCCGCGCTTGGCCAGCGCCTGGTTGTAGCGCGCGCCATACACCGCGCCCTTGCCGCTCACGGCCAGGTTCAGCGAACCGGCCGCCACGGTGCCGGAATCGACGTTGGAATAGCTCGCATAGAAGTCCAGCGAGTCGCCCGACGCGTACAGCGGGATGTGGTAGCCGGCGCCATACACCTTCACGCGGCCCGGTTCCTCTGCCGAGGTGGTGTACTGCAGCGAGGCCAGATGGTCGCGGTTGAACAGGTTGGCGTTTTGCAGGATCACGCCGACGTGGGTCTTGCCGGTGGCGTCGGTGCCGGTGTTGTCGGCGTTGGCCATCACCTTCCACGGCGATTCGTCTTTCACGTCCAGCACGGCGTCGACCTCGTCGTCCTTCTCGCCGCTTTGCAGCTTCATGGTCACTTGTTTGGCCGGGCTCTCGTTGCCTTGCTTGAGGTTGGCCGATACCGCCTGCAGGTTGGGCGAGCGGCCCTCCTGCAACGCGGGCAGGCTGCGGCGGATGTTGGCTTCGTCGAAGTACTGGTTGTTCTTGACCGAGACGCGGCCGACTTTCGTTTCCACCACGCGCAGCGTCACCACGCCACCGTTCAGTTCCTGTTCCGGCAATTCGATGGTGACCACGTTGTAGCCGCGTTCGTGATAAGCGGCCTCCAGCGCTTCCAGCGCGCGCTGGACATCGCCGAAGTCGCGCTGCTTGCCGCTGTATTTGCCGACGATGGCGTCGATCTGCGCCGGCGGCAGCAGGGTGTTGCCGGTGACTTCGAAGCGGGAAATTTCGAAACGGAGGGCGCCGTCATCGGTGGCGTCCGCAGCGTGAGCCGTGGCGACGGCGGCGGCAAGAACGGAACCTGCAAGCAGGCGCGTGAAGCTGTATCTCATGTTCTGGACTCTGGTTCCGGACGGTGTGCAACCGTCCATTATATTTGTTGCGATCTTACAAGATCAATCTGTCCGCGATGCTAGCATAGCAAGATGACACAGCGGCGATTTTTCCCCGGATATCGCGATTGTTGATGCTCGCTTTAGTTGCAATACATTTTCTTGATCTGTTCTTTGTTACCGGCCACGCTGGATCTGGGATTGCTGTCCAGATTCTTCTCATCGGGCACCTTGTCGTCGACTGCGCTGCTGCCGCCGCCCGCTGAAGCTCCGTTCGCCTGTGCCACGCGCGTGTCCGGCAAGGCCGGCGCGCCCGACTGCGTGGGGCCAGCCGAATTGTTGATCAGGTTGACCGTGGAGTTGATCGCCTGCACTACCGGCTGATTGGCCTGGGTCTGCTGGGCCGCAGCCGCATCGGCGGCAGCCTTGGCTGCTGCGGCGGCAGCTTCGGCAGCCGCTTTGGCCGCAGTCTCCGCAGCGGCTTTGGCGGCAGCATCCGCGGCAGCCTGGGCTGCGGCGTCAGCGGCGCGCTGAGCGGCGTAGGCATCGGCAGCCAGATCAATCTGGCCGGGC
>NZ_SPVG01000040.1 GCF_004614165.1 Duganella callida | reverse complement strand
GCACCGCCGTGCGCGCCGCGCTGCCGGACGCCCAGCCGGAACGCCGCGCGCGCCTGGCCACCGCGCTGACCGATCTGCATTCCATCTACACGTCCTTGCTGGACCAGTTATCTACAGGAGAAATCCGTGCCTCGTGAAGTCGACTTTTTTGGCATCCTGCTGCCCGGCGTGCTGCCGGTGTTCCTGCTGAGCGCCCTGCTGCAGCTGGCGCTGGACGCGGTGCTCAGCCATGTCGGCGCCTATCGTCGCAGCTGGCATCCGGCGCTGGTGCGCCTGTGCATGTTCGTCTGCATCTTCAGCTTCCTGCTGGTCACGCTGTACAAATAAACCCAACCATTCTCTGCGAGTACCTTCTGTGAGCGCCTCTAAAATTTTCCGTTTTTGCCTGACCATGCTATTGCTGGCGGCGGCCCTGTGGATGGGCCGCTCGGCCTGGGATCACTACATGGAATCGGCCTGGACCCGCGATGGCCGCGTCAAGGCCGACGTGGTCACCATCAGCGCCGACGTCGCCGGCACCGTGACCGAAGTGCGGGTGCGCGACAACCAGCTGGTGCAGAAAGGCGATGTGCTGTTCGTGGTCGACAAGGCGCGCTATGAAAACGCGGTTCTACAGGCACGTTCCGTGCTGGCCATGCAGCAGGTCGAAAAGGGCCGCCGCGCCAGCGAGGCCAAACGCCGCGGTAGCCTGGACGATGCGGTCGTCTCGGCCGAAAGCAAGGAGACGGCGGAATTCGCGGTCGGCACCGCGTCGGCGCAGTATCAGGCCGCACTGTCCTCGGTGCACCTGGCCGAACTGAATCTGGAACGCACGGTGGTGCGCGCGCCGGTGACCGGCTATGTCACCAACCTGAATGTACACCCCGGCGATTTCGCCGCTGTCGGCGCGTCCAAGCTGGCGCTGGTGGACAGCGAGTCCTTCTACGTGGTCGGCTATTTTGAAGAAACCAAGCTGCCGCTGCTGAAACTGAACGACAAGGTGGACGTGCGCCTGATGAGCGGCGATACCCTGCTGCAGGGCCATATCGAAAGCATCGCGCGCGGCATCACCGACCGCGACGCCAACCTGGGCCGCGAGCTGCTGGCCGACGTCAATCCGACCTTCAACTGGGTGCGCCTGGCGCAGCGCGTGCCGGTGCGCGTCCACATCGACGCCAAGCCCAAGGACCTGGACCTGGTGGCCGGCACCACCTGCACCGTGGTGATTCATGGATAATAGGATTTATGAACACTTCAGACATCCAGGGCGGCACTGACCGGTTTTCGGTGATACGCCTGTTTCTCGACGCCGCCCAGTTGGGCAGCTTTTCGGCCGCCGGCCGCAAGCAGGGCATGTCGCCGGCGGCGGCCAGCGCCAGCATCCAGCGCCTGGAAGCGTCGCTGCAGGTCAAGCTGTTCGAGCGCACCACGCGCCAGCTGCGCCTGACCGAGGAAGGCAAGTTGTATCGCCACTTCAGCGAGCAGGCGATGGCGCTGATGGCGGAAGCGGAATCCAGCCTGCATGCCGGCACCGATTCCGTGCGCGGAGTGGTGAAGATTGCGGCGCCGTCCGACCTGGGACGCAATGTGCTGATGCCGATGCTGGATCAGTTCCGCCAGCAGCACCCGGAAGTGCAGTATGCGCTGACGCTGAGCGATAACACCTCCAACCTGGTGCAGGACGAGATCGACCTGGCGCTGCGCTACGGCCAGCTGGCCGACAGCGAAATGGTGGCACGCGTGCTGGCGCCGAGCCGGCGCGTGGTGTGCGCCGCGCCATCGCTGATATTGCAGACCGGCGGTCCGGCGGTACCGGAAGATCTGGCCACCCTGCCGACGCTGGTGCTGGTGACGGCGCTCGGCCCGATGCAGGAGTGGCGCTACTGCACCAACGACGAGGCCGACGAGCGCCGCACCGTGCGCGTGCGCCGCACGCAGCAGAGCAACGACGGCGAAATCATCCGCAAGTGGGCCATCGCCGGCCAGGGCTATGCCTACAAATCGATCCTCGACATCGCCGAGGATCTGCGCTGCGGACGGCTGGCGACGGTGCTGGACGAGTATTTCACCGACAGCGCGCCGCTGAATCTCCTCTACCACCGCAACCGCTACCAGCCGCCGCGCATCAAGCTGCTCATTGACTTCTTGATGGAGCGCTTTGCGGAC
This sequence comes from Duganella callida, assembly GCF_004614165.1. Lineage (GTDB taxonomy): Bacteria > Pseudomonadota > Gammaproteobacteria > Burkholderiales > Burkholderiaceae_D > Rugamonas > Rugamonas callida. Next base: position 36,688 of record NZ_SPVG01000040.1, on the reverse strand, counting down.
CTGGGATGAGGCCCAGTTGCTGCATCAGGGTCAGGTTGTCCTCCAGGTGCCAGTTCTCGGCGATGCGGCCGTCCACCACGTGATACAGGTCGAAGGCCTGGAAGTCGATGGTCTGGCCCTGGCCCTGTACATCGCCGAATTTGCCGGTGAAGTGACCGCTGAAGTGCAGGCGTACCGACACCATGTCGCCGTTCGGCACGATGTGGGTGGCTTCGGCTTTCAGGTCCGGCACGGCGGTGCGGAAGAAGGCCGATGCTTGCAGCGGCCCCTCGACACCCTGCACGCGGCCGGCGGGCAAGGTGCGGTCGATAAAGTCCGGCGACAGCGCCTGGCGCGCCAGGGCCGCGTCGCCCGTATTCCAGAAGGCGGCATAGGTACGGGCGGCGTCGGTGACGGGTTCGGCGTGAGCGGCGCCGGCGATCAGCAGACTGGCGAGGATAGCGGGTTTCATGGTGGATTCCTGTTGGATGAGTTGATGGAGTTATTCTGCGCCCCGCCCGTACGCCTGAGAATGCGGCCGCGTGTTGAAGCACCTTCAAGCTGTCATTGAAGCTGGGCGTCGATCGCGGTCACCACGTCATTGCCCAGGTAAAGTCCTTCCAGCGCGCGGACGGTGGCGGCGTCCATTTTGGGCTCGGCATCGCGCCGCATCACCAGCGTGGCCGCGTCCTGTCCGCCCAGCATGCCCTTGGGTTCGTGCAGCGCGCGAATGCGTTGGCGCGCATGCAGGAATTGCGGATGCCAGAGCGGGATGATGGCCCACTCGCCCGCAGCCACCGCGCGCTCGTAGGTGCCGAAGCAGTCTTCCTCGCTGCCGCTCTGGAAGCGGTAGCCCAGCTCCGACAGGCCGTAAGCTTCCACCATGGCCGCCGAAAAACGGCTGATGCCGGCGCCGGGGTTGATGCCCTGGATGGCGCGCCGCATGCGCGCCAGCACCTCCGGCTTGCGCAGGTCGTCCACCGACGCCAGCACCTCTTCCGGCACGTAATCGGGCACGCCCCAGATGCAATACGGTTCGTACAGCACGGTCAGTTCGCGCACCTGGTCGCGGATCGGCGCAAGATACTTCTCATGGCTGGCCGGCAGCCAGGCGGAGGCCATCACATCGACCTCGCCGCGCCCCAGCATTTCGAACATTTTCTCGTGCGGCGCTTTAAGCATTTGCACCTCGTGGCCGTGCAGGCGCAGCAGCGCCGCCACCACTTCGGCACTGGCGGCATGGAAGGAAAGGTCGATGTGACCCAGACGTATCACCGGTTTCATTTCGCGCCTCCTTCCAGCTGCAGCGAATACAGCGTGACCGGCCACTGCACCTTGGACACACCCTGATTGAACAAGGCGCCACGGTCCATCTGCGGCACCGGCAGCCAGATGCGGTTGCGGGCGTCGATCACAGGCGCATCGACCCAGTGCAGGCGTTCGTCCTGAATCACGGTGCTGACCTTGCCGTCCGGCGTGCGTTTTTTCAGGCTGCTGGTTTTCAGGTCGGTGAAATACAGATTGCCTTTCGCATCCATGGCGGTGCCACCGACCGGCGGCAAGTCCGCCCAGGGCTGGACGGCACGTTCCAGCGTGGCCGCATCCACGGCCGGATCGTCCAGCAGCCGGGTTTCGATCTGCGACCAGGGGCCGGACAGCGGGCCGAAATACAGATGTTTGCCGTCGGGGCTGACCTCGAACGGATCGGCGTTGACGCGCAGCGGCGCGCCGTCGCCGCCGCGCACCACCGTGCCGGCGACATCGATCACGCGGTCCTTCGGTGCGGTGGTGGACGGCGAGCCATCGAGTACGCGGCGTGCCTGGCCGGTCTTCAGGTCCAGCACGATGATGCCGGGCTTGCCGGCGTCGGTCAGGTAGGCGTGGTCGCCATGAAAGCGGATGTCGTCCACGTAGCTGCCGGGCAGCTCCACGCCGGGGCCGAATTCATATACATGCTTGACGCGGTTGGTGCGCAGGTCGATCTGCACCGCCTTGGCACCGTGCGGCAGCGGATCGCCGCCGAAGTCGGGCGAGCCGCTGTCGATGGCCCACAGACTGCCCTTGCCGTCCAGGTGGATGGCGTTGACGTTGACGAAAGCAACGGCGTTGTTATCGCCCTTTCTCCAGCCGTTCCAGCCGGCGTCCGGATACGGCTGCGGCTTGCCGGCCTTGTCGAGCAGGCCCACCGCCGGCCCTTTCGATCCGGTCCAGCGCGGACCGGCGACGAACACGCGCTGGCCGTCCACGGCCACGCCATTCCAGATCATGCTGTCGCTTTGCGCTTCCACTTTCAGCGGCTCGGATGCCCGCGCGCCGACGCTCATGGCCAGGCTGACGCCGATGACCAGTTCCGCGATCAAGATGCGTTTCATGTTTTGCTCCTCGAATGATGAATGTGGCTAGGGTAGTTCATGCAAAACGCATTGAATACCCCTATAAATGAGTTATCATCATTCAAAAATGCATGAGCAAGCCATGAACGCCAACTGGGACGACCTGAAGATTTTTCTCGCCATCGCGCACAACGGTACGCTGGGCGCCGCCGCGCGCGCATTGGGCCAGTCGCAACCCACCATGGGCCGCCGCATCCGCGTGCTCGAAGAACAGCTGGGCTATACCTTGTTCCAGCGGACCGGTGACGGCTTCCTGCTGACGAGGGACGGTGAGGCCGTGCTTGAGCACGTGCAGCAGATGGCGCATGAGGCGGATGCCGTGGTCCGCAAATTGTCCGGCCGCCAGCAACTGGAAGGCCTGCTGCGGGTCTCCACCACCGAGTGGTTCGGCGCGCATCTGCTGGCGCCCATCTTTGCCCGCTTCAGTGTCGAGCATCCGGGCATGACCATAGAACTGGTCAGCGAGACGCGGCTGGTCAGCCTGGCGCGCCGCGAGGCCGACCTGGTGTTCCGCTTCCGCCAGTTCGACGAGCCGGACGTCATCCAGCGCAAGGCCATGCATGCGCCGTTTGGCGTGTACGCTTCCAGCGCCTACCTGCGGCAGGCAGGTAGGCCGCAGGCCGGCGGCGCGGACGGCGCGGGCCAGCGGCTGATCACGATGGATACCGCGTATGGCGATCTGGCGGACGTGCCGTGGTTACGGCGTCGCCTGCCCAAGGCCCACGTCGCGCTGCGCGCCAACAGCCGCGATGTACAGGCCAGCTTGTGCCGCAGCGGCGCCGGGCTGGCGGTGCTGCCACGCTGCATGGGCGACGCCGTGCGCGGCCTGCACCTGGTCGATCTGGGCGAGCCGCCACCGGGGCGCGACATCTGGGCCGGCTATCACAAGGACCTGAAACGCTCGCCGCGCCTGCGCGCGGTGCTGGACACCACCCTGGCGGCGCTGGAACAGCCCGAAGACTAACGCGCGCCGCCGGCGTCGACGATGGCGCCGCTGACGTAGGACGCCTGTGGACTCAGCAGCCACAGGATGGTCTCGGCGATTTCCTCCGGCTGGCCGCCGCGCTGCATCGGCACCGTGGAGGCCAGCTTGTCCACCCTGCCCGGATCGCCGCCGCTGGCGTGGATGTCGGTGTAGATGATCCCCGGCCGCACGCAGTTGACGCGGATGCCTTCGCCGCCGACTTCCTTCGACAGTCCCAGCGTCAGCACATCCACCGCGCCCTTGGACGCGGCATAGTCGACATACACATTGCCGCCGCCATGGCGCGACGCACCCGACGAAACGTTGACGATGGCCCCGCCCTGCCCGCCGCGCGCGGTGGACATGCGCCGCACCGCTTCGCGGCTGCACAGGAAGTAGCTGAGGATATTGGTGTCGAACACGCGCTTCAGCCGCGCCACCGACATATCGGCCAGCTTGCCCTGCTGTTCCAGCACGCCGACATTGTTGACCAGCGCGGTCAGCACCCCCAGTTCCTCGTCGATGGTGGTGAACAGGCGCAGCACGTCCGCCTCGACGCCGACGTCGGCCTGCACCGCAATCGCCTCGCCGCCCTCGGCCACGATCTGCGCACGCAACCGCTCGGCGGCGGCGGCATTGCTGTGGTAATTGATGCAGACCGCGTAGCCGCGGCGTGCCGCCATCAGGGCTGTCGCGCCGCCTATGCCACGGCTGCTGCCGGTCACCAGTATCACTTGCCTCATGCGCGCATCCTATGAAAAAAGCCCGCTGGACGCGGGCTTGCATGCTTATTTTTCAGGGCTGACGTGGCCGAGCGCATAGCTCAGATGCTCCCACCAGTGCTCGCGCGACTTCACCGTGCGCAGACACTTCTTATCCAGCTCGGTCTTGAAGATCGGGTCCATGCACTGCTTGGTCATCAGCGCGTTGCGCTGGTTCTCGGCGTTGACCAAGGCAAGGCACAGCCAGAAAATCAGGCCCAGAAAAATCACCACCAGGCTCCACGCCAGATGGTTGATATAGGCCCATTCAAACAAGGTTTCCAGCGCGGGCGAAGACTCCTTGTAGATCTTCATCACCTGGCCTTCGGCTTCCTCCTGCTCGTTTCTGGGGAATTTCATGTTCCTACCCGTCCTTCCTCGATTTACTTCTTGCCCGCGCGTTCCTGCAGCGACTTGGCGACCAGGCTGTCGGCGACCGCAAACATCGCGGCGTGCGCGGCAGGCGCCGAGTTCAGGCCATGGCCGGCCACCGCTGGCGAAGTGGTGTAATGACCGTCGATGACGATCGCCGGCACACTATCCAGTTTATACAAATTCGCGACTTGCACACCGCGTTTCAGTTTGGTTTGAACGCCGAACGAATTGATGGTTTCCTGGTACTTGGCCTTGTCCACACCGTTCTTGACCAGGAAGTCCAGCAGCGCCGCGTCGGTGTTCAGGCGGTTGTGGTCGACGTGGATGGCGCGGAAAATCTTCTGGTGCAGCTCATCGGTCAGCACGCCCATGGCTTCCAGCGTATAGAACGCCTTGGCCTGCGGGTCTTCCCCCATGTGCATGCGGCGGAACACGATCTTGTCGCTGTTCTTTTTCACCCATTCGGCCAGCGCCGGGTCCAGCGCGTTGCAGTGCGGGCAGTGGTACATGAAGAATTCCAGCACCTCGACCTTTTTGCCGGTGTCCGGACGCGGTGCGTTGACGGTGTTGAAATCGACGCCATCCTTGAAATCGGCGGCATGGGCGCCGGCGGCGACAGCCATGAAGGCGACGGTGGCAAGCAGGGGACGCAGGAAGCTCAGAAAGCGCATTATCTATCCTTCATGTAATGAGTGGCAAACGCGGGGAGATTACCACTTTTTTACCGCCTAGTCCTAGTCATTAAGCCCGTTTTAAGGACGGTGACGCCGGGCGGCCTCCAGCTTGTCGCACAAAACCGCGACGCCGGCCGCGATGCGCGGGGTGGCGCGCACCAGGGTTTCGCTGTCGAGCACGAACAGATTGCCGCGCTGGACCGCCAGCAAGCCCCTGTACGGCTGCCAGATCTGGATGCCGGCCTGGCTGTCGTGGCGCTCGCCGCCGATCACCGCCTCCGGGTTTTCCTGCAACACGGCTTCCGTGCTGACCTGGGGCGCGGCCACTTTCAGGCCGGCGAAGATGTTGCGTCCGCCGCACACCCGCAGCGCGTCGCTGACGATGTGCTCACCGTTCAGCGTGTACAGGGGCTTTTCCCAGATCTGATAGAACACCCGCACCGGCGGACGCTGCGCGTAGGTGGCGGTCAGTTGGGCGATTTTTTGCCGGTAGTCGCGCGCGGCCGCCTGCGCCGCCGGCTCGGTGCCGAGCAACTGGCCCAGACGGGTCAGGCTGGTGGCCACGTCGTCCAGCTTTTTCGGCTCGCTGTAGAAGAGCGGAATACCCAGGCTTTTCAGCTGCGCCAGCTGGCGTTCGGTATTCCCGCTCTGCCAGACCACCAACAGGTCGGGACGCAGCGCCAGCAGGCGCTCCAGGTCGATCTGCGCATCGCTGCCGATCACCGGGAGGCGCTTTGCCGCTTCCGGATAATCGCTGTAGTTCATGACGCCGACCACACGCTCGCCGCCGCCGGCCGCGAACAGCAGCTCGGTGATGTGCGGCGCGGTCGAGATCACGCGCTGGGCGGGCTTGGCCAGCGTGACGGTGTTGCCGGCATCGTCCCGCACGGTGATGGCGGCATGGGCGCTGCCGGCCAGCGCCAGCAGCGTGATGGCGGCGCGCCTCATCAGAAGTCGTAGCGCGCCGACAGTTTCAGCTGGCGGCCGTCGGAGGGATAGATGCCGGAGTACTGGCCATCGCGGCAGGAGTAGGCCTGCGAGTAGTAATGCTTGTCCGCCAGGTTCTGGCCGGAGACCGCCCATTCCCACTGGCCGAACTTGATCGCATAGCGTGCGTCCAGCGTGGTGTAGGACGGGATCTGGCCCGCGCAGCTGTTGGCGAAGTCGGAGCCGTAGCGCTGCTTGTCCACCCACTGCGCGCCGACGTCGGCGGTGTGGCCGCCGGCCGGCGTCCAACTCAGGCGCGCGGTCAGCACGTTCTTCGGCACCAGCACGATCTGCTTGCCGTCGTTGGCGCCGGCGCGGAAATTGGCGTCGACATGCTGGTAGTGCGCGCTGACGTTCCAGTCGCTGGCGATGCGCTGCTCGGCATCGAGCTCGAAGCCCTGGCGGCGCGTCGGATCCAGATTGGTGTTGGCGCCGAAGCCGAAGTTAAGGGTCGGATCGTAGAAGATCTCATTGGTCAGATTGTGGCGGAACAGGCGCGCGGTGATCTTCTGCATGGCATTGTTCCAGCTGGCGCCCAGCTCCGCATCGTGCGACTGCTGCGGTGCCAGCGGCTGGTTGAGCACCGGCGTGACGGCGTTTTCGTCCGAGTTGGCGACGCGGTAGCTTTGGCCGAATTTGCCGTACACGGTCAGGTTCGCGACCGGCATGTAGCTGGCCTGCAGCTCCCATGCGTTCAGGCCCTGCACCACGTTGTAACCGGTGGTGGCGTAGTTGACCGGATCACTGAAATCCTTGTCGAACAGCTCGCGGCGCACGCCCGCCGAAATGCGGCCGTCATGCTCAGCGTCGAAGCGCAGTTCGTCGCGCAGGTAGACGGCCTTGGATTTCTGGTTGGCCTCCGCCGAGGAATAAGGGAAGCCGCCGAACACGCCCAGGCCGGTGCGTTCCCATTTGATGAAGTCCAGACCCGCCACCAGCTCATTGATCATGCCGTTGACCGCGCCCAGCCTGCGCACGCGCGGTGAGAACTGCAATTGCTTGCTTTCATAGCTGGCGGTAGAGGCGCCAGCGCTGGAGAAGTAAGCCGAGTCCACCGTCTTCTTACGGTACGACAGATCGGCCGCCAGATCGTGGCCGTACAGGCGGTACTGGCCGAACACGGTCAGGCGGTCGCTGTCCAGCGAGCCGTGATCGTCCGGCGTCAGGGTCTGGCGCGGATTGGCCTGGAATTCCTCCAGCTTCAGCGAGCCGGCAAAACGCGAATCCTGGCGCGCTCCCTCGTAGCGGAAACCGATGCGGTCGAACTGATTGGCGAACCACTGCGCACCGCCGCTGAACTGCGTCTGTTTGAATTCGTTGTTATCGCGATAGTTGTCAGTGCGCTGGTGGCCGAGCGTGGCGTCGGCCGCGAAACCTTCCCAGGCCTGAGCGCCGGAGACGCGCACCTCGCCGGCGTTGAACTGGCCGCCCTCGACGAACACGCTGGCGCGGCTGGTATTCTTGCCCGGACGTTTGGTGACGATGTTGATCACACCGGCGGTGGCGCCATCGCCATACAGCACACTGGCGCCGCCGCGCAGAATCTCGATGCGGTCCACGGTGTCGATCGGGATGGTCGACAGGACGGCGTTGCTCAGTTCATTCTCCGACAAGCGGACGCCATCCAGCACGATCACCAGATTCTGGCTGCTGTTGGTGCCGAAGCCGCGCAGGTCCAGGCCGAAATCCGGACTGCCGTCCAGGCTCTGGCGGCCGTAGACGCCGCCGATCTTGCGGATGGCCGAATTGACGTCATTGGCGCCGGCACGGCGGATCTCGTCGGCGCCGATGATGGTGGCGCCGATTGGTGCCAGCTCCGGCGTGGCGTCGAAGCGCGCGCCGGTGACCACCACCGAGGCCACATCTTCGGCCATCGCGGTCGCGGCAAAGCACAGGGAAACGGCAGCTGCCAGCAGCTGCGGACGGAAGGCGGAGGAAATCATATAAATCGTTTTCGCTAGAAGACATCCGTCCTGCGTCCCCGCAGAACCGGAAGCGTACGGAAGCCGCGGCGGCTCCCCCCTCGTCTGGCCGGTATCCGGGCTGGCAGGACGTGATCCTGCGTTACCGTTGCGGGGGCAGCACACCTTAGCCGGCACGGATTCCGTGCAGCGGCCCTGTGTTTCCCAGGCGCCAGAACAGCCGAGATTATACGCCTGTCAACGGCCAGGTCGGCAATCATTCACAATTTAGATATGATCCATCTATATTTCCTACATTGATTGCGGCAGGTTGAGTGTTTATATTGGACGTTGAAAGGAACTCCCACTATGAGCACACTCCCTACCTACTTCCTGTCGCACGGCGGCGGCCCGTGGCCCTTCATGATGGACCAGGTCGGCGACCGCTACGGCAAACTGGACGCCTCGCTGCGCGACATCCCGTGCCAGATCGGCGTCACGCCCAAGGCGGTGCTGGTCATCACCGCGCACTGGGAAGGCCGCGACTTCATGCTGTCCGCCTCGCCCAAGCCGCCGATGATCTACGACTACGGAGGCTTCCCGCCGCACACCTACGAGGTGCAATACCCGGCGCCGGGCTCGCCGGAGCTGGCGGCGCAGGTACAGCAATTGCTGGAAGCGGGCGGCCACCGCGCCGTGCTGGACCCGCAGCGCGGCTATGACCACGGCACCTTCAGCGCCATGTATCCTGTGTACCCCAAGGCGGACGTGCCGATCGTGCAACTGTCGCTGAAATACGGCCTCGATCCGCAGACGCACGTAGAAGTCGGCCGCCTGCTGGCGCCGCTGCGCGACCAGGGCGTACTGATCATCGGCAGTGGCCTGAGCTACCACAACCTGCGCGCCTTCAACGCCCAGGGCGCGGCCGCGTCGCACGCCTTCGACCAATGGCTGCAGCAGACCATGGCGCTGCCGCCGGCGCAACGCACAGCACAACTGCTGGAGTGGGAACGCGCGCCGGCCGCACGCATGGCCCATCCGCGCGAAGAACACCTGCTGCCGCTGATGGTGGTGCTGGGCGCGGCCGAAACCGACACCGCCAGCATGCCCTACCACGAAGACGCCTTCATGGGCGCCCTCGCCGTCAGCAGCTTCCGCTTCGGCTGACGGAGTCGGGCCCGATCTTAGGTGCCGCGCTTGCCGTTGGCGGCGGCGCGGGCTTTTTCGGCGGCGATGGCGGCTTTTTCGGCGGCTTTCTGCGCCACCGCTTCGGCGTGCGCGGCCAGGCGCACTGCGCGCGTCTGCGGCGTTTCCAGCGAGATGCGGCCCAAGGCGCCACTGCGGTAGTCGCCCAGGAAGGTGTGCGCGGCTTTTTCGTAATCGAGGTCGCCACCCTTCTGGCGGAAGCCGCGCTTGATGCCGACGCCTTCCACTACGCCGATCGCGTCCATCCGGTCGATTTCCTTGAAGCCGTAGCGCGCCACCAGCAGCTCGGGATAACTCACCAGCAGCTCGCCGGCCAGGAATTCCGCCACTTCTTCTTCAATCAGCGCGTTGGTGCCGATGGCGTGGCTGGCGGCCAGCATCAGGCCGTCGCTCGGCAGTTCGATCTTCGGCCACAGCATGCCGGGGGTGTCGACCAGCACGGTGTTCTTGTCCAGGTAGAGCTTTTGCTGCGCCTTGGTCACCGCCGGTTCGTCGCCGACTTTCGCCACGCGTTTTTTCAGCAGCGCGTTCATCAGCGTCGATTTGCCGACGTTGGGAATTCCCATGATCATCATGCGCAGCGGCTTGGTCGGCACGCCGCGGTGCGGCGCCAGCTGCTTGGCCAGGTCCAGGATGCGGGCGACGTCGCCCGGCTTCTTGGTGGTCATGGCATAGGCGGTCACGCCTTCCTGCGCGTTGTAGTAGGCGCTCCAGGCGCTGGTGGCGGCCGGATCCGCCAGGTCGATCTTGTTGAGGATTTTCAGGCACGGACGCTGGCGGAACTTGCGCAGTTCTTCCACCATCGGGTTGGTGCTGGCCTCGGGCAGGCGCGCGTCGACCACTTCGATCACCAGATCGATGTTCTCCATCTGTTCCGCCGCCTTCTTTTTGGCGGCGTTCATGTGCCCCGGGTACCATTGTATCGACATGCTCTGACCTTCAAAATCGTTCTGACAATCCGCTATTTTACCCTCTGCCCCGTCCGGGATTCGTTTATCATGGGGCGCTTTTCCCCTTTTCTGCTTAAACAAATAATAATCTTTCACAAACCGGAGTGCTGAAGATGAGCATAGCTGCACCGTCCACCCCGAAGGAAATCACCCTTCGCGGGATTATTCTGGGCATTCTGATCACGCTGATATTCACGGCCGCCCAGGTCTACCTGGGGCTGAAGGTGGGCCTGACTTTCGCCACCTCGATCCCCGCCGCGGTGATTTCGATGGCGCTGCTGAGCGCCTTCAAGGATGCCACCATCCAGGAAAACAACATCGTTCAGACCATCGCCTCGGCCGCCGGCACGCTGGCGTCGGTGATCTTCGTGCTGCCTGGCCTGCTGATGATAGGCTGGTGGGCGCACGTGCCGTTCTGGCCGACCTTCGGCGCCTGCGCCATCGGCGGCGTGCTGGGGGTGATGTACACGGTGCCGCTGCGCCGCGCGCTGGTGTCGCAGTCCGACCTGCCCTATCCGGAGGGCGTCGCCGCGGCCGAGGTGCTGAAAGTCGGCATGGCCTCGCGCGAGGGCGCGGCCGAGGGCAAGGCCGGCCTGCGCGCCGTGATCTGGGGCAGCGTGACGTCGGCGCTGTTCGCCGCCGGCGCCGCCGCCAAGCTGCTGGCCGCCGAGGTGTCGATCTACTTCCGCACCGGTACGGGCGCCACCGGCGTCGGCGCATCGAGCTCGCTGGCGCTGATCGGCGCCGGCCACCTGATGGGCATCACCGTCGGTGTCGCCATGGGCGTGGGCACCATTATCGCCTGGGGCATCCTGGTGCCGATCATGACCTCGCTGACGCCGGCCGCCGCCGGCATGTCGGCCGCCGACCATGCGCTCAGCATCTGGTCCAAGGAAGTGCGCATGATGGGCGCCGGCGTGATCGGCATCGCCGCCATCATCACGCTGGCCGGCCTGGCCAAGCCGATTCTGGGCGGCCTGAAGTCGGCCATGGAAACCGCGCGCAAGGCCAAACTGGACGGCGCGGTGCTGGACCGCACGGAGATGGACCTGCCGATCTTTATCGTCGGCCTGGTGACGCTGATCGCCATGGTGCCGGCCGGCTGGCTGCTGGCCAGCTTCCTGCAGGGCGGCGTGCTGGCCTCGCTGACGCTGCCGCTGGTGGCGGTGGGCGTCGGCTACATCCTGATCGCCGGCATGTTCGCCGCCGCCGTCTGCGGTTACATGGCGGGCCTGATCGGTTCCTCGAATTCGCCGGTGTCCGGCATCGCCATCCTGACCATTCTCGGCGCCGCGCTCAGCGTCGGCATGGTCGGCCGCGCGGTGATGGGACCGGAGGTGGCGCAATCGCTGATCGCGTTCGCGCTGTTCGTCACCACCGTGGTGCTGGCGGTGGCGGTGATCGGTAACGACAACCTGCAGGATCTGAAGACCGGCCAGTTGGTCAACGCCACGCCGTGGAAGCAGCAGGTCGGCCTGCTGATCGGTGTCGCCGCCGGCTCCTGCGTGGTGCCGCCGGTGCTGGAACTGCTGAACCACGCCAACGGCTTCCAGGGCGCGCCGAATCTGGATTCGATCTCGGACCAGCCGCTGGCCGCGCCGCAGGCGCTGCTGATTTCGACCCTGGCCAAGGGCGTCATCGGCGGCAACCTGCAGTGGGATCTGCTCGGCTACGGCGTGCTGATCGGCCTGGTGCTGGTGTTGATCAACTTCGCGCTGAAGAAGTCCAGCAACGACAAGTACAGCCTGCCGCCGCTGGGCGTGGGCCTGGCGATTTACCTGCCGAGCGCGGTCATCACGCCGGTGGTGATCGGCGCCGTCACCGGCTGGCTGTTCGACCGCGCGGTCGAGAAGAAGGTCGGCGGCGAGGCGGCCAAGCGCATCGGCGTGCTGGTGATGTCCGGCTTCATCGTCGGCGAGAGTCTGTTCAACGTCGCGCTGGCCGGCCTGATCGTCCTGTCGGGCAAGGGTGAACCGCTGGCCATCGCCAACGGCATGAGCGAAGGCCAGGGCATGACCGTGGCGCTGATCGTCGGCGCCGCCATCGTCTGGGGCCTGTACCGCTGGTCGGCCCGCAACGGCCAGGCGGTGCACGGCTGATCCGCGCGCCCGGCCGGCGCCTAGTCCTGCTCCTACGCCGCCTTAGCCAGTGCGCTGACAGCGCGCGGCGGCGGCGCGCTGCATGATGGTCACTCCCACTGCTTATGGAGGCCACCATGCGCGCGCTTGTCTACCACTCGGCACACGACGTCAAGGTCGATACCGTGCCCGATCCCACCCTGCAGGAGGCCGACGACGTCATCCTGCGCATCACCGCCACCGCCATCTGCGGTTCCGACCTGCACCTCTACCGCGGCAAGGTGCCGGGGCTGATTGCCGGCGACATCCTCGGCCATGAATTCATGGGCGAAGTGGTCGAGACCGGGCCGGGCGTGACGGCGCTGCAGCGCGGCGACCGGGTGGTGGTGCCGTTCGTGATCGCCTGCGGCCAGTGCCACTTCTGCAACCTGCACCTGTATTCGGCCTGCGAAACCACCAATCCCGACCAGGGCACGCTGCTCAACAAGAAGTCGCTGCGGCCCGGCGCCGCCATGTTCGGCTACACCCACAACTACGGCGGCGTGCCGGGCGGCCAGGCCGAATACGTGCGCGTGCCGAAGGCGAACACGGGACCGATCAGGATCCCGCCCGCGCTCAGCGACGAACAGGTGCTGTTCCTCAGCGATATCCTGCCGACCGGCTACCAGGCGGTGCTCAACACCGAGCTCAAGCCCGGCGGCAGCCTGGCCATCTTCGGCGCCGGTCCGGTCGGACTGATGGCGGCCGCGTGCGCGCGCATGCTGGGCGCGGACACCATCTTCATGGTCGATCACCACGAATACCGCCTGCAGTTCGCGCGCGAGGCCTACGGCGTGGTGCCGGTCAATTTCGACAAGCTCGATGCGGCCGAGGTGATCATCGCGCACACCGCCAACCGCGGCGTCGACGGCGTGATCGACGCCATCGGCTTCGAGGCCAAGGGCAGCGCGCTGGAAACCGCGCTCACCAATCTCAAACTGGAAGGCAGCAGCGGCGCGGCCCTGCGCCAGTGCATCGCGGCGGTACGGCGCGGCGGCGTGGTCAGCGTCCCCGGCGTGTACGCGGGCTTCATCCACGGCTTCATGTTCGGCGACGCCTTCGAGAAAGGCATCACCATCCGCGGCGGCCAGACCCACGTGCAGCGCTACATGCCCGAGCTGCTCGAGCATATCCGCGAAGGCCGGCTGCACCCGGACAGCATCATCACCCACCGCCTGCCGCTGGAGCAGGCGGCCGAGGGTTACCGCATCTTCGACAAGAAGCAGGAGGATTGCCGCAAGGTGATCCTGCGGCCGGGGACTTAAAGCTCGGCCAGCGCCTTCAGATGGGCCACCACGCTGCGGCCCAGCGCCGACAGGTTGTAGCCGCCTTCCAGGCAGCTGACGATGCGGCCCTGCGCGTACTGGCGCGCCACCGCCATGATCTGGTCGGTGATCCAGGCGTAATCGGCTTCGACCAGGCCCATGCCGCCGATGTCGTCTTCGCGGTGGGCGTCGAAGCCGGCCGAGATGAAGATCATCTCCGGCTTGAACGCGTGCAGCGCCGGCAGCCACTGCCCGCTGACCACCTGGCGCACCGCCTCGCCCTTGGTGTAGGCCGGCACCGGCACGTTGACCATGTGGTCGGTGATCGGCTTGGGATCGGTGTAGGGATACAGCGGGTGCTGGAAGAAGCTCACCATCAGCACGCGCGGCTCGTCGAGGAAGGATTCCTCGGTGCCGTTGCCGTGATGGACGTCGAAGTCGACGATGGCCACGCGCCGCAGGCCGCGCACGTCCAGCGCGTGGCGCGCGGCGATGGCGACGTTGTTGAACAGGCAGAAGCCCATCGGCTCCACCGGCCGCGCGTGGTGGCCGGGCGGACGCACCGAGCAGAAGGCGTTGTCGATCTCGCCGTCGAGCACCGCATTGGTGGCGGCCACCGCGGCGCCGGCCGCGCGCTGGGCCGCGCGCCAGCTCCAGGCGTTGAGCGAGGTGTCGCCATCGATCGGATAGGTGTCGCCCTCGGCCGGCACGTTGTCGCGCACGATGGCGATGGCGTTCTTGCTGTGGTTGCGCTCGATATCGGCAAGGTCCGCCAGCGGCGCCTCGCGGTATTCCAGCAGGTCGGCGATGTGCGAGCCGATCAGCTGGTCGGAAATCGCCTGCAGGCGGGCCGGCGCCTCGGGATGCCAGTCGCCCATGTCGTGGCGCAGACAATCGGGATGGCTGTAAATGGCAGTAGTCATGTGTTATAGAATCTCCCCACAGGTGCTAATCTACCATACATATCATGACCACAAAATTGCATGCGGTAGCACGCCAGGTGGGCGACATCATCGTCGGCAAGGATTTGCAAATCCGGCAAGCGCTGGCCTGCCTGCTGGCCGGCGGCCATCTGCTGGTGGAGGACGTGCCGGGCGTGGGCAAGACCACGCTGGCCCATGCGCTGGCGATTTCGCTGGGGCTGCGCTTCAATCGCATCCAGTTCACCAGCGACCTGCTGCCGGCCGACGTCAATGGCATTTCCATCTATGAGCGCGAGCGCAACGGTTTCATGTTCCATCCGGGGCCGATCTTTACCCAGGTGCTGCTGGCCGACGAGATCAACCGCGCCACGCCCAAGACGCAATCGGGCCTGCTGGAGGCGATGGAAGAGCGCCAGGTCAGCGCCGACGGCGTGACGCGGCCGCTGCCCGCGCCTTTCTTCGTGATCGCCACCCAGAATCCGACCCATCAAATCGGCACCTTCCCGCTGCCGGAATCGCAGCTCGACCGTTTTCTGATGTGCCTTTCATTGGGCTATCCGGATGCGGCGGCCGAGCGCGCGCTGCTGATGGGCGAAGACCGCCGCGTGCTGCTGCAATCGCTGCCGGCGGCGATGACGGGCGACGAGCTGGCCGCGGCGCAGCAGGACCTGAAACAGCTGCACACCTCCCCGGCGCTGATCGATTATGTGCAGGCGCTGGCGGCGGCGTCGCGCCAGAACGGCATGTTCGCCGAAGGATTGAGCCCGCGCGCCGCCATCGCGCTGCTGCAGGCGGCGCGCGCCTGGGCCGCCCTCGAGGGACGCGATCATGTGCTGCCGGAAGACGTGCAGGCGGTGCTGGTGCCGGTATGCGCGCACCGCCTGCGGCCGCTGAAATCGGCGCACGGCGTGGCCCTGGCCAGCCGCGACCTGGTGCTGCAGTTGCAGGAATCGGTGCCGGTCTGATCATGGTGGCGGCGCTGCGCACGCTGTACCGCAAGGGCCGGGACAAATGGCTGTTCCAGCTGCGCGACAGCGAGCCGGGCACGGTGGTGCTGACCATGCGCCGCGTGTTCATCCTGCCCACCCGCGCCGGACTGGCGTTTGCGGTGCTGCTGCTGGTGATGCTGATCGGCGCGCTCAACTACAACCTGGGGCTGGGCTTCGCGCTGACGTTTTTCACCGGCGCCTGCGCGGTGGCGGACATGTATCTGACGGCGAAGAATCTGGCCTTCCTGCAGCTGTCGGCGGGGCGTGCGCAAGCGGTGTTCGCCGGCGAGGAGGCGCAGTTCGAGCTGTTTCTGCATAACAGCAGCCGCCAGGACCGCTTTGCCGTGTGGCTGGGCTTTCAGGCCGATGGCGAGCCGCGCCAGGCGGTCGATGTGCCGGCCGCCGGCAGCGCGGCACTGCGGCTGTCGGCGTCGACGCGCCATCGCGGCTGGCTGACGGCGCCGCGCGTACGGCTGGTGACGCGGTTCCCGCTCGGCCTGTTCCGCGCCTGGAGCTACTGGCTGCCGGCGGCGCGCGTGCTGGTGTATCCGGCGCCAGAGTGGCCGGCGGCGCCGCTGCCGTCCACCGGTGCGGCCAGCGAGGATGGGCATGGCACGGTGGGGCTGGACAATTTTGCCGGCATCCGCAGCTACCAGCCCGGCGATCCGATGCGGCACCTGGCGTGGCGCCAGATCGCGCGCCACGACCCGGCGCTGGGCGGGCAGCTGGTGACCAAGCATTTCGAAGGCGGCGCCGTGGCCGAGCTGACACTGGACTTCGCCGCGCTGCCGGCGCGGATGGACATCGAGGATAAATTGTCGCGCATGGCGAGCTGGGTGCTGGACGCGGAACAGCGCGCGCTGCCCTACCGCTTCCGGCTGGCGCATCACGACCATGGCCCCGCCCTCGGCGACGCCCATCGCGCCGCCTGTCTCGAGGCGCTGGCCTTGTTCGGCAAGGAGGGCGAACCATGAGCGGCGCACGGCGCGGCGGCCTGAGCGCGCGGCTGGCGCTGCGGCTGACGCGCGACAAGGCGGACACGCTGCT
The DNA here is from genome assembly GCF_004614165.1 of Duganella callida. Taxonomy (GTDB): domain Bacteria; phylum Pseudomonadota; class Gammaproteobacteria; order Burkholderiales; family Burkholderiaceae_D; genus Rugamonas; species Rugamonas callida. The sequence goes on along the minus strand of NZ_SPVG01000040.1, from coordinate 20,157 downwards.
GCTGCTGGCCGCCGCGCTGATGGTGCTGGCGCCGCACTTCGATCACCTGCCGTTGTGGATCAGCGCCCTCGCCTGCACCACGCTGGCCTGGCGCGCGACGCTCACCTGGCTGGGCCGGCGCCAGCCGCCGGCCTGGCTGCTGCTGCCGATCGCGGTGGCGGCCATGTTCGGCGTCTACCGCACCTTCCACACCCTGCTCGGCCGCGACGCCGGCGTCGCCATGCTGGTGCTGCTGCTGACCTTCAAGCTGCTGGAAATGCACGCCAGGCGCGACCTGTTCGTGGTGGTGTTCCTGTGCTTCTTCGTCCTGCTGACCAGCTTCTTCTACTCGCAGGCCATGCCCACCGCGCTGTGGATGGCGCTGACGCTGGCGGTGCTGCTGACGGCCCAGCAATCGTTCCAGTACACCGGCGCCGCGCCGCCGTTGCGGCAGCGCCTGCGCATCACGGCCAAGGTCTGCGCGCTGGCCGCGCCGCTGGCGCTGCTGCTGTTTATCGGCTTCCCGCGCATCCAGGGACCGCTGTGGGGCATGCCGGGCGACGCCGCCGCCCGCACCGGTCTGAGCGACAGCATGGCGCCCGGCAGCCTGTCGTCGCTGGCGCAGTCCGACGAGGTGGCGTTCCGCGTACGCTTCCTGGGCACGACGCCGGCGCAACCGCGGCTGTACTGGCGCAGCATCGTGCTGGGCGACTACGACGGCCGCACCTGGACCCGCGTGCCGCGCAAGCGTGGCCTGCAGCGGCTGGACGTGGCGATCCGCGCGCGCGGCCAGCCGGTACGCTATGAAGTCACCATGGAAGCCAGCAACACGCCCTGGCTGGCGTTGCTGGAACTGGTCGGTCCCGACCTGCGCATCCCCGGCCTGCGCCTGCGCGACACCGACGAGATGGAGCAGTACAGCGCCGATCCCATCAGCCGGCGCATCCGCTTCGACGCGGCCAGCTATCCGGACTACGAGCTGCAGGCCGGCGAGCGTCCCGAACGCATGACGCGCTGGCTGGAACTGCCGGCCGGCTTCAACCCGCGCACGCTGGCGCTGGCGCGGCAGCTGCGCGCCGCCCGGCCGGACGCCGACGCCGCGCAACTCAGCCAGGCGGTGCTGGACCGCTTCCGCCACGGCGGCTACAGCTACACGCTGGAACCGCCGCTGCTGGGCCGCGACGCCGTCGACGGCTTCCTGTTCGACAGCAAGGCCGGCTTTTGCGAGCATTACGCCGGCGCCTACGTGGTGCTGATGCGCGCCATGGGGGTGCACGCGCGCGTGGTCACCGGCTACCAGGGCGGCGAACGCAATCCCATTGACGGCTACCTGACCGTGCGCCAGTCCGACGCCCACGCCTGGGCCGAGATCTGGCAGCCCGGCAGCGGCTGGCGGCGCGCCGATCCCACCGCCGCCGTCGCCCCCGAGCGCGTGCAGCGCAGCCTGGCGCGGGCGCTGCCGCAGCCGGCCGCGTTCGGCCTGGGGCCCTTGATCGACCTGCAGAACGATCCCGATTCGTGGCTGGCGCAACTCAGATACCGCTATTCCGCGTTGAATAATTCTTGGAATCAATGGGTACTGGATTACAATCCCGATAGGCAGCGAAGTTTCCTCGAAGAACTAAGCGCCGCTTTCGTCAACTGGCGCACAGCCGGGGCGGCCCTGTTGGTGGCAGGCTTGCTGTACGCGTGGCGCCGACGCCGGCGGGGTCGGCCGGCCGATGCGCTGGATGGCGTGTACGCCGCGTTTTGCCGCCAGCAGGCGCGCCACGGTTATGCGCGCGGCGCGGCCGAAGGGCCGCAGCGTTACGCGGCGCGGCTGCGCGGCATGCCGGCCACCGAGGAAAAACACGCCGCCATGCAGCAGTTTTTGCACCTGTACAGCATGCTGAAATATGGCGCTGGCGGGACCGAATCACGCTCGGCGTCGCTGGCGACGCTGAACCACTTGTTACGTTTATGCCGATGAAGACTTTGCTTACCGCCCTGCTGCTGAGCGCAGCCACGATCGCCGCCGCCGCCCCGGTCGATCCCTACGGCTACAAACTGCCGCCCAGCATGCAGACCAAAAAGAAGAAAGCCGCGGCCAAGCCGAAAAAGCCGGTCGTGCCCGCCATCGACTACACCGGCGAATACGTCAACTTCGGCGACTGGAAAGAGGTGCGCGCCTTCCTCGACGACGTCGCCGCGCGCGACGGCTTCAACCGCGCCGAGCTGGACACGCTGATCAACCAGGTGCGCTACGTCGATGCGGCCATACAGCTGGTCAAGCCGGCGCCGCCCGGCAAACCCAAGAACTGGCAAGCCTACAGCAAGCTGATGATCGACCCGACCCGCGTCGATGGCGGCGTGCGCTTCTGGAATGACAACGCCGAGGCGCTGGCGCGCGCCGAATCGCTGTACGGCGTGCCGGCCGAAATCCTGGTCGGCATCATCGGCATCGAGACGGTGTATGGCCGCAATACCGGCCGCTTCCGCGTGCTGGATGCGCTGACCTCGCTGGCGTTCTCCTATCCCGAGGCGCCGCAGCAGCGCGAACGCATGGCCTTCTTCAAGGGCGAGCTGGAAGCCACCCTGCTGTTCGCGCGCCAGACCGGCATCGACCCGCTGTCGCTGAAAGGCTCGTTTGCGGGCGCGGTCGGCATGCCGCAATTCATGCCGAGCAGCCTGATGAAATACGCCGTGGACTTCGACGGCAGCGGCCAGATCGACCTGCTGAACTCGCCGGTGGATGCGATCGGCAGCGTCGCGGCCTTCCTGGTCGCGCACGGCTGGGACCGCGAACGCGGCGGCCCGCTGGTGTACGCCGCCAATGTGTCCGCCAATCGCACGTGGGAAAATATGTTGAATCAGGGATTGTTGCCCAAATATAGCGTGCAGGAACTGAATGCCGCCGGCGTGACCACCGCCACACCGCTGCCGACCCAGCAGACCTACGGCCTGGTGGACCTGCAAAATGGCGCCGAGGCGACCGAGTACTGGCTGGCCAACACGAATTTCTACGCCATCACCCAATACAACCGCAGCTATTTTTATGCGATGTCGGTGGTGGAACTGGGACGGGCGATCAAGCTGTCGCGCGGCGCCAATCCGCCGTCCGGCGTGGCTTCAGGGATGTAAGGAACGGTAAAACCGCTTGAAGTGTGAACTTGCCCACAGTATTGTTTAGTTGACACTTGGAAATAATTTGTCCACACTGCACACTGAAGCAGGACAAAGTGGGCTGCTTTACAACGGAATTGTTATACAATTAACTTTAATCGTTCATCAAAAGTGCGCACAGGCAGCTTAGCACACAAGTCGGTGTATAATTCTCACACAATGTTGCAGTCGGACAACAATACTCTGTGGGAAGACGAAAATTTCGTATTGCTGAAGAGTATTAGATTGCACGATGTTGTACAATTGTGTATATATTATGAAACTAACTTGTTATCCTGGAATCCGTGTCCGTAGGTAAGTCTCCTGGTAAGGATGGACATTGAGGCGGCAAAGCTCCGATTGTTGTAGTACTTTGCAGGACAACTTTACAGAAGGAAAAGACGACATGACAAACCAAGTCGGCATAGATATGAACAACGATGCGGAAGGCGATGATCTGCTGCAATACAATCCCAACCGCCTGCTCGATACCCTGATCGAGAACCTGCGCCTGAAAAACGACGCAGCGCTGTCGCGCGCACTGGAAGTGGCACCGCCCGTGATCAGCAAGATCCGTCACCATCGTCTGCCGGTCGGCGCCTCGCTGCTGATCCGCATGCACGAAGTGAGCGATCTGAGCATCCGCGACCTGCGTTACCTGATGGGCGACCGCCGCAACAAGTTCCGCATCAGCGACAAGCAGTTCAAGCCGAAAGAAGGCGAAACCCCGAACAACGGCAACAATAACCAGGGCTGATCCGCCCCGGCGTTATCCGACTAGCCGCTCCCTCCCCCTGCCGGGCAGAGGGATGCGGTCCTTGTTCCGCCCTTATGCCGGGAACACCCCGGTCGACAGGTAACGGTCGCCGCGGTCGCAGACGATGAACACGATCGTCGCGTTCTCCACCGTTTGCGACAGCCGCAAGGCAATCTCACAGGCGCCGGCCGCCGAAATCCCGCAGAATATGCCCTCTTCCGCCGCCATGCGGCGCGCCATGCGCTCGGCTGCCGCCTGCGACACCGATTCCACGCGGTCCACGCGCGACCGGTCGTAAATCTTCGGCAGATAGGCTTCCGGCCATTTGCGGATGCCGGGAATCGACGAGCCCTCTTCCGGCTCGGCGCCGATGATCTGGATCCCGGGATTCTGTTCCTTCAGATAGCGCGAGCAGCCCATGATGGTGCCGGTGGTGCCCATGGCGCTGACGAAATGGGTGATGCGACCGTCGGTATCGCGCCAGATTTCCGGCCCGGTGCTCTCGTAGTGCGCGCGCGCATTGTCCTGGTTGGCGAACTGGTCGAGGATGATGCCCTTGCCGTCCTTCTGCAGCTGCTCGGCCATGTCGCGCGCGTACTCCATGCCGCCGGTCTTGGGCGTCAGCATGATCTGCGCGCCGTAGGCGGCCATACTCTGGCGCCGCTCCACGCTGAGGTTTTCCGGCATCAGCAGCAGCATCTTGTAGCCGCGGATGGCGGCCGCCATGGCCAGCGCGATGCCGGTGTTGCCGCTGGTGGCCTCGATCAGGGTATCGCCGGGCTTGATGTCGCCACGCTCCTCGGCGCGGCGCAGCATCGACATGGCGGCGCGGTCCTTGACCGAGCCGGCCGGGTTGTTGCCTTCAAGCTTGCCGAGGATGATGTTGCCGCGCGCGGCGGCCTCGGCGCCGGGCAGGCGCTGCAACTGCACCAGCGGCGTATTGCCTATCGTATCTTGCAGAGTCTTGTAAGCCATCGTCTTCTTGTTGGAGTCGCCAAAAGAACCATTTTATCCGAGTTGTCCGATTCCGGCCGACTACCCCAAAAGAGATGTCCGGTTTCTTGGACTGGCGCGCCGCCTTGCGCTAGACTGGCAACAGTTGTGCAACCATCTTCATTACCCCGGAATTACCATGTCCTCCACCCCTATGGAACTGCTGCCCGAGCTCACCCCTGACGAGCCGTCCCCGCTGGCCGTCAGCGACCTGGAGAAACGTCACCACCAGATGTTTCCGGTCCTGAGCGAGGCCGACATCCGCCACATGCACCGCTTCGGCCACGTGGTCTGCTTCAAGAATGGCGAGATGATTTTCGAAGCGGGCAAGACCAGCTTCGGCCTGATGCTGGTGATCAAGGGGGGCATCGAAGTCAACCGCTATGACGGCCTGGGCAACACCTCCTACGTGACCACCCACATGCCGGGCCAGTTCAGCGGCGAGGTGGCGCAGCTGTCGGGCCGTCCTTCGCTGGGCAACGGCCACGCGGTGGGCGACGTGGAAGTGCTGGTGGTGCCGTCGGAATCGCTGCGCGCGCTGCTGGTGGCGCATGCCGACCTGGGCGAGCGCATCGTGCGCGCGCTGATCCTGCGCCGCGTCGGCCTGATCGAAAAAGCCTCGGGCGGCCCGGTGATCGTCGGCCCGCGCGGCCATGGCCGCATCCATACCCTGCAGACCTTCCTGCAGGCCAACGGCCATCCGCACCTGGTGCTCGATCCCGAACACAACCGCCAGGCGGCCGACCTGCTGGAACACTATCAGCCGCGTGCGGAAGAGCTGCCGCTGGTGGTGTGCCCGGACGGCGTGGTCAAGAAAAATCCCACCGTGGTCGATATCGGCCGCTGCCTGGGCATGCTGCCTGAACTCGACACCGACAAGGTGTGGGATGTGATCGTGGTCGGCGCCGGCCCGGCCGGCCTGGCGACCGCCGTGTACGCGGCGTCGGAAGGCTTGTCGGTGCTGATCCTGGAAACGCGCGCCTATGGCGGCCAGGCCGGCGCCAGCGCGCGCATCGAAAACTACCTGGGCTTCCCGACCGGCGTCTCCGGCCGCGCGCTGGCCGGCCGCGCCTATGTGCAGGCGCAGAAGTTCGGCGTCGAGATCGCCATCCCGGCGCCGGCCGGCCGCCTGATCTGCGACACCTACCCGCTGCAGGTGGAAATGTGCGGCAGCCTGCAGCACCTGCAGGCCAAGACCGTGGTGCTGTCCTGCGGCGCGCGCTACCGCCGGCCGTCGCTGGCCAACCTCAAGCAGTTCGAGGGCAAGGGCGTGTACTACTGGGCCTCGCCGGTCGAAGCCAAACTGTGCAAGACGGAAGAAATCATCCTGGTGGGCGGCGGCAACTCGGCCGGCCAGGCGGCGGTGTTCCTGTCGGGCTACGCGTCCAAGGTGCACATGCTGATTCGCAAGGACAGCCTGTCGTCGACCATGTCCAACTACCTGATCGAGCGCATCCGGGCCACGCCCAACATCGAACTGCACACCTGCACCGAAATCGTCGCGCTGGAAGGCGACGAGGACGGCCTGCAGCAGGTGCGCGTGCGCGATGCCCGCGCCGGGGAAGAGCGCGATTACGACGTCTGCCGCGTGTTCCTGTTCATCGGCGCCGATCCCAACACCGGCTGGCTCGGCGATTGCGGCGTCGACGTCGACAACCACGGCTTCATCCGTACCGGCTTCGACGTCACCAAGTCGCAGTGCAAGGCCAACTTCGCGCAAGGCGTGTATCCGAAAGACCTGCCCGCGCGCGCGATGCTGGAGACCAGCGTGCCGGGCGTGTTCGCCATCGGCGACGTGCGCGCCGGTTCCACCAAGCGGGTGGCGGCGGCGGTGGGCGAAGGCGCGGCGGTGGTGGCGCAGATCCACCAGTTCCTGGCCAACCTGCCGGCCGAAATCCGGGGTCAGGTCTGACATTCGTCAGACCTGACCCCGGATTTCGCTACAGAAGGCGCCGCAGCTGGGCGGCCTGGTAGGCGCAGATGGCGTTGTCGAACAGGGTGCGGATCAGCGGGTCGTCGACGATGTCGGCGTCGTCCGGGGCGCCGTCGATGCGCATGTACATCGAGGTCAGCGATTCGCCCAGTTCCAGCCCGGCATACAGCTTGGCGGCGGGGATTTCGGTGCGCCAGCCCGGCGCTTCCTCGTCGCCGACCAAGGCGATGTTGTCGCCGTGGATGCGGTAGCGGAACTGTCGCACTGCGCCTTCATGATCGTAGACCGACAGCTGCCACACGCACGGCGTGCAGAAGTAGCTGTCTTGCGGCAGCTCCATGGCTTGGTAGCGCCGCAGCAGGCCGCTGCGGCAGTAGTCGAGCACCAGCGCCTCCTGTTCGGCCGTCAGCGTGGCGAAATGGCGCGCGATGTCGGCGGTGGGCGGCGGTCGCACCGCCGGATCGTAGGCGAAATCGAGATCCTGTTCGCCCACCGGCAGCACCCATGGCAGCGGCGCCGACGGCGCCAGCGCGTCGGCCGTCAGCTCCACCGCGACCGACGGATTCAGTCGTATCACTTGCGCGGCGGGCAGCCAGCTTCGCACCTCCTGCGCGAATTGCCGGTAGGTGACCGGGAACATCGCATGGTTGTACCACGACCAGGGCTCCTGGTTGAACTGGCAGGAGCTCGGCACCACGTAGCGCGGCGCCAGCGCCCGCAGCTGCTCCGGCCACTCCTCGGGCAGGCGCACCGGCCCCGGCTCGGCGCGCGACGGCGCGATCACCGCCACCTCGCGCATGGTCTGGAACGGCCACAGCACCATGTCCCACGGCGCGTACGCCTTGAGCTGTTCCAGCGTCTCCGGGTCCATCCAGGCGTCCACCACGTTCAGCACGTTCAAGCCTTCGGCGCGCACGTGGAACATGGAATCGACGTCGGCCTCCAGCGCACGGCGCGCGATCACTTCGAAGGCGCCCACCCGGACCACCGCGTCGAGCTCCAGCGCCAGCACGTTGACGAAGCCCAGCGCGCGTATCATCGCGAACAGTTCGTCGAACACGCAGTACAGGTAGATGGGCGTGGCGCGGTCCAGCAGGTTCAGGCTGTCCAGCGAGCAGTGGTCATCGTGGAAGTGCGAGATGAACACGGCGTGCGGCCGCAGCGCCCGCACCCGCGCGAGGTCGAAGCGCACGTCCGGAAACGCGTGGCAGTTGCGGCTGAACGGATTCTCGAAAATCGGATCGAACAGGATCTGCGTGCCGCCGCTTTCAAACGCGTAGCCGGCGTGGAGGATGCGCGCGATCTTCATCAGCGCAGCGGCGTCGGATAGCTGGCCGGGCTGACGTTGCCGTCCCCATCGACCGCTTGCACGCCGAAATACACGTTGTCCTTGGACAGCGGCATGGTGAATTCGGTTACCTTGCCGACGAACTTGCTGCCCTGCCACTCGGCGGCCGAGGTCTCGCGCCAGACGATGCGGTAGCCGGCCAGGTCCGGCTCGTTATTGGCCTGCCACACCAGTTCGGTATCGTTCTGCAGCTTGGCGGTGCGCACCTGCACCTTTTGCGGCGAGGCCGGCGCCAGCGCCAGCGACGACAACGCCGCCGCGTTCACCCGCGCCACCCTGGCGATGTAGTTGAAGTCGTCATACTGCGGCAGGTCGCCGATCCGCACGCCGTTTTCGGTGCGCAGGTTCTGGTGCTGGTGGTTGAAATCCTCGGCCGGCTCGGTGAAGCGCAGCGCCGCATAGCCGCGCTCGAGGAACGGCATGTGGTCGCCGCCGCGCAGATAACGATCGCGGCGCTGGATCACATTGACCTTAAAGCCGGGCACATAGCGCTCGCCGGCTTCCTTGACCGCGCGCGCCAGCTGGCGCGACAGCGAATCGTTCTCGCCGCCGGTCTGGATCAGGGTGCGCACCGCCTCGCTGTTTTCCTTTTGCACCGGCAAGCCTTCGGCAAACAGGCGCACCTGGGTGTCATCCTTCCTGCCGTGCTCGTCGTGCGAGCTGCCGATGATGTCGTTGGTGAACATGCCGGCGATGTTCAGGTTCTTCTGTCTGGCCAGTTCCGCCCAGTGCGCCGCTCCCAGCAGGCCCTGCTCCTCCGCCGCCACGGTCATGAACACCAGCGTGGCGTCGAATTGGTATTTGGCCATCACGCAGGCCATTTCCATCACGGCGGCGGTACCGGACGCGTCATCGTTGGCGCCCGGCGCGTCCCCCTTGGCATCCATCACGTCGGTGTTGCGCGAATCGTAGTGGCCGCTGACCACGTACATGCGCTGCGCCGATGCCGCCTGCGCGCCCGGCAGCGTCGCCACCACGTTGACGATTTCGGTCGGCTGGCTGATGCGCGCGGACACCGGCGCGATATGACTGTCGAACTCGACTTTCAGCGCCGTCCCCGCGCCGCAGCGCTCCAGTTCGCGCTTGATCCAGCGCCGCGCAGCGCCGATGCCCTCGGTGTCCGACACCGTGTCCGACATGGTGTGGCGCGTGCGGAAACTCACCAGCTTGTTGATGTAGCCCTCGATGCGCGCCGGTGAAATCTCCTTGACGATCTGATCGATCTGCGCCTGATGACGGCTGGTGTCGGGTTGGGCGGCCAGAGCCGGTGCCGCAGCGAGCAGCGCGGCCAGCGCGAGAGGACGATAGGGCATGGTGTGTCTCCGTGTGAAAAGTCGCGCTATCTTCTCACCAAAGAAAACCCGCAGCAAGGCCGCGGGTCCGGTATGCAACACTACTTGGCGGCCTTGGCCGGCGCGCCATCCTTCGACTTGCCATTCACCTGCAGCCCGGCTTCCGACAGGCGGATCGCGTTTTTCTCACCTATGCCTTTCACGCGCTGCTCCAGATCGGCCCAGTCCTTGAACTCACCCTTCTTGCGTTCTTCGAGGATGGCCTTGGTCTTGGCCGGCCCCAGGCCGCGGATGCTGTCCAGCGCGGCCGCGTCGGCCTTGTTGACATCGACCTGGGCCCAGGCGAAATTCAGGCTGGCCATCAGGACAGCCAATGCCAGCAACAGTTTTTTGTACATGATGCGTCTCCGTTGAGGTTAAGCAAGGGCGACCATTCGCACCTTGGAGTCCTCTAACGGCCGCGGCGGACGGCGCGGTTGACCGGCGCCGTCTGATGCAGATCAAATCATGGCGGCGTACCGTCGCTGATCCATTTGCCGATCAGCGCGCGCTCATCGGGCGTCATGCCGGTGGCGTTACCGAGCGGCATGAAGGTGCTCTGCACCGCCACCGTATTGATCAGCCCCGCCTGGGCACGGATCAGCGCTTCGCTGTCCAGGCGCACGCCGGCATTGGCGATCGAGGCCGAGTGGCACACCACACAGCGCTGGTTGATGATGGCCTGCACCTGCGGGAAGCGCAACGCCACCACAGGCGGCTTGGAGCTGCCGTTGAAGGTCCCCACCGCGGTGGTGCCCGGATAATTCCAAAAGCCAGTCGCCAGCCCACTGCCGAGATTGAAGCTGCCGGTGAACGTGCCCGTATGGCCGCCACCGCTGACGTCCAGCGCGAAGCGGCCGCCGGGCGCAATACCGGTGACGCCGCTCATGTCGATATTCCAGCCGTTGGAGTGCACTGTACCGACCAGCGCCCCGCTGGCGGTGACGGTCAGGCTGACCGTGCCGCTGTCGCCGCCGCTCAGCGGACCGTTGTAGATGCCGGCGAAATCAGTTGCCGGATTCGACGGACCGCTGGTGCCCCAAGGAATGTATTCGATACCGTTGCGGATGCGGTCGGCCACCAGGGCCTTGTTCTCGTCCGATTCGGAAAAGCCGGTCAGTACCAGCGCGCGGCTGAACACGCGCCCGTCCGGATTGGTGCCATCCAGGTGACCGACGTGGAAAGCCAGGCCGGCCGGCTCCGGCGCGCGCTTCAGCACGTTGTTGTACAGCAGGGTGACAAACTGCACGCTGTCGAGGTTGCCGTAAGTGTCGGCAAATTCCTTGCTGTTGACGAAGCCCTGCGCCACCTGCTCCATGCTCAGACCATTGTTCAGACCATTGATTTGTGCGCCCAGGCCGGCCAGGTCCGGCAGCCGGTTGAAAGCCGCCTGATACAGGCGATAAGCCTTGGCAGGATTGCCGTCATCGACGTCCAGCGAGACCGTGGTGTCGGCGAACTGCAGCAGCGCCTTGGGCGGCACCGGCGTGACCTGGCCGCCGACGTTGTCGGTGACCGTCAGGTTCGGGCCGGAAATGGTGTACTGGCTCAGATTGCCAGGAAAGGCATTGTTGACCTGGGGCGTGTCTGCCATCAACATCCCGCCCTGGCGCATTTGGCTGGGGGCTGCGGCATTATCGGCGGATTGGTTGCCGGCGCCGCAGCCGGCCAGGGCCAGCAGCACCATCGCGCTTGCCAGCATGCGCTCGTGTTTCATCGTCGGATCTCCTGTTGGGATGAAAAAGAGCTGCCGGTGAGGGATGGCGGCAGCGGCCCGAACACTCGAGTTATCCGTCAATTCCGCGCGCCATGGCAAAGGTTCAATGATGACGAAAAAAACCCGCACGGCATCGGCCGGGCGGGTTGGCGCGGGAGCGGCGTGCGCGTCAGCCGAACAGTTCCTCGCCGGTCACGGTGGCCGTGCCCAGTTTGCCGACGACGATGCCGCCGGCGCGGTTGGCGGTTTCCACCGCCTCCTGCCAGCCGGCGCCCGCGCCCAGCATGCAGGCCATGGTGGCGATCACGGTGTCGCCGGCGCCGGAGACGTCGAACACCTCGCGCGCCTGCGCCGGCACGTGGAATTGTGCGCCATCGGTGTACAGCGTCATGCCTTCTTCCGAACGGGTCAGCAGCAGCGCATCGAGCTTCAGATCGGCGCGCAACTGCTGCGCCTTGGCGGTCAGCTGTTCCTCGCTGCGCCAGGCGCCGGCAATGTGCCTGAACTCCGACTTGTTCGGGGTCAGCACGGTGGCGCCGGCGTAGCGGCCGAAGTCGTCGCCTTTCGGATCGACCATCACCACCTTGCCGGCCGCCCGCGCGGCGGCGATCATGTCGGCCACGTTGACCAGGCTGCCCTTGGCGTAATCGGACAGGATGATCACGTCGTAGTTGGCCAGCAGCGTGTGGAATTGCGCCAGCTTGTCGCGCAGCACGGTGTCGGTCGGCGCTTCCTCGAAATCGATGCGCACCATCTGCTGCTGGCGGCCGATCACGCGCAGCTTGATGATGGTGGAAATCGCCTCGTCGCGCTTGAGGTAGCTGCGGATGCCGCCGCCCTCGAGCAGCTGCTCGACCTCGTCGCCGGCCTCGTCGTTGCCTACCACGCCCAGCAGCGCCGCCTGTGCCCCCAGGGCGCCGGCATTGCGCGCCACGTTGGCGGCGCCGCCCAGGCGCGCTTCGCGTTTGGCGATGCGCACCACGGGCACCGGCGCTTCCGGCGAAATGCGGTTGACGTCACCGAACCAGTAACGGTCCAGCATGACGTCGCCGACCACCAGGATGCGCACCTTGTCCAATGCCGGGTTCATCTTGGTCACGATCAGCTCCGGGTCAGGATGGAACGGCCGATGCCGTGGTATTCGAAGCCCGCTTCCGCCATCGCGGCCGGCTCGAACAGGTTGCGGCCATCGAAGATCACGGCCTGCTTCAGCGCCGTCTTGATGCGGTCGAAGTCCGGGCTGCGGAAGGCCTTCCATTCGGTGACGATCACCAGCGCCTCGGCGCCGTCCAGGGTGTTCATCGGGCTGTCGGCGAAGCGCACGCGCGCCAGCTCGTCGGCCGTCAGGTCCAGCGCCAGCACGCGCTTGGCTTCCGTCATGGCGACCGGATCGTGCACCGCCACCGTGGCGCCGGCGTCCAGCAACTGGCGCAGCAGCACGCGCGACGGCGCCTCGCGCATGTCGTCGGTGTTCGGCTTGAACGCCAGACCCCACACGGCGAAATGCTTGCCGCGCAAATCGGCGCCGAAGCGCTGCACCACTTTCTGGCCCAGCACCAGCTTCTGCTTGTCGTTGACGGCTTCCACCGCGCGCAGGATCAGCAGGTCCTGCGCATACTGGCGCGCGGTGCGTTCCAGCGCCTGCACGTCTTTCGGGAAGCAGGAACCGCCATAGCCGGCGCCGGCGTACAGGAAGCTGTGGCCGATACGCGGGTCGGAGCCGATGCCGTGACGTACCGCCTCGATGTCGGCGCCCACCTGGTCGGCCAGGTTGGCCAGTTCGTTCATGAACGAGATGCGGGTGGCCAGCATGGCGTTGGCCGCGTACTTGGTGAATTCGGCCGAGCGCACGTCCATCCAGAAGGTGCGTTCGTGATTGCGGTTGAACGGCGCGTACAGCTTTTTCATGCGCGCCGCCGCCTTCTCTCCTTCCGCCGTGCTGTCATGGCCGATGACGATGCGGTCCGGCCGCATGAAGTCCTCCACCGCCGCGCCCTCTTTCAGGAACTCCGGATTCGACACCACCGAGAAGGTCGCCGCGGCGCCGCGCGCCGTGATTTCTTCCTGCAGCGCGGCTTTCACGCGGTCGGCCGTGCCCACCGGCACGGTCGACTTGTCGACGATGACCTTGAAGCCGGTCATGTGCTTGCCGATGTTGCGGGCGGCGGCCAGCACGTATTGCAGGTCGGCCGAGCCGTCTTCATCGGGCGGGGTGCCGACCGCGATGAACTGCACTTCGCCGTGCGCCACCGAGGCGGCGACGTCGGTCGAAAACTGGATGCGGCCGGCGGCGCGGTTGCGCGCGACGATTTCTTCCAGGCCCGGTTCGTGGATCGGGATGCCGCCGTTGTTGAGCAGGTCGATCTTCTTTTGATCGACGTCCAGGCAGAACACGTCGTTGCCCAGTTCCGCGAGACAGGCGCCCGTGACCAGACCTACATAGCCGGTGCCGATGATGGTGATTTTCATGGTGATGCTCTTCTCAATTCATAACATTCAATTCTTCGGTGCGACGCGGCGGGTAGGTCTCCCAGCGGCTGCATCCTGGGCACTGCCAGTAGAACTGGCGCGCCTTGAAACCACAGTGGCTGCACTGATAGCGCGCCAGCTTCTGGGTGTAGCCGTGCACCAGGTTCTTCACCATCGACAGTTCGGGCACCAGCGTCGCCGGCGCATCCATCAGGCGCGCTTCCAGCAGCTTGTCCAGGCCCAGCAGGGTCGGCGTGCGCCGCAGCTCATTTGAGATCAGCTGCTTGGCCGCGTCGACGCCATCCAGCTCCAGCACCGCCTTGTACACCACTTCGATCAGGTCGATCGACGAGGCCTGCTCCAGATACGATTTCAGCAGGTTGACGCCTTCCTGCGGACGGCCGACCTTGCGGTAGCCATCCATCAGCCGCTGCGCCACCAGCGCCACGTGCGGCACGCTGATCTGCTCGACGCGGCGCCAGGTCAGCAGCGCGCCTTCGACGTCGCCCTGCGCCAGCTGCGCGTCGCCGGTCAGCAGCGTGGCGCGCACGTTGACGCGGTCGGCCTGCAGCGATTTTTCCAGCAGTTCCAGTGCCTGGTCCGGATGCATGTGCACCAGCGCGTCCTGCGCCATCTCGCAATAGAACTGCGCCACCTCCTTCTGGCGCGAACCGGCGCCGGCTTCCTGCAGGCCGATGGCGGCCTCGATCGCGCGCGGCCACTCCTTCTCGCGCTGGAAGATCTCCAGCAGCGCGCGGCGCGCCTGCACCGCGTAGGCGCCGCTCAGCAGGGTGTTGAAGGTCTCTTCGGCGCGGTCCAGCAGGCCGGCCTTCAGGTAATCCATGCCCAGTTCATACTGCGCATGTTCCTTCTGCTCCTGCGGCAGGTCGGGACGCGCCAGCAGGTTCTGGTGGATACGGATGGCGCGCTCGGTCTCGCCGCGGCGGCGGAACAGATTGCCCAGCGCGAAGTGCATGTCGGCCGATTCCGGATCCAGCCGCACGATCTCGATGAAGGCGTCGACCGCCTTGTCCGGCTGGTCGTTGAGCAGGTGATTCAGGCCCTTGTAATAGCCGCGCGGCAGGCTGCGCGATTCGGAAAGCAGTTGGCGTATGTCGACGCGCGCGGCCAGCCATCCCAGGGCGAAGAATGCGGGGATGCCCAGTAACCACCAGAGTTCAAATTCCATGCTGTGTACTTGTTATTGTGTGATGACGCTGTCCGGCTGCGGCGGGCGGTTGGCCTGCTGCGCCGAGGCTTGCAGCGTGTTGATGGTTGTCTTGTGTTTGTTGGTCTCGCGGCGGTGACGGAATACCGTGGGCGTCAGCGCCAGCACGCCGAGCACGGCGCCGGCCACGAAGAAGCCCAGCAGCATCAACACCAGCGGGCCGCGCAACTCGTAATGCAGGAACAGATGCAGATCGACCTCCTGCGTATTTTTGAGCGCGAAGCCGAAAAACAAGATAAACAGTACGATGCCGATCAGCGTAGAAAAGATTTTCATCTGCTCTGTGTTCCTTATATGCCCAAGGTCGCCAGTATCGCACCCCAGGCAATAAAAAAAAAGCGGCATCCCGAAGGACGCCGCTTTGCTTAACTAGTGAATGCTTCAGTCCTCGATGATCGGTTGCCCGACCATCGCGTCAACCCGCTCGCGCAATTGCTTGCCCGGCTTGAAGTGCGGCACCCGCTTTTCCGGCACCATCACCTTGTCGCCCGACTTCGGATTGCGTCCGATGCGCGGCGGCCGGCTGTTGAGCGCAAAACTGCCAAAACCGCGGATCTCGATGCGCTGCCCCGTCGCCAGGGCATTGGTCATCGCGTCCAGGATGGTCTTGACGGCGTACTCCGCATCCTTGGCCACCAGCTGAGAATAACGCTCAGCCAGGCGGTTGATCAGTTCGGACTTCGTCATATCGACTAATTATTAGTTCTTGTTGTCCAGCTTGGCTTTCAGCAGAGCGCCCAAGCTGGTGGTGCCCGACGCGGCGCTGCTGTCGCCGGCGATCTTCTGCATGGCTTCGGCGGTGTCCGCGTTGTCCTTGGCTTTGATCGACAGCTGGATCGAACGTGCCTTACGGTCGATGTTGATCACCAGCGCTTCGACGGTGTCGCCGACTTTCAGGTGGGTGCCAGCATCTTCCACGCGGTCACGCGAGATTTCCGAAGCGCGCAGGTAGCCTTCGACTTCGTCCGACAGCTGGATCACGGCGCCCTTAGGCTCGACCGACTTGACGGTGCCCGAAACCAGGGCGCCCTTGTCGTTCATGGCGGCGAAGTTGTTGAATGGATCACCTTCCAGTTGCTTCACGCCCAGCGAAACGCGCTCGCGCTCCACGTCGATGGCCAGAACCACGGCTTCCAGCTCGTCGCCCTTCTTGAACTTGCGCACGGCTTCTTCGCCGGCTTCGGTCCACGACAGATCCGAGAGGTGTACCAGGCCGTCGATGTTGCCGGCCAGGCCGATGAACACGCCGAAGTCGGTGATCGACTTGATCGCGCCCTTGACCTTGTCACCCTTCTTGTGGGTCATGCCGAAGTCATCCCATGGGTTGGCTTTGCACTGCTTCATGCCCAGCGAGATACGGCGACGCTCTTCGTCGATCTCCAGCACCATGACTTCGACTTCGTCGCCCAGCTGCACGACTTTGTTCGGAGCGACGTTCTTGTTGGTCCAGTCCATTTCGGACACGTGCACCAGACCTTCGATGCCCTGTTCCACTTCGACGAACGCGCCGTAGTCGGTCAGGTTGGTGACTTTACCGAACAGACGGGTGCCTTGTGGGTAACGACGCGACAGACCGGTCCACGGGTCATCGCCCAGTTGCTTCACGCCCAGCGAGACGCGGTTCTTCTCTTGATCGTACTTCAGAACCTTGGCGGTGATCTCTTGACCAACGGTCAGCACTTCCGATGGGTGACGCACACGACGCCATGCCAGGTCGGTGATGTGCAGCAGGCCGTCGATGCCGCCCAGATCCACGAACGCGCCGTAGTCGGTGATGTTCTTCACCACGCCGGTCACCACGGTGCCTTCTTTCAGGGTTTCCATCAGCTTCTGACGCTCTTCGCCCATCGAGGCTTCGATCACGGCGCGGCGCGACAGCACCACGTTGTTGCGCTTGCGGTCCAGCTTGATGACCTTGAATTCCAGGGTCTTGCCCTCGAACGGGGTGGTGTCCTTGACCGGACGGGTGTCGACCAGCGAACCCGGCAGGAAGGCACGGATGCCATTGGTCAGCACGGTCAGGCCGCCCTTGACCTTGCCGTTCACGGTACCGACGACGATCTCGCCCGATTCCATTGCTTTTTCCAGTGCCAGCCACGACGCCAGACGCTTGGCCTTGTCGCGCGACAGGATGGTATCGCCGAAACCATTTTCCAGCGATTCGATGGCCACGGAAACGAAGTCGCCTACCTTGACTTCCAGTTCGCCTTGGTCATTCTTGAATTCTTCAACAGGGATGAAAGCTTCCGATTTCAGGCCTGCGTTGACGATCACGAAGTTGTGATCCAGACGAACGACTTCAGCCGAAATTACTTCGCCCGAGCGCATATCTTGGCGCGACAGGGATTCTTCGAAGAGGGCTGCAAAACTTTCCATATTATAAAACTTCCAGGTTAGCCAGTAAGGCCCGCACGATGCGGCTTCAACTGGGTTAGGGTTGATCAAGTACGACTATTTGGTGACGGCGGCATACCATTGCAAGACCTGATCGACGGCTTCGTCAGCGGTCATGTTCGAGGTCTCCAGGAGGTGCGCGCCCTCTGCCGGCGCCAGCGGCGCGATGGTCCGTTTGCTATCCCGGTCGTCGCGCGCCTGTAAATCCACCAGTAGGTCTTGCATATTAGCAGAAAACCCCTTGTCTATCAATTGCTTATACCGGCGTTCCGCGCGCGCCTGGGCGGAGGCGGTCAAAAACACCTTCAGCGCGGCGTGCGGGAAGATCACCGAGCCCATGTCGCGGCCATCGGCCACCAGGCCCGGCGCCTTGCGAAACCCCAGTTGCAGCCCCACCAGCGCATGCCGCACGGCCGGGAAGGTGGCAATTTTGGAAGCGGTATTGCCGACCTCTTCCGCGCGGATCGCATCGGTGACGTTTTCCTGCGACAAAACGATGTCGCCGCCCTGGAAACTGCAGTGCAGGTGCTCGGCCAGCTTGGCCAGCGCGTGCTCGTCGGCAAGATCGGTGCCGCGGCGCAGGGCCGACAGCGCGGTCAGGCGGTACAGCGCGCCGGAGTCCAGGTAGTGGAAGCCGAGCTTGTCGGCCACGCGGTGCGCGACCGTGCCCTTGCCGGAGGCGGTCGGGCCGTCGATGGTGATGACTGGGATCTGGGATGTTGCCATTGTATTTACTTTGCTATGCCTGCGAACGCGGTGAAATAGTCGGGGAAGGTCTTGTTGACGCACTTCGGATCGTTGATGCGCACCGGCGCGCCCTGGCGCAGCACACCGTCCAGCGCGGCCAGCGAGAAACACATGGCCATGCGGTGGTCGTCATAAGTATCGATGGTAGCAGGTACCAGCGCGGCCGGTGGCGTGACACGGATATAGTCCGGCCCCTCCTCCACAATGGCGCCGACCTTGCGCAGTTCCGTGGCCATGGCGGCGATGCGGTCGGTTTCCTTGACGCGCCAGCTGGCGATGTTGCGCAGCGTGCTGGTGCCGTCGGCGTACAGCGCGGCCACGGCGATGGTCATGGCGGCGTCCGGGATGTGATTGAAATCGGCGTCGATGGCCTTCAGCGGACCGTTGGCGCGTGCCTCGATCCAGTTGTTGCCCATGGTGATCTGGGCGCCCATCTGCTCCAGCGCGGCGGCGAAGCGCACGTCGCCCTGGATCGAATCCTTGCCCACGCCCTCCACCCGCACCGGACCACCGGCGATCGCGCCGGCCGCCAGGAAGTAGGACGCCGACGAGGCGTCGCCCTCGACGTGGATGGTGCCGGGCGACTGGTAGACCTGGCCCGGCTCGATGGTGAACGACTCCCAGCCGTTCTGCGCCACCTTGACGCCGAAGCGGCGGATCAGGTTCAGCGTGATCTCGATGTAAGGCTTGGAAATCAGCTCGCCGACGACATCGATGGTGATCGCGTGCTCCTTCGCCATCAGCGGCGCCACCATCAGCAGCGCGGTCAGGAACTGGCTGGAGACATCGCCGCGCACCGACAGGCGCCGGGTGGTGATCCTGCCTTGCTTGATGTGCAGCGGCGGATAGCCCTGGTTGCCGGTGTACTCGACATTGGTGCCGGCGGCGTTGAGCGCATCGACCAGATCGCCGATCGGGCGTTCATGCATGCGCGGCACGCCGTGCAGCGTGTAATCGCCGCCGATCACGGCCAGCGCCGCGGTCAGCGGACGGATCGCGGTGCCGGCGTTGCCCATGAACAGATCGGCCGATTTATTCGGCAGCACGCCGGCCACGCCGGTGACGTGGTGGATGGTGCCGGTGGCGGTCTTCTCCTCGGTCCACTCGACGCCGAGCGCGCGCAGCGCGGCCAGCATCACGGCGGTATCGTCGGACGCCAGCAGATCGACGATATCGACCTTGCCCTGCGACAAAGCGGACAACAGCAGGATACGGTTGGAGATGGACTTCGAGCCCGGCAAACGCACCGTGCCTTCCACATGAGCGACCGTTTGCAGGTCGAGGTATTCGTGAGTCATATTGTTTCCTTCAACATCGGGGTCAGAGCCGACATTCGGACATTGGTTAGCGCGCTAGCGAATGTCCGAATGTCGGCTCTGACCCCGACTTTATTCTTTATCGGGGGATGGCGGGGCTTCGGCGGCCTCGATCGCTTTGATCCACAGGTGACGGGCGCGCTGGGCGTTGCTGTAGACCTGTTCCAGCGCGGCGCCGTCGCCGGCGGCCAGGTGGGCCCGCAGCGCGGTCAGTTGCGCCATGTAGGCATCCAGTTCGGTCAGCAGCGCGGCCTGGTTGGCCAGGCTGATGTCGCGCCACATTTCCGGCGACGAGCCGGCAATGCGGGTGAAGTCGCGGAAGCCGCTGGCGGCATACTGGAACAACAGGTCCGCGTGCGGCTTCTTGGCGATGTCGTCCACCAGCGCGTAGGCCAGCAGGTGCGGCAGGTGGCTGACGGAGGCGAATACCTTGTCATGCTCCCGCGGCGTCAGGCGGTGGATGACGGCGCCGCAGGCACGCCAGGCGGCAGCCACGCGCTCGATGTCGCCGGCGGCGTTTTCTTCCAGCGCGGTCAGCACCACTTTCTTGCCGGCGTAGAGGTTGGCGATGGCGGCGTCCGGGCCGTTGGTTTCGCGGCCGGCGATCGGATGGCCGGGCACGAACTGGGCGATTTTGTCGCCCAGCGCTCGGCGCGCGGCCGTCACCACATCGGTCTTGGTGCTGCCGGCGTCGGTCACCACGGTGCCCGGCCGCAGGTGCGGCGCGAGCGCGGCCAGGATGGCCTCGGTCTGCGCCACCGGCGCGGCCAACAGCACCAGCCCCAGCGCACTGACCAGGCCGAA
>NZ_SPVG01000021.1 GCF_004614165.1 Duganella callida | reverse complement strand
GACAGGTCCGGACAGCAGCATCACCGCGGAACAATATGCCGCGCTGGAACCGTACTGGCGGCAAGACCGCGCGCGGTTCCTGCAACAGGCGCGTCCCCTGCTGGCCCAGCTGCAATTGCTGCTGCCGGCCGGCGGCCAGGACGCGGAACTGCAGCAGTGCCGCGAGCTGGCGGCCTGGGGCGGCGACCGCCAGGCGCAGCTGGCGTTGGGCCTGTGGTTCGCGCGCATGGATGAGGAAGGCCGGCGCCAGAGCAATGGCATTGCCGCCGTGAATTTCAAGCGCGCCATCCGCTGGCTGACGCTGGCCGGCGAACAGGGGCTGGCGGAAGCGTGGTTCGCGTTGTCGCGCATTTATCTGAAACCGGAATTCTCGCAGCGCTGCGTGGCCGAAGCCCAAAGCTATCTGGAGCGCGCGGCCGAGATGGGCCATTGCGGCGCCCAGCTCGAATGCGGCATGTACGCCTGGCGCAACCGCCGCACCGACGAGCACAGCGACGTGCGCGCCGCCTACTGGCTGCAGAAAGCCGCCGCGCAGGGCTGCGCCGACGCCGAAGCGTTGCTGGAACGGGTGGCGCCGACGCCGCAGGAGGCCGGCTGGATGAGCAGCATCGTCACCTATCTGACGCGGGAACTGCTGGAGAGCCAGCCGCTGCTGGCGGCGCGGCTGGAGCTGGCCGCGCTGTTCGGGTTGTCGCGGGCCGAAGCGCTGCTGCTGGATGTGAAGGCGGCCGATCACGGCCACTGCCTGGTGATCGATATCCGCGCCAGCTATGGCCGCAGCAAGCGCCGGCTGGTGCTGTTGCGCACGGCGCGCGAGCGGCAGGCGCTGGACCGCATCGTGCGCCTGTTCGAGGCCATCGACAGCGGGCCGGACGGACTGGAAGGCAATTACCGCCAGCGCCTGTACCGGCTCAAGACCTGGCTGCCGTCCGGCGTGGCGGACGAGCTGCTGGCCGCCGCTTAAATCTCGATCTCGCCTTCGAATACCGTCACCGCCGGGCCGGTCAGCCACACCGGCTGGCCTTCGCCATCCCAGCTGATCGACAGCTGGCCGCCGCGCGCATCGACGCGCACCGGGCTGTCCAGCAGGCCGCGGCGGATGCCGGCCACCGCTGCCGCGCAGGCGCCGGTGCCGCAGGCCAGGGTCTCGCCGACGCCGCGCTCGAACACGCGCAGCTTCACGTGCTGGCGGTCGATGATCTGCATGAAGCCGGCATTGACGCGGTTGGGGAAGCGCGCATGGTGCTCGATCAGCGGGCCGTTCAGCTCCACCGGCGCGGTCTCGACGTCGTCGACCACCTGCACCGCGTGCGGATTGCCCATGGACACGGCCGAAATCATCACCGTCTCGCGCGCG
The DNA here is from genome assembly GCF_004614165.1 of Duganella callida. Lineage (GTDB taxonomy): Bacteria > Pseudomonadota > Gammaproteobacteria > Burkholderiales > Burkholderiaceae_D > Rugamonas > Rugamonas callida. Next base: position 37,930 of record NZ_SPVG01000021.1, on the reverse strand, counting down.
CCGCCCAGTTCCAGCAACAGCGGCCACAGCGTGTCGCGGCCCTGCGGCTGGCCCTGCAGGCCTTCGGCGTCGAAGGGCACGCGCTGCGGTTCCAGAATCGGCGCGCCCATATCGACCGTGATGGCGCCGTCGGCTTCCAGCCGCGGCGCGATTACGCCCGCCTTGGTCTGCACGCTGATGCTGCGCTTGTCGGTCAGGCCCTTTTCCGAGACGAACTTGACGAAGGCGCGCGAGCCGTTGCCGCACTGTTCCACTTCGCCGCCGTCGGCGTTGAAGATGCGGTAGCGGAAATCGCAGCCGGCCTCGGTCGGCCTTTCCACCAGCAGCATTTGGTCGGCGCCGATGCCGAAGCGGCGGTCGCCGAGTTTCTGCCACTGCGCGGGCGTAAAGTCGATCTGCTGGTTGACGCCATCGATCACGACAAAGTCGTTGCCGGCGCCATGCATTTTGGTGAATTTGAGTTTCATCGGTCTATTTCTTGTCGTACAGCGAAGGCTCGCCGTTGGGGCGCGTCTTGAAGCGTTTGTGGGTCCAGAAGTATTCGGCCGGCGCCTCGCGCACGCGCTCCTCGATGAAGGCGTTCATGCGGCGGGTGGCGGCGACCATATCGTCTCCCGGGTAATTGTCCCACACTGGATAGAACTTGACACCATATCCCTGGTAATCGGGCAGGAAGGTGGCGATCACCGGCATCACCTGGGCACCGGTGGTGGCGGCGATGCGCGCGGTGGCGGTCAGGGTGGCCGCCTCGATGCCGAAGAAGGGCACGAACTCGGCATCCTTTTCGCCGAAATCCATGTCCGGCAGCATGAAGTAGGGCAGCTTGTCGCGCAGCGCGCGCAGGATGGGCTTGATGCCGTCCTGGCGCGTGAACAGCTTGACCGGCTTGAAGCGGGCGCGGCCGTCACGCAGCACCTTGTCGAAGGCCGGGCTTTTCTGCGCCACGTACATGGACGAGGCGCTGGCTTCCATGGCGATCGCCGCACCGGCCACGTCCAGGCAGACGAAGTGCGGGCACAGCAGGATGGTCGGTTTCTCGGTCATCGCCGCCACCGGGATCACGCCGTGCGGCTCCAGCCTGATCAGGCGTTTCAGGCGCGCCTCCGGCGCCCACCACAGGATGGAACGCTCGAGGATGCTGCGCGAATACGCCTGAAAATGCTGGCGCGCGATCTGCACGCGCTCGGCTTCCGTCAGTTCCGGCATGCACAGGCGCAGATTGGTCAGCGTGATGTGGCGGCGCGGGCTCATCACGACAAACAACACATTGCCGACAAACTTGCCGATGCGGCCCAGCAGCGGCAACGGCAGCCAGTGCAGCAGCCACATCAATCCTAACAACAACTTCATGCTTGCTCTCCAACTGCGGCCGGTGCGGCCACGCCGGCCGGCACCTTGTAACGGTTATAGCTCCAATAGTATTGGGACGGTTTTTCGGCGATCAGGCGCTGCATGGCGTTGTTGATGGTTTGCGCCTGCTGGGCGATGTCGCCCTCCAGCGGATCGGTGATCTCGATGAAATGGATGCGGTAGCCGCGGCCCCAGGGCAGGCGCTCGGCATAGGTGACGATCAGGTGCGGATTGCCCAGCTTGGCCAGCTTGGCCGGCAGCGTCATGGTGTAGGCGTCGCGGCCGTACCACTTGGCCCACACGCCTTCGCCCTCCTGCGGCACCTGGTCGGGCAGCAGGCCGATCGGCTTGCCGCGCTTGAGGAACTTGGCCAGCATGCGCACGCCCGACATATTGGCCGGCGCCAGGAACAGGTTGCCGCGCGCGCGCGCGCCTTCCACCAGCGGTTTCAGCGCCTCCTGCTTGGGCGGGCGGTACATCACCATCAGCTCGGTCAGCAAGGCGACTTCCTGGGCGCAGATTTCAAAGCAGCCCAGGTGCGGCGTCAGGAACACGATGCCGCGGCCGGAGGCCAGCGCATCCTGCACCAGCGGCCAGTTGACCTTCTGGCTGGCGTGACGGGAGACGCGCCGGGGATCGGCGCACCAGAGGAAGGGCAGTTCCAGCGCGGCCTTGCCGGCCTCGGCAATGGCGGCCGGCAGATACTGGGTGTAGCCGGCCAGGGCCATGTTCTGACGCATGCGGCGGCGGTAGGATGGCGCCAGCAGGTAGATCACCCAGCCCAGCGTGGCGCCCATGGCGTGCAGCACCGGCAGCGGGAAAATCGACAGGAAGCGGAAAATCGGGACTAGCATGTTGGGAAACGACAGAGTTGCACTCCGCCACATTTTTTCAAAAGAGCGTAAAATACCACGTTAGTAGTAATAAGCCGCTGAGTTAATTAGACAACTTGCGATGCGGGATACAAATATCGCTAAAGCGTCGCGAGCCGTATTGGTGATGCGACCGACATTTTTAACCAATATAGGAGCTCGCGATGTCGAACGATTATCTTTTCACCTCTGAATCCGTCTCGGAAGGTCACCCCGACAAGGTTGCCGACCAGATTTCCGACGCCATTCTCGACGCGATTCTGGCCCAGGACCCGAAAGCCCGTGTTGCCGCAGAAACCCTGTGCAACACCGGTCTGGTGGTGCTGGCCGGTGAAATCACCACCCACGCGAACGTGGATTATATTCAGGTCGCCCGCGAAACCATCAAGCGCATCGGTTACGACAACACCGAATACGGTATCGACTACAAGGGTTGCGCGGTGCTGGTGGCTTATGACAAGCAGTCGCCCGACATCGCCCAGGGCGTGGACGAAGGCGCCGGCCTGGATCTGGACCAGGGCGCCGGCGACCAGGGCCTGATGTTCGGCTATGCCTGCGACGAGACCGCCGAGCTGATGCCGGCCGCGATCCATTACGCGCACCGCCTGGTCGAGCGCCAGTCGCAGCTGCGCAAGGACGGCCGCCTGCCATGGCTGCGTCCGGACGCCAAGTCGCAGGTCACGCTGCGGTACGTGAATGGCCGCCCGGTGGCGGTGGACACCGTGGTGCTGTCGACCCAGCACGCGCCGGAAATGCAGCACCGCCAGATCGAAGAGGCGGTGATCGAGGAAATCATCAAGCCGGTGCTGCCGAAGGAGTGGCTGCAGGATACCAAGTACCTGGTCAACCCGACCGGCCGCTTCGTCATCGGCGGCCCGCAGGGCGACTGCGGCCTGACCGGCCGCAAGATCATCGTCGACACCTACGGCGGCGCCTCGCCGCACGGCGGCGGCGCGTTCTCGGGCAAGGATCCGTCCAAGGTCGACCGTTCGGCGGCCTACGCCGCGCGTTACGTCGCCAAGAACGTGGTGGCGGCCGGCCTGGCGCGCCAGTGCCAGGTGCAGGTGTCGTACGCCATCGGCGTGGCGCGTCCGATCAACATCACGGTGTACACCGAAGGCACCGGCGTCATCCCCGACGAGAAAATCGCCCAGCTGGTGATGGAACACTTCGACCTGCGTCCGAAAGGCATCGTGCAGATGCTGGACCTGCTGCGTCCGATCTACGCCAAGACCGCCGCCTATGGCCACTTCGGCCGCGAAGAGCCGGAATTCTCGTGGGAGCGCACCGACAAGGCCGCCATCCTGCGCGCCGCCGCCGGCTTGAAGTAAGCACAGTAAGCAAGCTCTGCTGTAGCTAAATACGCCAACGCCCCGGATTCCGGGGCGTTGTCATTTCGGCCGCTTGGGTAAAGGCGGTTTGGGATTGGGCGGCAAATATTTACGGCGTGGGTCGTCGGTAGGCATCATGATATTTCCAGTTTCTGGTTGGTGATTCTTTGCGCCTGGAATGGCCAGTATAGTCGGTGCTATTGCCAATGCTCGTCCCGCCGATACGGCGGCAGTTGCCAGCGCAAGCGGGATTTGTTGTCGCCATTCCTGTTGATCAATGCTAAAATCCCCGCTCCGAGGGGCGCTGCGACGAATCCCGAATTCGCCAGGCTCGGAAATCCCCAACCGCGCTCACGTTACTTTTTTCAACTCATGAAAGGAGGGCGTGATGAACGCCGTACTGAAATCCTCCGAAGACTACGTCATTGCCGACATTTCCCTGGCCCCGTGGGGTAACAAGGAAATCAAGATTGCTGAAACCGAAATGCCGGGCCTGATGGCGATCCGCGAAGAATTCGCCGCCGCCCAGCCGCTGAAGGGCGCGCGCATCACCGGTTCGCTGCACATGACCATCCAGACCGCCGTGCTGATCCAGACGCTGGAAGCGCTGGGCGCGCAGGTGCGCTGGGCCTCGTGCAACATCTACTCGACCCAGGACCACGCCGCCGCCGCCATCGCCGCCAACGGCACCCCGGTGTTCGCCATCAAGGGCGAAACCCTGGATGAATACTGGGACTACACCCACCGCATCTTCGAATGGCCGCACGATGCCGCCGGCAACCCGGTGTATTCCAACATGATCCTCGACGATGGCGGCGACGCCACCCTGCTGCTGCACCTGGGCGCGCGCGCCGAACAGGACATCTCGGTGCTGGCCAACCCCGGCTCCGACGAGGAAATCTGCCTGTTCAACGCCATCAAGGCGCACCTGGCCAAGGACCCGGCCTGGTACTCCAAGCGTCTGCCGCACATCCTCGGCGTGACCGAAGAGACCACCACCGGCGTGCACCGCCTGTACCAGATGCACAAGGAGGGCAAGCTGGCCTTCCCGGCCATCAACGTCAACGACTCGGTCACCAAGTCCAAGTTCGACAACCTGTACGGCTGCCGCGAATCGCTGGTGGACGGCATCAAGCGCGCCACCGATGTCATGATCGCCGGCAAGATCGCCGTGATCGCCGGCTACGGTGACGTCGGCAAGGGCTCGGCCCAGGCCATGCGCGCGCTGTCGGCGCAGGTGTGGGTCACCGAGATCGACCCGATCTGCGCGCTGCAGGCCGCGATGGAAGGCTACCGCGTGGTCACCATGGACGAGGCTGCTTCGCAGGGCGACATCTTCGTCACCTGCACCGGCAACTACCACATCCTGACCGAACAGCACATGCTGCAGATGAAGGACCAGGCCATCGTCTGCAACATCGGCCACTTCGACAACGAGATCGATGTCGCCGCGCTGAAGAAGTACAAGTGGGAAAACATCAAGCCGCAGGTCGATCACGTGATCTTCCCGGACGGCAAGCGCATCATCCTGCTGGCCGAAGGCCGCCTGGTCAACCTGGGCTGCGGCACCGGCCACCCGTCGTACGTGATGTCGTCGTCGTTCGCCAACCAGACCATCGCCCAGATCGAGCTGTACGCCAACACCGCCAAGTACCCGGTCGGCGTGTACGTGCTGCCGAAGCACCTGGATGAAAAGGTTGCGCGCCTGCAGCTGAAGAAGCTGAACGCCAAGCTGACCACGCTGACCCCCGAACAGGCCGCCTACATCGGCGTGACCCAGGAAGGTCCGTACAAGCCCGACCACTACCGTTATTAATTTGATGGTGTAAAGGCGGGGCCAGGTGCCCCGCTTTTTTCTGTAGCCACCTTGCAGCGAGTTTCTTATGCGTTTGGTCCTTACCTGGTTAATCAATGCAATTGCCTTGCTGGCAGTGCCATACCTGATGCATTCCGTCGATGTCACAAGCATAGGCGCAGCCCTCGTCGCGGCTCTTGTCCTGGGCCTGGTCAATACGCTGATACGTCCCGTGTTGCTGCTGCTGACGCTGCCGGTGACGCTGGTGTCGCTCGGCCTGTTCATCTTCATCGTCAACGGCTTCATGTTCTGGCTGGTGGCGCAGTGGGTGGACGGTTTCCATGTCGACAGCTTCCTGTCGGCCGTCGGCGGCGCCATCCTGTACAGCATTATTTCCTGGGCTTTGTCGACCTTACTTTTGAAGAACCCAGATGGACAATCCTAATTTCAGTATCGAATTCTTTCCGCCGAAAACGGCGGAAGGCGCGGACAAGCTGCGCGTGACGCGCGCCAAACTGTCCGAGCTCAAACCCAAGTATTTTTCGGTGACCTTCGGCGCCGGCGGCACCACCCAGCGCGGCACCCTGGACACGGTGCTGGAAATCATGGCCGCCGGCGAAGACGCCGCGCCGCACCTGTCCTGCGTGGGCGGCACGCGCGAGTCGATCCGCGCCATCCTGGCCGAATACAAATCGCACAACATCAAGCGCCTGGTGGCGCTGCGCGGCGACCTGCCGAGCGGCTATGGCGCGGCCGGCGAATTCCGCTACGCCAACGAGCTGGTGGAGTTCATCCGCCAGGAGACCGGCGACTGGTTCCACATCGAGGTGGCGGCGTACCCCGAGGTACACCCGCAGGCGCGTTCGCCGCGCGACGACCTGCTGGCCTTCGAGCGCAAGATCAAGGCCGGCGCCAACGCCGCCATCACCCAGTATTTCTACAATGCCGACGCCTACTTCCAGTTCGTCGAGCAGGCGCAGAAGCTGGGGATCACGGCGCCCATCGTGGCGGGCATCATGCCGATCACGAACTACACGCAGTTGATGCGCTTCTCCGACATGTGCGGCGCCGAGATCCCGCGCTGGGTGCGGCTGAAGCTGGCCAGCTTCGGCGACGACACGGCCTCGATCAAGGCTTTCGGCCTGGACGTGGTGACGGCGCTGGGCGAGCGCCTGCTGAAGGGCGGCGCGCCCGGCCTGCACTTCTACAGCATGAACCAGGCGGTGGCCACCACCGCCCTGTGGGAGCGGCTGGCGAAAGTCTAAGCCGCCTCGGTGACGATGCGGTCCAGCGCCACATCGTGTGCGTCGTTCGGAAAGCGCACCTGCATGCACTGGTAGGCGATGCCCAGCGTCTGCGGGCGCGGCGTGTGGCGCGCCAGCGTGCGGTCGTAGAAGCCGCCACCATAGCCCAATCGGTAACCTTGCGGGTTGAAACCCAGGCAAGGCACCAGCAGCGCCGGCGGATAGGCCGCCTGCAGGCGCAGCTGGGCCGGCACCGCCACCCCCATTGCATCTTTCACCATCGTCTCGCCGATTTCCCATGCGGCGAATTCCAGCGCCGCATGCTTTTGCACCACCACCGGCAGCAGCAGGCGCGCGCCCAGCCGCGCCAGTTCGGCGTAGGCTGCGTGCAGGTCCGGCTCGTCGCGCAGCGGCCAATACACCCCCAGCGCCGCCGGCCGCGCTTCCTGCCACCAGGCCACCACCTGCTCGCCGATGGCATGGTCCCAGTGCGCGCGCGTGGCGCTGTCGATGGCGCGCCGCGCAGTGAGCAGTTGCTTCCGCAATTCCGCCTTCTGTACTGGTGAGACGGTCGCCTCGCGTGGTATTCTAGGGTCGCTGGTCATGTTGATTTAAGACTTGAGAGAGTTGCACTTTGATTTCTGCTTCGAAATGGATCGCCGGCGCCCTGCTTGTTGCCTTCACCTCGTTTGCCCACGCCGACGATATCAACACCGACAGCCGCAAGGATGATGACGCCTTTCTGCTGCTGCGCGACGCCGTACGCCAGGATGATGCCAACAAAGCGGACTTCTACGCCGCCCGCCTGGCCGATTATTCGATTCCTTCCTACGTCGATTATTATCGGCTGAAATCGCACTTCAAGGATGCCACGGCGGACGAAATCCGGGCGTTCTTCAGGCGCTACGATGGTCAGGCGATCGTCGACCGTCTGCGCAACGACTGGCTGCTGGAGCTCGGCCGCAAGCGCGACTGGGCCACCTTCGACGAGCAGCTGCCGCTGTTCGTGCTGAACGACGACACCCAGGTCAAATGCTATGCGCTGATCTCGCGCGCGCTGAAAGGGCAGAAGGTGGCCGACGATGCGCGCGCGCTGTTGACCGCGCCCTCGGTCTACGGCCAGCCCTGCGCCGACCTGATCGCGACCCTGTATCAGAATGGCCAGTTCAACACCGAAGACCTGTATGCGCAGCTGCGCCTGGCGGGCGAACACAATGCCACCGGCCAGGCGCGCCGCATCGTCGCGCTGCTCGACGGTCCGGAAAAAAAGGCGGTGCAGGCGGTCGATCTGCCGACGCTGGCGGTGGCCAAGGGCATGGGGCCGAGCAAGGTCGAACACCAGATCTACATCGTGGCGCTGGGGCGCCTGGCCAAGACCAGCGTCAAGCTGGCGGTGTTGGGCCTGAACAAGGCGATGCCGAAACTGAGCTCGCCGGAACAGCAGCAGGCCTGGGCCGCGATCGCGCTGCAGTCGTCGTACACGCTGTCGCCGGAGACCGGCGACTACTGGAAGCGTTCCGGCAGCGCGCCGCTGTCGATCGACCAGATCCAGTGGAAGACCCGCATCGCCATGCGCAACGGCGACTGGCGCCAGGTGGAGAAAAACATCCGCGGCATGCCGACCGCGCTGCGCAGCGAGCCGACCTGGGTCTACTGGCTCGGTCGCGCGTTGATGGCGCAGGACGGCGGCGGCCAGCCGAATGGCGAAGCGCTGCAGCTGTACCGCAGCATCGCCGACCAGTCGAATTACTACGGCCAGCTGGCGCTGGAGGAAACCGGCAAGCTGATTACCATTCCGGCGCCCGGCGCGCCGATCACGCAGGCGGAGATCGCGCCGATCGCGGCCAATCCCAACTTCCAGCGCGCGCTGAAGTTCTTCGGCATGCGTCTGCGTTTCGAGGGCACGCGCGAGTGGAACTGGGGCCTGCGCGGCCTGAGCGAACGCGAACACCTGGCCGCGGCCGAATACGCGCGCCAGAACAATATCCTGGACCGCATGGTCAACACCTCGGAGCGTACCCGCATCCAGGTCGATTACACCCAGCGCTTCCCCTCGCCGCACAATGACATCATGCACCCGACCACCCAGACCCTGGGCCTGGACAAGGCATGGGTGTATGGCCTGATCCGCCAGGAATCGCGCTTCATCATGGACGCGCAGTCGCACGTCGGCGCTTCCGGCCTGATGCAGGTGATGCCGTCCACCGGCCGCTGGGTGGCCAAGAAGATCGGCCTGACCGACTTCGCGCAGGAGATGATGAGCGACGTGCGCTACAACATCCTGCTGGGCACCAACTACCTCAACATGGTGCTGGGGAATATGGACGGCTCGCAGGTCCTGGCCACCGCCGCCTACAACGCCGGGCCGGGCCGCCTGCGCACCTGGCGCGCGGCGCTGAGCAGGCCGATGGACGCCACCGTGTTCATCGAATCGATTCCGTATGCGGAAACGCGGACCTACGTGCGCAACGTGATGTCCAACGCCACTTACTACGCGGCGCTGTTCGAAGGGCGGCCGCAATCGCTGAAGGCCCGCCTGGGCAATGTCACGCCCAAGGGCTACACCGAACAGGAAGAGCAGGAGACCAGCTTCGGTCCCCGCTGACACCCAATAAAACAGGACGCTTCAACATGCAGACCACCCAACTCGATCCTCATCTGTCGCAGGCGCTGGACGCGGCGCGCTCGCCGGGCCTGACGCTGGTCATCGGCAACAAGAACTACTCGTCGTGGTCGATGCGGCCCTGGGTGGCGATGGTGGCGTTCGGCATTCCGTTTCAGGAGGTGCGCGTACTGCTGGACCAGGACGACACCGCCAACCGCATTTGCAGCTATTCGGCGTCCGGCCGCGTGCCGGTGCTGCTGGCCGGCGAGGAAATGACCATCTGGGACAGCCTGGCGATCTGCGAATATCTGGCCGAGCAGTTCCCCGAGCTGCATCTGTGGCCGCGCGATGTGGCGGCGCGCGCGATGGCGCGTTCGGTGTGCGCCGAGATGCATTCGGGCTTCAGCGATCTGCGCAATTCGATGTCGATGAACATCCGTGGCTACTATCCGGGCAAGGGCCGCACGCCGGGCACCCAGGCCGATATCGGCCGCATCAGCGAAATCTGGGAAGAGTGCATGTGCCGCTTCGGCCATCAACAGTTCCTGTTCGGCGAGTTCTCGATCGCGGATGCTTATTATGCGCCGGTGGTGATGCGCTTCCGCACCTATGGCGTGTCGCTGGCGCCGGCGCTGGATGCGTACTGTCAGCGCGTGATCTCGCACCCGGCCGTGGCGCGCTGGATCAGCGAGGCGCTGGCCGAAACCGAAACGGCGCCCAGGCACGACGCCGACATGCCGGACTGAGATGATGCGGACTTACGTCGTCGGCGGCGCGGTGCGCGACGCACTGCTCGGCCTCCCGGTAAAAGACCATGACCACGTGGTGGTGGGCGCGACGCCGGACGAGATGGTGGCCAAGGGCTTCCGCCCGGTGGGCAAGGATTTCCCCGTGTTCCTGCATCCGCGGACGCAGGAGGAATATGCGCTGGCGCGCACCGAGCGCAAGACCGCGCCCGGCTACAAGGGCTTCGTGTTTCACACTTCGCCGGATGTGACGCTGGAAGAGGATCTGGTGCGGCGCGATCTGACCATCAACGCCATCGCGCGCGCCGATGACGGAACCCTGATCGACCCATACCACGGCCAGCGCGACATCGCCGGGCGCGTGTTCCGGCACGTGTCGGACGCCTTTGCCGAAGATCCGGTGCGCATCCTGCGCCTGGCGCGCTTCGCCGCGCGCTTCGCCGACTTCACGGTGGCGCCGGAAACCAACGCGCTGATGAAGCAGATGGTGGAACAGGGCGAGGTCGATGCGCTGGTGCCGGAACGCGTGTGGCAGGAACTGTCGCGCGGACTGATGGAACAGAAACCGTCGCGCATGTTCGAAGTGCTGCGCGACTGCGGCGCGCTGGCGCGCATCCTGCCGGAGCTGGATGCGCTGTGGGGCGTGCCGCAGCCGGAAAAATGGCATCCCGAGATCGACACCGGCATCCACATCCTGCAGGTGATCGATTGCGCCGCTCAGATGGAGCGCGAACTGCCGGTGCGCTTCGCCTGCCTGGTGCACGACCTGGGCAAGGGCGTGACGCCATCGGCCACCTGGCCGGCGCACCATGGCCACGAAGGCATGGGCGTCAAGCTGGTGGAGCAGGTGTGCAAGCGCCTGCGCGTGCCGACCGACAGCCGCGACCTGGCGGTGATGACGGCGCGCGAACACGGCAACGTCGCCCGCGCGCTGCAGCTGCGGCCGAACACCGTCGTCACCCTGTTCGAGCGCTGCGACGCCTTCCGCAAGCCGGCGCGGTTCACGCAGCTGCTGCAGGCCACGGAATGCGATGCGCGGGGCCGCATCGGCCCCGGCGCCAGCTTTGCCGATGCGCCGTTTCCGCAGCTGGACTACCTCGAACAGGCACTGGCCGCGGCGCGCGCCGTGAACGCGGGGGAGATCGCGCAATCCTGCGCCGATAATCCGCAACGTATCCCCGAACGGGTGCACGCGGCGCGGGTGCGCGCGGTCAAGGTCGCGCTGAACGCCGCCGACGACGAGGACGACGCGGCGGAATGAATTCCATGGACCTTTTCCAGAATCCGCTGCGCCGCTGGGGCAAGGATAAGGACGGCAAGCACCGTCCCAAGGTACTGGTGAAGGAGCTGCGCGAACGCGACCGCCGCCGCATGCTGCGGCATTTCCTCGAGCTGGAACACAGCGATCGTCTGCTGCGCTTCGGCTCCGTGCTGCCGGACGAGCAGTTGACGAACTACGTCAACCGCATCGCCTTTTCGCGCGACATGGTGTTCGGCGTATACAGCCGCACGTTTCGGCTGGTCGGCGTCGGCCATCTGGCATTTGCGCCGCGCGAGGAGAGGAACAGCGATACCGACAAGGCGCGCGTGGCCGAATTCGGCGTTTCGGTCAGCCGCAGCGCGCGCGGCATCGGCGTCGGTTCCCGGCTGTTCGAGCGCGCCGCCATCCACTGCCGCAACAACGATGTGGACACGCTCTACATGCACTGTCTGTCCTCCAACAAAACCATGATGCACATCGCGAAAAAGGCCGGCATGGAGATCCACCGCGATTATGGCGAGGCGGATGCCTATCTCAAAATCCCGCCGGCCAATCCTTCCAGCGTGCTGCAAGAGGCGCTGGACGAGCAGTTCGCGGTGCTCGATTACACCTATAAGGCGAACAAGCGCTTCGCCGCCAAGTGGCTGGGCCGCCTGCTGGGCCGAAAATAATTTCGGCAAGCTGAGAACCTTCGCAACATGGCCGGGAATACACGGTCATGAAAACACATACTCTCCCCTTATTGCTGGCCGCCGCCCTGTGCGCGCCCGCCAGCTGGGCGCTCGACAAGGGCGCATCCGCTCCATCCTTCGATCTTCAGGGCCCGGCCGGCGCGGTCAAGCTGGCGGCCCTGCAGGGCAAGGTGGTTTATGTCGACTTCTGGGCCTCCTGGTGCGGGCCGTGCCGGCAGTCCTTCCCGTGGATGAACGAGATGCAGGCCAAGTACGGTGCGCGCGGCCTGCAGATCGTCGGCGTCAACGTTGACGCCAGGAGCGAGGACGCGAAGCAGTTCCTGGCCCAGGTGCCGGCCAAATTCACCATCGCTTTCGATCCGCAAGGTGGCACGCCGCGCAGCTACGGCATCAAGGGCATGCCCAGCAGTGTGCTGATCGGCCCGGACGGCAAGGTGCTGATGGCGCATTCGGGCTTCCGCGACGGCGACCGCGCCGAGCTGGAAGCGAAAATCCAGGCGGCTCTGGGAGGCGCCAAATGAAGCCGCTGCTGACATTGGTTTTGGTGGCCGGACTGGCCGGGTGCGCCAACGTACAACCGTGGGAGAAGGGCAATCTGGCCAAGCCGGAGATGACCTTCAACGACGGTGGAACATTCGCGCGCTACGACGATCATATCTACACCAGCAAGGAAAACGCACGCGGCGGCGCCGGCGTGGGCGGCGGCGGCTGCGGCTGCAACTAAGGGACAAGCATGACCAATAAAGACAACAGCGGTCTGGCCGCCTCCATCCTCACCGCAGCCATGCTGCTGCCCGGCGTGCAGGCGCATGCCGAAACACCGCCGGCCAACGGCACCATTTCGCTGGGCTACCTCGATTACCGCGACAGCCAGCCGGGCTTCGACCGCATCAAGGTGCATGCGCCCTCGCTGAGCATCGTCGCGCCGGTGGCCGGCGTGTGGTCGATCGGCGCGTCGGTGGTGCGCGACGATGTGTCGGGTGCCTCGCCGCGCTATCACACGGCGGTGTCGGGCGCGTCGCGCATGGATGATATCCGCAAGGCCGGCGATGCTTCGCTGACGCGCTATTTCGACCGCGGCAGCCTGACCGTGGGCGCGGCCTATTCGACCGAGCATGACTACATCTCGCGCGCGCTGTCGCTGCAGGGCAGCGTCGAGAGCGAAGACCATAACACCACCTGGACGGCGGGCCTGGGCCACTCGGACGACAAGATCGATCCGGTCAACCATATCGTCACCAACGAGAAAAAGCGTACCACCAATGTGCTGCTGGGCGTGACCCGGGTGCTGACCGCCAGCGATATCGCGCAGCTGACGCTGACGCACACGCAGGGTGAGGGTTATTTCAACGATCCGTACAAATTCTTCGACACCCGGCCGCGCAGCCGTGATGAAAGCACGCTGCTGGCGCGCTGGAACCACTACATCGCGGCCACCGGCGGCACCAGCCGGCTGTCCTACCGCTACTACCGCGACAGTTTCGGCGTGCGGGCGCACACCATCGGCGGCGAGTACGTGCAGCCGCTGGCCGATGGCTGGACGCTGACGCCGGAGCTGCGGCTGTATACGCAAAGCGCCGCCTATTTCTACCGCGATCCGGTGTATGACCCTGTGCTGGGCGCGCCGTTCCCGGTGGGCTACGACTTCAAGAGCCTCATGTCGGAAGACCAGCGCCTGTCCGGCTTCGGCGCGGTGACGCTGGCGCTCAAGGTCAGCAAGCAGATCGACAAGCTGTGGTCCGTCGACGTGAAGGCGTCCACCTACCAGCAGCGCGGCAGCTGGGCGTTCTTCAACAGCGGCAGTCCGGGCCTGGACATCTTCCGTGCGCAGACCATACAGATTGCCGTCAACCGATCATGGTAAACAGTATGCATCGCACGTCGTTCCGTGCCATGGGGGGGCCGTGCGAGATCCACTTGTCCGCACCGGATGTACAGACGGCGGCGCGTCTGGCGCAGCGGGCCATCGCGGAGGTGATGCGCATCGAACAGAAATATTCGCGCTACCGGCCGGACAGCATCGTCTCGCGGATCAACGCGGCGGCGGGCCGCAAACCGGTGGCCTGCGACAGCGAGACGGGTGCCCTGTTGGCCTATGCGGATGCCTTGTACGACGCCAGCGGCGGGCTGTTCGACATCACCTCCGGTGTGCTGCGCAAGGCCTGGGATTTCCGCAAGCCGCAGCTGCCCTTGGCGGAGGTGCTGGAACCGTTGCTGGCGCTGGTCGGCTGGCGCAAGGTGGTGGTGGACGGGGACGGCGTGCTGCTGGGGGAGGCGGGCATGGAAGTTGATTTCGGCGGCTTCGGCAAGGAGTATGCGGCGGACCGCGCGGCCTCCTTGCTGATGGATGGTGGCGTGATGCACGGCTATGTGAATCTGGGTGGCGACATGCGTTTCATCGGTCCACAGCTGGATGGCGGGCCATGGAGCATCGGCATCCAGGATCCGCGCCAGGTCGATGCGGTGATCGGCAGTATCCCGGTCAGCCACGGCGCACTGACCACCAGCGGCGATTATGAGCGTTACTTCGAACTGGACGGGCAGCGTTACTGCCATGTGCTGGACCCGCGTGACGGCATGCCGGTGCGCTACTGGCGCTCGGTGAGCGTGCTGGCGCCGGTGGCGATTGCGGCCGGCAGCTGTTCGACGATCACGATGCTCAAGCAGCGCGAAGGATTGGATTTTTTGAATGCATCCGGACTGGCGTACCTGGCAGTGGATGATGAAGGACAGCTGTCGTATAGGGATATCTGACATGAGCGTGCAAAAGTGGTTGAAGGTGCTGGCCGCGCTGGTGGTGGCGGCCATGGCGTTCGTCTTCGGCGCGGAGGCGAGGGCGGAGGATTTTCTGGAACCGGATCAGGCGTTTCAGCTTCAGGCGGAGCTGGCGGATGCGCATACGGTAAAGCTGTCGTGGACGATCGCCAAGGGCTATCACCTCTACCGTGACCGGCTCAGCTTCAAAGGCTCGGTGGGACAGCCGGCGCTGCCGGCGGGCCTGCGCAAGTTCGACGTCAACTTCAACAAGGAGATGGAGACGTATCAGGACAGCCTGCTGGTGAAGCTGCCGGTGACGGCCGGCGCGCCGTTCACGCTGGAGGTAGGCTACCAGGGCTGCGCGGATGCTGGGCTGTGCTATTCGCCGGCGATGCAGAGCTACCGCGTCGACCCGTCGGCGCCCGGCAAGCTGACGCCCGTCGCCGCCCCTGACCCAGCCGCCGGCGCTGCAACGTCCGGCACCGGCCCGGTCTCCGCTGCCGCCGGCGGGGAATCGCTTGGCGACATGAGCGCCGGCACAGCGTCGGCCGCAGGCGGGGTGACGTCCGAAGACGACAGTTCGCTGGCGCAGCGCACGCTGCAAAGCGGCAGTGCGTGGCGCATCGGCCTGGCCTTCCTGGCTTTCGGTCTGCTGCTGTCGTTCACGCCGTGCGTGCTGCCGATGGTGCCGATCCTGTCGTCGATTATCGTCGGCGAGGGCAACGTCTCGCGCGGTCGCGGTTTTTCGCTGGCGCTGGCGTATTCGCTGGGAATGGCACTGGTCTATACCTCGCTCGGCGTGGCGGCGGGTCTGGCGGGCGAGGGTTTGGCCGGTGCGCTGCAGAAGCCGTGGGTGTTGCTGACCTTCGGCGCGCTGTTGGTGGCGCTGGCGCTGTCCATGTTCGATGTCTACCAGCTGCAGCTGCCGAGCGGCCTGCAAAGCCGCTTGAGCGAGACCAGCAGCGGCATCAACGGTGGCCGCTTCGCCGGCGTGTTCCTGATGGGCGCTCTGTCCGCGCTGATCGTCGGACCGTGCGTGGCGGGGCCGCTGGCCGGCGCGCTGCTTTACATCAGCCAGACCCGCAACGTCTGGACCGGCGGCTGGGCGTTGTTCTCGATGGCGGCCGGCATGAGCGTGCCATTGCTGCTGACCGGTGTCTCCGCCGGCAGCCTGCTGCCGCGTGCCGGCGCCTGGATGAACAACGTGAAAAAGATCTTCGGCCTGCTGCTGATCGCCGTCGCGATCTGGATGGTGGCGCCGGTGTTCCCGGTCACGGTCGCCATGGCCTTGTGGGGCGTGTTTGCGCTGTTGTGCGCGATGTTCCTGCACGTGTTCGAAGCGATACCCGCCGGCGCCGGTCTGCGCAGCTATGCCGGCAAGACGCTGGGCCTGGCTTTCCTGATCGCCGGTCTGTTCGAACTGACGGGCGCAGCCAGTTCCGGTCACGATGTGCTGCAACCGCTGGGGCATCTGAGCCTTGCGGCCGCCCGCACGGGACAGCCCGAAGCCGGCGAGGCGGGCGAAGTGCGCTTTGCGCGCATCAAGACCGGTGCGGAACTGGATCGGATACTCGCTTCCAGCAGCACGCCGGTGATGCTGGACTTTTACGCCGACTGGTGCGTGTCGTGCAAGGAGATGGAGCGTTTCACCTTCTCCAAGCCTGCCGTCGCCGGTAAGCTGAAGCAGGTGAAGCTGCTGCAGGTGGACGTCACCGCCAACAATGCCGACGACAAGGCGCTGATGAAGCGCTTCGGCCTGTTCGGTCCGCCGGGGATCATCCTGTTCAACGGCGGCAAGGAGATTCCGAACAGCCGCATCATCGGCTTCCTCGCGCCAGAGCCGTTTGTGCAGCATCTGGCGCGTCACGTGTCGTCTTAACGGTTGAGATAGACGGGATTACCCAGCAGGAGCAGATGGCCGCGCGCGTCGCGCACTTCGGCGCGCAGCCAATGCGGCTTGCCGTCGCTGATCCAGTTGAAGCTACGCTGCACATCGTCGCCATCGACATCGCGCGCGGGCAGCAGATCGGCCTCCGCACCATCCATCACCAGCTTGATCGTGGCGCCGTCGGCCTGCGCCACGTGTAGCTTGAACTGCACCGTCAGTCCGCCAGGGGCAGCCAGGGAGTCGCCCATCATCGCCTGCCTGCCGCCGGTTTCGGCATTCAGTTCCAGCAGACGGCTGCCGTTGCCGGCGATGTCGACGAACACGTGGCCGGCGCGGATGCCGTCCAGGATCGCGGTTTGCGTCAGCTCCGGCGCGTACACCACGGTGGTCGGCGTGCCGACCGGCGTATCGCCACGGGCGGCGCGGTGGTCATCGCTGCCGCCGATCAGCGTCGGATGCAGGCCGCGCTGCAATTGCGCTTGCCAGAACGGGATGGACGACAGCAGCGTGTCCGCATCCGTGCCGTTGACCGCTTCGATTGCCTGCACCTTGGCGATGTCGGCATCGTTGGTCCAGCCACAGCCCATGCACGCCTCGCCGGAAGGGCGGTTGGCGTGATTGATCGATACCAGTCCGCCCAGTGTCGCCGCCTGGTCCAGCATGCGGTTCCAGCCATCCGGCGTGGCGGCGACGCGGAAGTCCAGCGGCGCCAGGGTGCCGAACATATTGGCGTGACCTGAGAAGGTGGTGATCTCGCGGCCCGGCATCAGCAGCATCTTGCTGAAGTAGGGCTGCAGCTCGCGCAGTTCCGAGGCATGCGATACGGTGTTGTGCTCCGTGACGGCGATGAAATCCAGCTTGCGCTCGGCGGCCGCCTGCACCGTCAGGAACAGCGGACAGGGCACCGAAACGCTGCTCTGGTTGACGCAGCTGCCGTCGCTGTGCCCGGTGTGCATGTGCAGGTCGCCGCGATACCATGCCGCGCCGCTGCGCACCGGCACACGCAATGGTGGCGGTTCGTCAGCCGCCGCCAGGCTGCGCGAGAAGTAGACCTGTGCCGTGTAGCTGGCTTCCGCCGTCTTGCGCAGATTGGGTACGCCAAGCAGCAGTGCCCATTGACCGGGTGCCACTGGTGCAGGAATGAACGATGGCGTCGCATCGACACTGCTGACCGTGAACAGGCGCTTGCTGCCGCCGCTCCAGCCACGCAGCGCGCCGTCCGGGCCGAGCAGGCCCAGATCGATAACGCTGTGCTCTTCCTTGCCGGTGTAGTCGAAGGTGATGGTCACACGCTCGACACCCTCGGGCACCGTGAACGGCACGCTGCGGTAGGTGTGGTGGTCGGCGCCGGTCAGCACGCCGCGCAGGACCAGATCCGGTTCCGCGGCTTTGGTGCCGGCTGCGACGGTGCCAGCGGCTGTAGCCACGACGTCGGCGCTGGCCGGGCTTGCGATGGCTCCGACGGCCGCGCCGAATACCAGAGCCAATAAGGCCATGCGCTTAGAAGTCATATTTCAACGCGCCCCGCACCGAACGGCCCAGCACCGGACGCGCCAGGAAGGTATTCGCACCCGCATCGGCGCTGGCCAGCTCGCCGGCGCGCGGATTGCCTTCGGTCAGACCCTGCGAGTTGTTGATGTTGTCGACGTAGGCGTAAGCGGTCAGCGTCGGCGTGATGCTGTAGCGCGCCGAGAAGTTCAGCACCTTGTACGATGGCAGACGCACCGAGTTGGCCGAGTCGACGAAACGCGCGCCTTCATACTCGTACGACAGCTGCAGGCGCAGCGCGTCGCCCATCAGGTTCAGGCCCGGCACCAGGCGGTAGCTTACCTTCGGCACGCGGATCAGCTGATTGCCGCTGTAGTTGCGCTGCACCGGCAGGTTGTTGACCTTGTCGGTGTAAGCCAGGTCGCGGTACTGCGGGTCTTGCCAGGTGATGTTGAAGCCCAGGTCACCCCATTCCACAGGACGCAGCTTGCCTTCGATCTCGGTACCCCAGGTGCGGGTCGAGGCGTAACCGGTGGTGGTCGAAGACTGGGTGTTATCCAGGTTGAATACGTTGTTGGTGTAGGAGACATTGTTGTACTTCGAGTAGAACACGGTCGGATACAGTTCCAACATGCGGCTGGCGTACTTGTAGCCGACTTCGCCCAGGTCCATGGTCTGGATCACCGGCGTCGCGGTCGGGCTGGTGATGTAGGAGCTCAGATTCGGCAGGCGGAAAGCCTTGGTCCAGCGGCCGAACACGCCCGCGTCCTTGGTCAGCTGGTAGTTGGCTCCCAGGGTCCAGCCGGTTTTGTTGAAGGTGTGGTCGTAGTAGTCGAACACGCCGGTGCCGGTGCGGATCTTGGAGGTGGCGAAGGTGCCGAGGTTGACGTTGGCCTGGCGCTCGGTGCGGCCGCTGGTGTTGACCTCTTCCCAGCGCAGGCCGCCATCCAGGCGCAGTTGCGGCGTGAGCTGCCATTCATCGGCCAGATACACGGCGTTGGTTTTGGATGTACCGTTGGCGTTTTCCGACTCGTAGCCGTAGTTGTAGATGCCATGGTCGGTAACGCTGCCCAGCACCTTGCCGCTGGCGTCCGTGCCCACCAGGTCGATCAGCGGCGCCTGGCTTTGTGCGCCCAGCAGCACACTGGACGAGTAGCGGCTGAAGGCCTGGTTGAAGTGAGCGTAGTAGTAGCCGAAGGTGACGTCGTGGCTTTGGTCGCCCAGCACGAACTTGCGCGACAGACGGGTGTCGTTGACGGCTTCTTCGAGCGGCAGCGTCACGCCGCGCAGGCCGCCGACGATCAGCAGACCGTTGTCCGGCGTGAAGTTGGTGCCCGGCTTGCTGCTGTACTGCAGGGCGAGCTTGCTGGCGCCCGGCACGTAGGACAGCAGCGCTGCCGATTGCTTGAGGAAGGCGTCGGTGCTCAACAACTGATTGGCGAACACGCCGTTACGCTGCGTCTCGGTCTTGGAATAGCGCAGCGACTCGTTCAGTTTCCAGTCGCCGCCCAGATCCTTTTCGAGGTTGAAGGTGAGCTGGTTGCGGCGCACGTGGGTGCCGTCATCGTTATTGAAGTCGTACAGCTGGCCGTTCCCCATCTTCATCTGCACATGCTCGGTCTCGGGTCCGGCCACGGTGCCGTAGTTGCCGTCGAAGCCAGGGACGGCGCGGATTTCGCCGTCGGCGTAGGTACGCATCGGTACCGACAGGAACAGCGCCACCTTATCGTCGAGGTGCTTGGCGTCGATGGTGATGCGGCCATGATCGATTTCCCTGGTCAGCTTCAGACGCAACTGGCCGCCCTTGTCGGCCTTGTAGCCGGGGTCGCGGATGCCGTTGTCTTCGCGATAGAAACCGCCGATGCCGACGCCCCAGCCGTCTTTCAACGGCGTGGCGTACCAGAAATCGGTGCGGCGCAGGCCGTAATCGCCGATGGTCACCTTGACCAGGCCATTCGGATGATCGCCGATCTCGCGCGACAGGAAGTTGATCGCACCGGCCGGCGCGTTGGTGTAGAACACGGACGATGGCCCGCCGCGCACCACCTCGATGCGGTCGATGGTCTCGTCGAGGCGGAAGGCCTGGTCGGCGTTCAGATAGCCCAGCGATGGATCGTGCTGCACCGGCACGCCATCTTCCAGCAGGGTGACGGAGCCGAAACCATCGACCGGAATGCCGCGCGCGCGGATATTGCCGGATGCCTCGCCGCCCGAGGATTCGACCCAGAAGCCGGGCACGGATTTCAGCGCCTCGGTCACGGAGGTCGGGGCCTGCATGCGCAGAGTCTCTTCGCCGATGGTGGTGATGGAGAAGCTGGCCTTGACCTTGCTGCGTTTGCCGGCGGTGCCGGTGACGATCACGGTGTCGCCCGGCGCATCGGCCGGTGGAACCGCGGCCGGTGCGGCTTCCTCGGCATGCAGCGGCGGCGCCGCGACGGTGAACAGCGCGATGGCGCCGCCCTGGAATGCAGTGCGCAAGGCGCGTGCGATGATGGTCTTTGTCACAATTTCCCCTTGCTAGAAATGATGCCTCACTGGGCGAGAAGCGCGGATTCTAGGGATGGATTGTGAAATGCACGTGACAAGATGAAACGAACGGCACGCCGGCGATTTATTTTCTGAGAAAATAATCGGATGATGAAAAAATTGAACTTGATGCTGCTGCTGGCCGCCGTGTCGGCGGCATCGCACGCGCAGGATGATGGCGTCACGCCTTATCGCCCGTCGGTCTCCAGTCCGGCGCAGCTGCCCACGCCGGGGCAGCTGGAATTCGAAACCGGCTACCTGGGGAGCAAGGCGGATGGTGACCGGCGCGCCAGCCTGCCATATACCTTCAAGCTGGCGTTCAACGAACAGTGGGGCGTGCTGTTGGGCGGAGAGGGCTACGTCTCCGAGCGGGTTGACGGCGGCCCGCGCCAGCGCGGCGTCGGCGACACCACACTGGTGCTGAAGCGCGCCTTCGTGATCGACAGCGCCACCGCCTTCGGCCTGGAGCTGGGCGCGAAAATTCCGACGGCGAAAGACACCATCGGCAGCGGTCACCCCGACTACACGCTGAACGGCATCTACAGCCAGGACCTGGGCGCGGTGCACATGGACGCCAATCTGAATGTCACGCGGCTGGGCGGCGCACAGCCGGACAGCGGCCGGGCGCAGACCGGTTGGGCGACTTCGTTCTCCGTGCCGACGGGCGAGCGCTGGGGCCTGATCGGCGAACTGTCCGGTACCCACGTGCGCCAGCAGCCCAACACCGCCCAGCTGCTGCTGGCCGCCACCTATAGCGTCAACAAGAACCTGGTGATCGACTTCGGCGCGGCGCGCGGGCTCACCTCGGCCTCGCAGGATTGGTCGCTGTTCAGCGGCGTGGTGCTGCCGCTGGCTAAACTCTGGTGATCACACCAGATCACACCAGATCACACCAGCGGCAGCGCGGTGGTGTCCTTGATGCGCTGCAGGGCGAAGGAGGATTTCACATCCAGCACCGCGGGATGACGCAGCAGCGTCGCCATCATGAAGCGCGAGAAGTGGTCCATGTCTTCCACGTGCACGCGCAGCAGATAGTCCATCTCGCCGGTCATGGCGTAGCAGGCCACCACCTCCGGCCACTGCGCCACCGAATCGGCGAAGTCGGCGCGCGGCGACGGCGGCGCGTTGGCGGCGCCCAGCGCGCGCGCGTTGCTGTGCGCCGCCGCCTCGCTGTGCTTCTCCAGCCGCACGTTCACATAGGCCAGCAGGCCCAGGCCGATCTTGTCCGGGTCCAGCAGCGCCACGTACTGGCGGATTACCCCGGCTTCTTCCAGGCGCTTGATGCGGCGCAGGCACGGCGATGGCGACAGGGCGACCTGCTCGGCCACGTCCTGGTTCGACAGGCGACCGTCGGCCTGCAAAATGGACAGAATCTTGCGGTCGGTTTTGTCCAGCGCGATCTTGGTCATAAATTCCTCGATTATTCTTGATTAAGGCAATATTATTGCTCAAAACCGGAAGCATGGGGAATTGTTGGCAATTTAATGCTGGCGGGACGGGTCTATACTGTGCGCTATTCGCCATAAGGAGACACGCATGCAATTTCAGCCATGGGACAACCCGATGGGCACCGACGGCTTCGAGTTCGTCGAGTACGCCGCCCCCGATCCGAAAGCCCTCGGCGCGCTGTTCGAGAGCATGGGCTTTACCGCCATCGCCCGCCACCGCCACAAGGACGTGACCCTGTACCGCCAGGGCGACATCAATTTCATCATCAACGCCGAGCAGGATTCGTTTGCCCAGCGCTTCGCGCGCCAGCACGGCCCGTCCGTATGCGCGATCGGCATCCGCGTGCAGGATGCCGGCCTGGCTTACAAGGCCATGCTGGAAAAGGGCGCCTGGGGCTTCGACAACAAGACCGGCCCGATGGAACTGAACATCCCCGCCATCAAGGGCGTGGGCGATTCGCTGATCTACCTGGTCGACCGCTGGCGCGGCAAGAACGGCGTGCAGCCGGGCGGCATCGGCGACATCAGCATCTATGACGTGGACTTCGTCGCCATCCCCGGCGCCAATCCGAATCCGGTCGGCCATGGTCTGACGTATATCGACCACCTGACCAACAACGTGCACCGCGGCCGCATGAAGGAATGGGCCGACTTCTACGAGAAGATGTTCAACTTCCGCGAAGTGCGCTACTTCGACATCGAGGGCAAGCTGACCGGTCTGAAGTCGAAGGCCATGACTTCCCCCTGCGGCAAGGTGCGCATCCCGATCAACGAATCGTCGGACGACAAATCGCAGATCGCCGAATACCTGGACGAGTACCATGGCGAAGGCATCCAGCACATCGCGCTGGGCACCGACGACGTCTACACCTCGGTGGAAGGCATGAAGAACGATGGCATCCAGTTCCAGGATACCATCGAGACCTATTATGAGCTGGTGAACCGCCGCCTGCCGAACCACGGCGAGCGCCTGGAAGAGCTGCGCCGCCTGCGCATCCTGATCGACGGCCACACCAACGGCGACGAGCGCGAACTGCTGCTGCAGATCTTCACCCAAAACGTGATCGGCCCGATCTTCTTCGAGATCATCCAGCGCAAGGGCGACCAGGGCTTCGGCGAAGGCAACTTCCGCGCGCTGTTCGAGTCGATCGAGCTGGATCAGATCAAGCGTGGCGTTCTGCAGGACCCGAACAAGGTTCCCGCTTAAGGAGTAGAGTAGTACCAAAGCCGGTAGCAAAGCGACAGACTGAGCACCGGCACGCAAGCGGCAGCGCCTACCCGGCAGTGCCGCCGAGTATTCGAGAATTCTGGAGACACCAATGAATGCACCTCACAAGGGTTTGCTGCTAGATCCGTCCATCAATACGGAAGAAATCACCCTCGACGACAAATGGACGCTGGAGCGTGGCCGCGCCTTCATGACCGGCACCCAGGCGCTGATCCGCCTGCCGATGCTGCAGCGCGAGCGCGATCTGAAAGCGGGCCTGAATACCGCGGGCTACATCACCGGCTACCGCGGTTCGCCTGTCACCAGCGTCGACATGACGGCGGTGAAGGCCAAGAAATACCTCGACGAACATCACGTCAAGTTCCATCCCGGGATGAATGAAGACCTGGCGGCGACCGCCGTCTGGGGCACCCAGCAGACCAATCTGTTCAAGGACGCCAAGTACGATGGCGTCTTCTCGATGTGGTACGGCAAAGGCCCGGGAGTGGACCGCTGCGGCGACGTCTTCAAGCATGCCAACAACGCCGGCTCCGCCAAACATGGCGGCGTGCTGGTGTTGGCCGGCGACGACCACGCGGCCAAATCATCTTCGACCGCGCACCAGTCGGACCACATCCTGAACGCCTGCGGCATTCCGGTGCTGTATCCGTCGTCGGTGCAGGAATACATCGACTACGGTCTGCATGCCTGGGCCATGAGCCGCTACACCGGCCTGTGGGTGTCGATGAAGTGCGTGACCGATATCATCGAATCGGGCGCGGTGGTGGACTTCGATCCGGACCGCGTGCAGATCCAGCTGCCGACCGACTTCGAACTGCCGCCGGGCGGCCTGAATATCCGCTGGCCGGACACGGTGCTGGACATGGAAGTCCGCATGAACAGCTACAAGTGGTACGCCGCGCTGGCCTACTGCCGCGCGAATAAGCTGAACAAGATCATCTGGGATTCGCCCAAGCCGAAGATCGGCATCATCACCGCCGGCAAATCCTACCTGGACACGCGCCAGGCGCTGGCCGACCTGGGCATCGACGAGCAGGCCGCGGCCGACATCGGTATCCGTCTGTACAAGATCGGCATGACCTGGCCGCTGGAAGCGGACGGCGTGCACGAATTCGCCAAGGGCCTGGACGAGATCCTGGTGGTGGAGGAGAAGCGCCAGATTCTCGAATACGCGCTGAAGGAAGAGTTGTATAACCTGCCTGACGCCCAGCGTCCGCGCGTGGTCGGCAAGTTCGACGACACCGGCGAATGGAGCAACCACGGCAAGACCGGCCACGGCGACTGGCTGCTGCCCGCCACCTATGAACTGAACCCGGCGCAGATCGCGCGCGCGATCGCCTCGCGCATCGCCCACTACTGCGACGGCCATCCGGTGGCCAAGCGCGTGCAGGAGCGTATCGCCTATCTGGAAGCGAAGGAAGCGGCGCTGAAGTCGCTGCCGGTAAAAGCCAATCCGGAGACCGACCGTATCCCGTATTTCTGCTCCGGCTGCCCGCACAACTCCTCGACCAAGGTGCCGGAAGGTTCGCGCGCGCTGGCCGGCATCGGCTGCCACTACATGGTACTGTGGATGGACCGCGAAACCTCGACCTTCACCCACATGGGCGCGGAAGGCGTCACCTGGGTCGGTCAGGCGCCGTTCACCAACGAGAAGCACGTGTTCACCAACCTTGGCGACGGCACCTACTTCCACTCGGGCATACTGGCGATCCGCGCGGCGGTGGCGGCCAAGGTCAACATCACCTACAAGATCCTGTTCAACGACGCAGTGGCCATGACCGGCGGCCAGACCTTCGACGGTCCGCTGGACCCGGGCATGATCTCGCGCCAGATCGCGGCGGAAGGCGTGTCGCCGATCATCGTGGTGACCGACGAGCCGGAAAAATACCCGTCCGATTACAACTGGGCGCCGGGCGTCACCGTGCGCCACCGCAGCGAACTGATGGACGTGCAGCGCGAACTGCGCGACAAGCCGGGCGTGTCGGCCATGATTTACGACCAGACCTGCGCGTCGGAAAAGCGCCGCCGCCGCAAGCGCAACGAATACCCCGATCCGGCCAAGCGCGCCGTGATCAACGAAGCCGTGTGCGAAGGCTGCGGCGACTGCTCGGTGCAGTCGAACTGCCTGTCGGTGGAGCCGCTGGAGACGGACCTGGGCCGCAAGCGCCAGATCAACCAGTCCTCCTGCAACAAGGACTTCTCGTGCACCACCGGTTTTTGCCCGAGCTTCGTCACGGTGGAAGGCGGCGCGCTGAAGAAGCCGAAGAAAGCCGCCGTCGGTGATACGCCGATGCCGGTCTTGCCTGCGCCGGCGCTGCCTTCGACGGCGCAGCCGTACGGCATCCTGATCACCGGCATCGGCGGCACCGGCGTGGTGACCGTCGGCCAGATCCTGGCCATGGCGGCGCACGTTGAGAACAAGGGCGCCATCGTGCTGGACATGAGCGGCCTGGCGCAGAAGGGCGGCCCGGTCATGTCGCACGTGCGCCTGGCGGACCACCAGAGCGACCTGCACTCGACCCGCGTCGGCACCGGCAGCGCCGACCTGGTGATCGGCTGTGACCTGATCGTGACCGCCTCGCGCGACGCCCTGTCGCGCATGGGCGAAGGCCGCACGCACGCGATGATCAATTCCAGCGGCGCCACCACCGCGGCGTTCGTGAAGAACCCGAACTGGCAATTCCCGGACGCCGGCTCGCGCGGCGAAATCGTCCGCGCCTGCGGCAATGAGAACGTCGCCTTTGTCGACGCCGGCCAGATCGCCACCGCGCTGATGGGCGACTCGATCGCCACCAACATGTTCATGCTGGGCTATGCCTTCCAAAAGGGCCACGTGCCGCTGAGCGAAGCGGCGCTGATGAAGGCGATCGAACTGAATGGCGTATCGGTCGCGTTCAACAAGGCGGCCTTCAACTGGGGCCGCACCGCCGCGCACGACCTGGCATCGGTGACCAGGCTGACCACGCCGGCCAAGGTGATCGAATTCAAACGCATCCAGACGCTGGACGACATCGTCGCCAAGCGCATCGAATTGCTGACGGCCTACCAGAACAGCGATTATGCCAAACAGTATAAATCGTTTGTCGATGAAGTCGGCGCGGCCGAGGCCAAATTGGGCAAGGGCACCCGCCTGACCGAAGCGGTGGCGCGTTACTACTACAAGCTGATGGCGTACAAGGATGAATACGAAGTCGCCCGCCTGTACACGGATGGCGCATTCCAGCAGAAGATCGCCGGCATGTTCGAAGGCGACATCCAGCTGAAGTTCCACCTGGCGCCGCCGATCTTTGCCAGGACCGACGCCCAGGGGCACCTGATCAAGAAGCAGTACGGACCGTGGATGATGAAAGCCTTCGGCGTGCTGGCCAAATTCAAGGGCCTGCGCGGCACGCCGCTGGACCCGTTCGGCCGCACCGCGGAGCGCAAGATGGAGCGCGCGCTGATCGCCGAATACCGCCAGACCATCGCCGGCCTGCTGCCCAAGCTGACGGCGGACAACCTGGCGCAGGCGGTCGCCATCGCCAGCATCCCGGAAGACATCCGCGGCTACGGCCACGTCAAGGAGCGGCACCTGAAGGCGGCCAAACAGAAGGAAGCTGCCTTGCTGGCCAACTTTGGCAAACCAACGCCAGCCCCGGCGCCGTCACCGGAACCGCACGCCGCCTGATCGGCAGTCACCAAGTCGGGGTCAGAGCCGACATTCGGACATTGAATCGCGCGCGATCCAATGTGCGAATATCGGCTCTGACCCCGATCTCTTTTTTTGCACCCAAATAGTGCATAAGCATGTAACCAAACATTCGTTCAGTTTTTATTCCTGAATTGATAAGGTGGCGACCTTTTCATTGCTGGAATATTTACAATGCCTACAACATGTAAGCTGAACCCGTTGGCCGCTGGCGCTATCGCGCTGTTGGCCGGCGTTGCCGCCCCTACCGTGGCGCTGGCTCAGGATGCGGCGGCCACTACGCCGCCCGCGGTGGTGATCACCGGCTCGCGTATCCCGCGCGCCAGTCTGGAAGGCCCGTCGGCGGTGACGGTGCTGACCGCCGATGACCTGGAAAAACAGGGCTTCCGTAACGTTTTCGATGCGCTGAGCAATCAGACCCAGAACAGCGGCTTTACCCAGGGCGCCGATTACGGCAATACCTTTACGCCGTCGGCCAACGCCATCAGCTTGCGCGGCCTGGGGCCGAACCATACGCTGGTGCTGCTCAACGGCCGCCGCCTGGCGGACTTCCCGATCGCGTACGACGGTACGGTCAATTTCACCAATCTGGCGAACATCCCGTCGAGCGTGGTGGAGCGCGTCGAGATTCTCAGCGGCGGCGCTTCGGCCGTGTACGGCTCGGATGCGATTGCCGGGGTGGTCAACATCATTCTGAAGAAGCAGTTTGATGGGCTGGATGTGAATCTGAAGGCCGGTGCGACCTCGCGCGGCGGCGCCGGCGACAAGCGGGTGCAAATCACCGGCGGCAAGAGCTTCGACAAGCTGAACACGCTGTTCAGCCTCGAGCTGTTGGAGCGCGATCCGCTGTGGAGCGCCGACCGCGACTTCATGGCCAGCAGGACCGGCGTGGCGCCGACCTCGGTGATGGGCCGCAAAAACGTCAGCACCGGCAAGTACGTGGACCTGGGCGCCGCCTGCGCGGCCATCGGCGATCTGTTCGGCGGCAGCACGGTGAGCTATGCATCCAAGACCGGCAGCTATTGCGCCAGCCCGAAAGTCAGCCCGACCTACTGGACCACCATCACCAAAAACAGCAGTCAGAATCTGTTCGGCAGCGCCAATTACGAGCTGTCGCCGACCACCACGCTGTTCGCGGAGGCGCTGTATGGCCAGAACCGCAGCACCAACAATACGCGCGGGCCGTCGTGGACGTCGCGCTCGCTGACCGACAGCTATTTCTGGAACCAGAACACCAGCGCCTACGAGGCATGGAACCGTTACATTTCGCCGGAAGAGATGGGCGGCGTGGATCGCTACAACCGCTATTGGGACGACAAGGCCAGCTCGATTTCGCTGGGCCTGCGCGGCGCCATCACCGGCACCACCTGGAACTACGAGGCCAGCTACACGGCTTCGCTGTACACCAGCCAGGATCACCGTCCGCGCGCGCTGGCGAATATCGACAGCTTTTTCCTCGGCCCGCAGCTGGGCGTGGACAAGAACGGCGTGGCGATCTTCGCGCCCGATCCGGCGCGCCTGACCAAACGCCTGACGCCGCAGGAATTCGACAGCATCACCGGCGCTTCGGTCAGCGACGACAAGTCGTGGACCAACACACTGAGTCTGACCGCCAACGGTGAAGCGTTCACGCTGCCGGCCGGTCCGGTGAAGCTGGCGGCGGTGGCGGAGCTGGGCAAGCAGGGCTTTTCCAATGAGCCGGACGCGCGCATCAATCAGGGCTATTTCAATGTCGCCACCGGTTCGGACGTGACGGCCGGCACCCGCAAGCGCTACGCGCTGGGCGCGGAAGCCAGCATCCCGGTGATCGAAACCGTGGATGCGACGCTGGCCGGGCGCTATGACCGCTACAACTTCGCCGGCCGCGATGACGGCAAGTTCACCTACAACGGCGGCATCGAATGGCGTCCGCTCAAGCAGCTGCTGGTGCGCGGCACCTATGCCACCAGCTTCCGCGCGCCGGACATGAACTACATCTACAAGGCGCGCGGCACCGGCTATTACTCGTCCAGCACCGATTACTACCGCTGCGCCAAGGCCGGCCAGGCGATTGCCGGCTGCGAGTTCGCCAACTACTCGCCGGGCGCGGATTACGTGCAGACCGGCAGCAAGGATCTGCGTTCGGAGAAGGGGCGCTCGACCGGCCTCGGTATCGTCTGGTCGCCGAGCGCGGACCTGGATATCTCGCTCGATTACTGGAACATCAAGATCAGCGACCTGGTCACCAATCTGGATGCCGACCAGCTGCTGCGCGACGAAGCGGCCTGCCGCATCGGCGGCGATCTGAGCTCGCCGACCTGCGCCGACGCGATTGCGCGCATCACCCGCTTCCCGGACAATGCGCTGAACCGTCCGGGCGAGATCAAGTCCATCCTGGTCAATCCGATCAATGCCGCTGCGACCAGCGTGGATGGCATGGATGTCGCCGGCAAGTACGTGTTCCGCACCAGGGACTATGGCAACTTCATCGCCAAGGCCAACTACTCGAAGACGCTGAACAAGCACTCGCGCCAGTTTTCCGGCGATCCGCTCAAGGACGATCTGGCAGACCTGACCAACTACGACTGGCGCGACAAGCTGAACGCCAGCCTGACCTGGAATACCGGCAAATGGTCCCATACCCTGTTCCTGCAGCGTTACGGCAAAACGCCCAACGCCGCCGGCGAGGCATTCCTGACGCCGACCACCCTGGTCAACGCCAGCGTGGTGTATCGCCTGAACGACCGCGCCACCGTCTCGGTGGCGCTGAACAACCTGTTCAACCAGGTCAAGGCGGACAGCAGTGCCGGCTGGCCTTACTACCCGGTCGGTAATTACAGCCCGGTCGGCCGCCAGGGCTGGATCGAGCTGAATTACCACTTCGGCGGTTAAACCGCCGGCTTGCGCTGATCGCTGGTGTGGCCCAGATATTCGGTCACCCAGTACAGCAGCGCCGCGCCGTTGAAGGCCATGCCGGTCAGCAGTGCGGCGTGCCAGCCGTGGGTGGCGAACATCCAGCCGCCCAGCGCCGAGCCGACCGCGCCGCCGGCGAAGAACAGCGCGAAATAGACGCCATTCAGGCGGCTGCGCACTTCCGCACCCAGCGTGAAGATGGCGCGCTGGCCCAGCACCAGGTTGGCCGCCACGCCCATGTCCAGCACGATCGAGGCGATCACCAGGATCGCCAGGGCGACGTTGCGCGAGCCCGGTACGATCATCGGCAGTGCAAACCCGATCACACCCAGCGCCAGCGCGGCGGCGGTGGCCATCAGCGTGTGACCCTTGTCGGCCAGCTTGCCGGCGATCGGCGAAGCCACCGCGCCGGCCATGCCGACCAGCGCGAAGATGGCGATGCCGGTCTGCGACAGGTGGAACTGCGGGCCGGACAGCATCAGCGGCGTCACGGTCCAGAACAGGCTGAACGAACCGAACAGGCCGGCGTGATAGGCGGCGCGGCGGCGCAGCACCGGCGTCTGCAGGAACAGGTGCCACAGCGAACCCATCAGCTTGGGATAGCTGATGTGGTGGTTGGGCATGCGCACCGGCAGCTTGGCGCGCAGCACGAAGGCCACCACCAGCACCATCACCGCGGCGCCGCCGAACACCACGTGCCAGTTGCTGGCGTCGGCGATCAGGCTGGCGGCGGGGCGCGACAGCATGATGCCCAGCAGCAGGCCGCTGACCACCTTGCCGACCGTGACGCCGCGCGTGGCTTCCTTCGACAGGTGGGCGGCGAACGGCACGATGATCTGCGCCGCCACCGAGCCCAGGCCGATGCCCAGCGCGGCGGTCAGGAACATCCAGGCGCTGCTGCTGACGGCGGCCAGCACCAGCATGGCCGACGTGAAGATCAGGCCGGTGAATACCAGGCGGCGGTTTTCCAGCAAGTCGCCCAGCGGCACGATGAACAGCAGGCCGAGACAGTAGCCGATCTGGGTCAGGGTGACGATCAGGCCGGCCGCTTGCGGCGACAGGCCGGTGGAGGCGCTGATCGGACCGACCAGGGTTTGCGCGTAGTACAGGCTGGCGACGATCAGGCCGGTGGCGGTGGCCAGCAGGCCGACCATGCCGGGGCTGATGTCTTTTTCTTGCGTGTTGTTCATGATGTTGCTCCGAAGAGATTGCGATGAACAAATTTTAGGCAAAACGCGGCCAAAGATAATTAGGGCATAATGCGCCTATACTTTTCACATTATGTGAACAATCATGGAGCGCTTATGGACCGTCTGAAAGCCATGCAGACCTTCGTCCGCATCGTCGAGGCCAACAGCTACACCAAGGCCGCCGAGACGCTGGACCTGCCGCGCGCCGCGCTCACCGCCACCATCAAGAAGCTGGAAGCCTTCCTCGGCACGCAGCTGCTGCAGCGGACCACGCGCCGGCTGTCGCTGACCCAGGATGGCGCCGATTACTTCCAGAAGTGCCTGGAGATCCTGCAGGCGGTGGAGGATGCCGAGGGCGCGTTCCGCGGCGCCAACGCCGGCCTGCCGCGCGGACGGCTGCGCGTCGAGTTGCCGGGCACTTTCGGCCGCCATGTGGTGATGCCGCATATTGCGCAGTTCTGCACGCGGTATCCGGAAGTGGACCTGGTGGCCAGCCTGAGCGAACGGGTGCGCGACCTGACGGAGGAGGGCCTGGACTGTTCGCTGCGCATCGGCGTGCTGCAGGATTCGGCCATGATCGCGCGCCGGCTGGGCAACATGAGCTTCGTCACCTGCGCCGCGCCGGCGTATCTGGCGCAACACGGCGTGCCGCGCACGCTGGACGACCTGCGCCTGCACCGCGGCGTTTCGCATTTTTCCGGCCTGACCGGCCGGCCCTACGATTGGGATTTCGTGGTCGATGGCAGCGTGGTGCGGATGGAGCTGCGCAGCGCCATCACCATCAACGACGCCGAGGCCAACGTCGCCTGCGCGCTGCAGGGGCTGGGCCTGTCGCAGGCGGCGCGCTACCAGGTGCGCGAGCACTTGCGCAGCGGCGCGCTGGTCGAGGTGCTGGCCGACACGCTGCCGACGCCGATGCCGATCTCGCTGCTGTACCCGCAGGGCCGCATGGCGTCGCCGCGCCTGCGGGTGTTTGCCGACTGGGTCGCGGCGTTGTTACAAGATGACACGGATTTGCAGGCTTGATAAGTTTATAATCGGCCGCCTTGGCCCCGATTTGATCGTCGATGAAACCGAATTCCAGACTGCTATCCTTGTTTGCCGTCCTGCCCGTGCTGCTTGCCGCCTGCGGCGGCGGTTCTTCCTCCGCACCGGTCGAGGGCTCGCCGCCCGTCATCGCCGATCCGCCGGTGACGACGCCACCGGTCACGCCGCCGACCACGCCGGTCGACCCGCCGGTGGTGACGCCGCCGGCCACCGACCCGTCCAGGCCGGACTGGTTCACGCTGTTCGGCCATTGCGAACATCCGCGCACCGGCCTGCAGCCGAACGGTCTGCCGTACCTCGATTTCCAGGGCACGCTGAACGACGAGTTGCGCTGGATGCGTTCCTACATCGACGACAGCTACCTCTGGTACAAGGAAATCCCGGCCAACATCAATATGGCGGACTACAAGACGCCGATCGACTATTTCAACGTGCTCAAGACCCCGGCCGTCACCGCGTCCGGCCGTCCCAAGGACCGCTTCCACTTCACCTATCCCACCGAGGTGTGGAACGCCATGAGCAACGAGGGCGTGGCGCTGAGCTACGGTATTACCTGGTCGCGCACCGCTACCGGTGTGCTGCCACGCGTGTGGGCGGCGGCGCTGGTGGAACCTGGCTCGCCGGCCGATGTCGCGGGCGTGCGCCGCGGCGACACGGTGGTGTCGGTGGATGGCGTCAACCTTCAGGGCACCAGCGCCGCCGACCTGGCGGTGATCAATGCCGGCCTGCTGCCGCAGACCGCTGGCGTTGCGCATACATTCGTGATGGCGCGCGGTGGCGTGTCGCTGCCGGTGACGCTGAGTGCTGCCAGGCTGGCGTTGGTTCCGGTGCACGGCGCGCAGGTGCTGGAGACGGCGAAGGGCAAGGTCGGATACCTGCAATACGACGACCAGAACGCCGTGGCGGAGAGCCTGCTGGCCGATGCCTTCAACGGCTTCCGGAGCGCCGGCGTGTCGGACCTGATCCTGGACATGCGCTATAACGGCGGAGGCTACGTGCGCCTGGCCGCCGAGCTGGCATACATGATTGCGGGCCCGGACGCCAGCAAGGACAAGATCTTCGAAAAGCTGCAGCACAATGACAAGCAGCCGGAATCGGCGCCGCAGATGTTTTCGTCCACTGCTTACGGCTTTGTGCCGGCGAAGATGAAGACCGGCACGCCGCTGCCTTACCTGGGCCTGAAACACGTCACGATACTGGCCACGGCCGGCACCTGCTCGGCCAGCGAGTCGGTGATCAATGGCTTGCGCGGCATCGATATCGAGGTCACGCTGATCGGCGGCGATACCTGCGGCAAGCCCTATGCGTTCACGCCGGCGCCGAACTGCGGCACCACCTATTTCGCCATCGAGACGCAGGGCACCAACAACAAGGGCTACGGTGATTATGCCGACGGTTTCGCCCCCACCTGCAGAGGAGTCGATGACTTGAACCACGAGCTGGGCGACGTCAACGAAGGGCTGCTGTCGGCGGCGCTGCGCTATCACGTCACCGGCATGTGTCCGGCGGTACCGATGGGGAACCGGCGGCTGAACGGGGTCACCGTCAACGGCCCGCTGGAAGTCGAGCGGCCGGAAGGCAAGCAGATATCCATCCGCCTGCGCCAGTAAGCAGACTATAATTTTCGATCACCTTTTGTTGGAAGCTCACATGATCCGTTCCGCCGTATTGCTCGCCCTTGCCGCCAGCGCGCCGCTGGTCCACGCCGCCCCGGCCGCCGCGCCGCTGACCACCGTCTCCGAACGCTCCGGCTTCCAGAGCACCGGCCGCTACGAGGAGGTGATCGCGCTGTGCGCCCAGTTCCAGAAAGCCTATCCGAAGCAGGTGCGCTGCTTCGAATTCGGCCGCACGCCGGAAGGCCGGCCGATGCTGGCGCTGGCCGTCTCGCGCAGCGGCGCGCTGAGCGCCGCCGAGGCGAAGAAAAAGGGCCTGCCGGTGATGCTGATCCAGGGCGGCATCCACGCCGGCGAGATCGACGGCAAGGACGCCGGCTTCCTGGCGCTGCGCGAGGCGCTGGAGGGCAAGGTGGCGCCGGGCGCGCTGGACAAGCAGGTGTTGTTGTTCGTCCCGGTGTTCAACGTCGACGGCCATGAACGCTTCGGCAAGAACAACCGTCCCAACCAGCGCGGTCCGGTGGAGATGGGCTGGCGCACGACGGCGCAGAACTACAACCTGAACCGCGATTACGTCAAGGCCGACGCGCCCGAGATGCAGGCCATGCTGGCGCTGGTGAACGCCTGGGACCCGCTGGCCTACGTCGACCTGCACGTGACCGACGGCGCCAAGTTCCAGCCCGACGTCTCGATCCAGGTCGAGCCGGTGCACGGCGGCGACGAGGCGCTGAAGGTGGCCGGCGCCGCGCTGCAGAACAATGTGATGGCCGACCTCAAGGCGCAGGGTTCCGATCCCAAGCCGTACTACATCTCGTTCGCCAAGGAAGACGATCCGGCCTCCGGCTTTGTCGACAGCATGTCGACGCCGCGCTTCTCGACCGGCTACTTCCCGATGCGCAACCGCTTCGCCATGCTGGTGGAAACCCACTCGTGGAAGGATTACCCGACCCGCGTGCGCATCACCCACAACACCATCGTCTCGCTGCTGAACCAGGTGGCGCAGCACGGCAAGGCGTGGCAAAAGCTGGCGCAGGAGGCCGATGCGCGCGCGCTGGGCCTGGGCGGCAGCGAGTTCCCGCTCAGTTACCGCACCACCTTCAACGCCAAAACCATCCAGTTCCCCGGCTATGAATACACGCGCGAACATTCGGACATCTCGGGCGGCCTGTGGACGCGCTACGACGAGAGCAAGCCGCAGATGTGGACCGTGCCGCTGCGCGACGAGGTGGTGCCGGACCTCAAGGTGAAGGCGCCGCTGGGCGGCTACATCGTGCCGCTGGCGCAGGCCGCGTGGGTGGGCGCCAAGCTGAAACAGCACGGCATCGAATTCAAGACCATCAAGGACGATCAGATGTCGGCCGAGGTGGAAACCTTCCGTGCGTCCAAGGTGAAGTTCGGCGCGCAGCCGTTCGAAGGCCATCAGTCGCTGGCGGTGGAGGGCGACTGGGGCCGCGAGCGCCGCGCCGTCAGCAAGGGCGCGCTGTTCGTGCCGATCGCGCAGCCGAAGGCGCGCCTGGTGATGACCATGCTGGAGCCGCGCGGCGCCGATGGCCTGCTGGCCTGGGGCGAGTTCAATAACGCCTTCGAGCGCAAGGAGTACATGGAGGACTACGTGGCGGAGGAAGTGGCGCGCGACCAGCTGCAAGGCGATCCGGCCCTGCGCGCCGAGTTCCAGAAGAAGCTGGACAGCGATCCGGAATTCAACCAGAGCCCGGCCAAGCGGCTGGAATTCTTCGCGCGCCGCCATGCGTCGTGGGATGAGCGCTACAACCTGTATCCGGTGATGCGCACGGCGCAGAAGTTCTAAAGAAAATGGCCTCGCGAAGAGGCCACTTTTTTACAGCGAGATGCCGGATTGCAGGTAGCCGGTCCCGTCGTGCTGCTTGGCCGCCATCTCTTCCTGCATCTTCTGTTTGATCATCTGGGCGATTTTTTCGTCGACCGCTTTTTTCTGCTCGGGCGACATGGCGTTGTACTGGTCGTCGGTGATGCCGAGCTGCTTGCGCATCGCCGACGCCATGCGCTCCTCGGGCGTCATCTTCAGGTACTTTTCCAGCTCCTGCGAAGCCTCCGACTGCTGCGTCTGCGCGGTGTTCAGCACGGCGCCGAAAGTAGCGCCGGCGGTGGTGCCCTTCGAACCCGGCGGGAACCTGGCCGCCAGCGATTCACTTGCATTAAAGGGTCGGTTTTCGACTTTGATACTCATAGGTTCTCCTTTACGTTGAGGTCACGGAGACGCTTCCTAGCCGGGGGACGAGGGAAGACCTATTCTCCGCGCTGCAGCGGAATGATACCCGGAACCGTGGCCGGCGTGGAGCAGGGCTCCTCGTCGAAGGCGATGTCGCCCAGCGGATTGGCGACGCCGTCGGCCTTGATGTCGCGGAAGCCGAACAGGTCGCGGTCCATCAGGTGCGACGGCACCACCGTCGACAGCGACGAGAAGATGTTCTCCACACGGCCCGGGAATTTCTTTTCCCAGTCGCGCATCATGGCCTTGATCTGCTTGCGCTGCAGGTTTTCCTGCGAGCCGCACAGGTCGCACGGGATGATGGGGAAGTGCTTCACCTCGGCATAACGCTCGGTGTCTTCTTCCTTCACGTAGGCCAGCGGGCGGATCACCATGTGCTTGCCGTCGTCCGACACCAGTTTGGCCGGCATGCCCTTGATTTTCCCGCCGAAGAACATGTTGAGGAAGAAGGTTTCAAGAATGTCGTCGCGGTGGTGGCCGAGGGCGATCTTGTTGCAACCCAGTTCATCGGCCACGCGGTACAGGATGCCGCGGCGCAGGCGCGAGCATAGCGAGCAGGTGGTTTTGCCTTCCGGGATCAGGCGCTTGACGATGCTGTAGGTGTCCTGGTTTTCGATGTGGAAGGGCACGCCCAGCTTTTCCAGGTAGGCCGGCAGCACCTCGGCCGGGAAGTTCGGCTGCTTCTGGTCCAGGTTGACGGCGACGATCTCGAAGTGAATCGGCGCGCGCTCGCGCAGCGTCATCAGGATGTCGAGCAGGGCGTACGAGTCCTTGCCGCCGGACAGGCAGACCATCACCTTGTCGCCATCCTCGATCATGTTGAAATCGCCGATGGCCTGGCCCACCAGGCGGCACAGGCGCTTGTGCAGCTTGTTGTTCTCGTGGGCGATTTTTTCGGCGGCCTTGATGTTGTCGATGACTGCGTTCATGCTGGTTCCTTGATTTTGAATACTTCCACGCCCACGCCTTCGCAGTCCGGGTAGACGTCCGGCTTCATGGTCGAGACACAGGCGGCGCGCACGCTGGGGTGGGCCAGCATTTCGCGCACGATGTCGTCGCACAGGGTTTCCTGCAGCTGCACGTGGCCGCGCGCCATGCGGGCGGCGATGGTGTTGCGGATGAAATCGTAGTCCACCACTTCCTCCAGCTGGTCGTGCTTGGGCGAGGACACGGCCAGCGGGATGTAGAGGTCGACGTTGATGAGCAGACGCTGCTCGCCCTTTTTCTCGAACTCGTAGACGCCGATGTTGATCATCACTTCGTAATTGCGCAGGAACAGCCGGCGGCAGTCGGTCAGTTGCGGGTGTATCAGGGCGGACAGCATGGCGGATTACCTTCTTTCGATTTGAATGCTACTTAAATGCTACTTAGATGCTATTGAGCGAGGAACATCACGTCACGCGGCAGCGGCAGCAGGTGCTGGCCGCCGTCGACCAGCAAGGTGGTGCCGGTCAGCGCGCGCGCCGATGCCGCGTACACCACGGCGTCGGCGATGTCCTCGGGGGTGCTGGAACGGCCCAGCGGCGTTTGCTGGTGGGCGTGGACGAAGCCAGCCTCGGTCTGGTCGCCGGACAGCATGGTGATGCCGGGCGCCACGCCCACCACCCGCAGCCTGGGCGCCAGCTGCTGCGCCAGCATGGTGGTGGCGGTGTGCAGCGCAGCCTTGGACAGGGTGTACGACAAAAAATCCGGATTGAGATTGTACAGCTTCTGGTCCAGCAGATTGATGACGGCGGCCTGCGCGCCGTCCGGCGTGGCCGCGTGCAGCGCCTGCGCCAGCAGGATGGGGGCGGCCACGTTGGCGTGCATGTGCTGATCCAGCCGGGCGGTGCTGAAATCCGCGGCGCTGTCGTACTCGAACAGCGAAGCATTGTTGACCACGCAGTGCACGGCGCCCAGCGCGGCGACTGCGCGCGGCAACAGTGTGCGCACGGCCGCCTCGTCCGACAGGTCGCAGTGCAGCGTGACGGCGCGCCGGCCCAGGGCCGTGATCTCGGCGGCGACGGCGTGCGCCTCCTGTC
>NZ_SPVG01000200.1 GCF_004614165.1 Duganella callida | reverse complement strand
ATTGCGTCACGGGCCCAGCCGTAGCGGCCGCTACGGCTGGGCCCGTGACGCAATGGAAGACCTGACCCCGGATTCGGCCCCCGGATTCAGGCGGCTTTGACTTCCTGCAGGTGGTCTTGCTCGTGCTTGCCCTTGAACCAGCGGGCGCAGCGCTTGCCCAGGCTGTCGAGGTAGGTGTAGGCCACCGGCACCACCACCAGCGTCAGCAGGGTGGAGGTCAGCACGCCGCCGATCACGGCACGCCCCATCGGCGCCTGCGTTTCGCCGCCGTCGCCCATGCCGATCGCCATCGGCAGCATGCCGAATACCATCGCCAGTGTGGTCATCATGATCGGACGCAGCCGTACCTGGCCGGCGTTCATCAGCGCCTCGTGCTGGCTCATGCCTTGCTTCTGCGCGTGGTTGGTGAAGTCGACCAGCAGGATGGCGTTCTTGGTCACCAGGCCCATCAGCATGATGAAGCCGATCACCGAGAAGATGTTCAGGGTGCTGCCGGTCACCAGCAGCGCCACCAGCACGCCGATCAGCGACAGCGGCAGCGACATCATGATCGCCACCGGTTGCAAAAAGCTGCCGAACTGCGAGGCCAGCACCAGGTAGATGAAGATCACGGCGATGCCCAGCGCCATCATGGCCGAGCCCATGCTTTCTTCCATGTCCTGGGCGTTGCCGCCGACGTCGAAACGCACGCCGGCCGGCAGCTCGATTTCCTTCATGGCCTTCTTGACGTCGCTGTCGACGTCGCCGCCGGGACGGCCTTCGACACCCGCGTACACGGCCACGCGGCGTTGCAGCGCCTGGCGTTTCAGCACCTGTGGGCTGAAGCCGGGGATGAATTCCACCACCTGGCGCAGCGGCACCATCACCGGCCGGCCATCCGGCCCGAGCTTGCTCGAGGCCAGCGACAGGTCGGCCAGGTCGGCCACTTTCTGCCGCCCCGATTTCGGCAGCTGCACGTTGACTTCGTAGTTCTGGCCATCCGCGGCCAGGAAGTGCGAGGTGGTGTCGCCCGCCACGAACGGCCGCAGCGCGGCGCCGATCTGCTGGGTGGTCAGACCGAGGTCGCTGGCCAGTTCGTTGTTGATCTTGATGTTGGTCGACGGATTGGCGCCTTCCTGGCTGTATTCGAGGTCGGCCACGCCCTTGATCTTGCGCATCTTGTCCATCAGCCGGTGGGCGACGTCATCCAGCTTGGCTTCGTCGGTGCCGAGGATGGCGATGAAGATCGGCTTGAAGCCCACCGTCAGTGTGATGCCGGCGATCTTGCTCAGGCGCGCGCGCACGGCTGCTTCCAGGTCTTTCTGCGAGCGGCGCTGGTGGACGTTGCGGTCCAGCAGGCGCATGTCCAGCTGCGCGGTGTTGCGGCCGTCCCAGGTGCCGACCACCGCCACCACGGTGGCGATTTCCGGGAAGGCTTTCAGCGCTTCTTCCACCTGGTGCACCTTGTTGTCGGTGTATTCGAGGCTGGAGCCGACCGGGGTTTTCATCAGCAGGTTGATCACGCCGTTGTCCTGCTCCGGCATCATCTCGCCGCCGATCATCGGCACCAGCAGGATGGAGCCGCCGAACAGGGCGAAGGCCGCCAGCAGGGTGAGTTTTTTCCAGCGCAGCGAGAACGCCAGCACATGGCCGTAGACCTTGTGCAGCCATTCGACGCCGCCTTCCAGCCAGTGCATGAAGCGGCCCAGCCACGGCAGGTATTTGAAGCGGTCCTTGACCGGGTCCGGCCACACCGACGACAGCATCGGGTCCAGCGTGAAGCTGACGAACAGCGACACCAGCACCGCCACCGCCACCGTCACGCCGAACTGCAGGAAGAAGCGGCCGATGATGCCCTGCATGAAGGCCACCGGCACGAACACGGCGACGATGGCGAAGGTGGTGGCCATCACCGCCAGGCCGATTTCGTTGGTGCCGTCTTCGGCCGCCTTGAAGTGGTTCTTGCCCATGCCCAGGTGGCGCACGATGTTTTCGCGCACCACGATGGCGTCGTCGATCAGCAGGCCGATACACAGCGACAGCGCCATCAGGGTCATGAAGTTGAGCGTGAAGCCGAACGCCTTCATGGCGATGAAGCTGGCCATCACCGCGATCGGCAGCGTCAGGCCGGTGATGATGGTCGAGCGCCACGAGTGCAGGAAGAAGAACACGATCACCATGGTCAGCACCGCGCCTTCGATGATGGTCTCCTTGACGTTGTCGAGCTGGCTTTGCACCTTCAGCGATTCGTCATTCAGCACCTGCACCTTGATGTCGGGCGGCAGGGTGTTTTGCAGGTCGGCCGCGACTTTCTGGATGCGCTTGCCGACTTCCACCACGTTGGCGTCCTGCACCTTGATGATGTCCAGCGTGACGGCGCGCTGGCCGTTGATGCGCGAGATCGACAGTTCTTCCTGCGCGCCGTCGACCACGGTGGCCACCTGGTCCAGGTATACGGGGCCGTTGGCGCGGCGCGCGACGATGATCTTGTTGAAGTCGCGCGGGTCCTTCATCTTGCCTTCCACCCGCACCAGGCGCTCGGTGGCGCCGTAGCTGATCGAGCCGGCCGGCAGGTTGGCGTTGGTGTTCTGGATCGCGTTGAGTACTTCGTCCACGCCGACCGCCTGCGCGTTCAGGTCGTTCGGACGCAGGTTGATCAGGATCTGGCGCGCGGTCATGCCGTTGACGCGCACCTGGCCGACGCCGGCCACGCCCTGGAAGCGCTTGGCGATGATCTGGTCGGCCAGGGTGGACATGTCGCGCACCGAGGTGTTGGTGGCGGTGATGCCGATCTGCGCGATCGGGCGCGCGTTCTCGCCCTCGAAGCGGACGATGAACGGATCCTTGGCCTCGCGCGGGAAGCGCGGCCGCACCTGCGCCACCTTGTCGCGGATGTCCTGCATGGCGCGGTCCATATTGGTGGTCAGCTCGAATTCGACGTAGACGCCGGCGCGGCCTTCCCACGAGTTGGCGCGCAGGTTCTTGATGCCGCTGACGGTGTTGACCGCTTCCTCGATCGGCCGGGTGATGTCGTTCTCCACCGCCTCCGGCGAGGCGCCCGGATACTGCACCTCGATGGCGGCGCCGGGGATGTCGACGTTGGGCATGGCTTCCAGCCCCAGGCCCTTGTACGAGAACAGGCCCAGCACCATCAGCGCCACCATCACCATGGTGGCGAATACCGGATTGCGGATACTGACTTTAGTGATCCACATGGTCAGCCCTTCGCCGGTTCGGCGGCCTTGGCCTGGGCCGACGGCGGCGCGTCGCTGACGCCGGCCGGCAGCTTGACGCTGGCGCCGGGTTTCAGGCTGTCCAGGCGCGAGACGATCACGTTGGCGCACTGCGACAAGCCTTCCACCACTTCGGCGTAGCCTTCATCCTCGTTGCGCAGGCCCAGCTTGACCGGCTGCGCCAGCAGCTTGCCCTGTTCGACCTTGTAGACGATCTGCTTCTGGTCCTTGTCGGTGCGCACGGCGGCCAGCGGCACGATGGGTGCCACGGCCGAGCGGTCGGTGACCACGGTGCCCTTGGCGAACATGCCGGCGCGCAGCGCGGCGTCCTCGTTGCGCACCGAGATGTAGACCAGCATCGCGCGCGAGCCGGCTTCGGTGGACGGGTTGATGCGCGCCACCTTGCCGAGGAAGTCGCGGTCGGCGAAGCCGTCGACGCGGAATTTCACGTCCTGGCCGACCTTCACGCGCGGGATTTCGGCGGCCGGCACCTGCGCTTCCAGGATCAGTTTGGACAGGTTGACGATGCTGTACACCGGCATGTCCAGCGCCAGTTTTTCGCCGGCCTGCACGTGGCGCTTGGAGATCACGCCGCTGATCGGCGCGCGGATCACGCCGTCGTTGAGGGCGATGCGCGCCAGTTCCACCATCGCCGACGCCGACTTGACGTTGGCGCGCGCCAGATCGACCGTGTTCTGGGTCGAATCGTAGGCGTTTTGCGAGATGTATTTTTGCTTGAGCAGGGCCTGGCTGTTGGTCTCGTTCTTGGTGGCCAGGGCCAGCTTGGCCTGCGCCTCGTCGAGCGCGGCCTGCTGCTGTTGCAGGCGCGCGCGCTGGTCGGCCTGGTCGATGCGCGCCAGCACCTGGCCGGCGCTGACGGTCTGGCCTTCCTGCAGCATGGTTTGCTCCACCACGCCGGAAACCTTGGACTTGATGGTGGCGGAACTCAAGGGCGTCAGCGAGCCCGACAGGGGCAGGCTGAGCGCCAGGGAACGGGCGTGGACCGCGGCGATGTCGCCGGTCGACAGTTCGAAGACGTCTTTCTTCTCCTTGGCGGCGGGGGCGGCGGCGGTTTGCGGCGCCGCGGCCTGTCTGTGGTGCCAGACGGTCCAGCCGCCGCCGGCGAGGGCGACGATGACCAGCATGGCCGCCGCAGCGCGCCAGCGCGGGCGGCTCACGGTGGGTTGTGACATCGGGGGCAAGGTTTCCAGTTTCATATCGTTGTTCTAGCCTGAGTGGGGTTTGCGCATGGTGCCACTTTAGGGAGACGCAAGGGCTCAGGCCAGAGGAATGCGACAAGCGGTGTAAAAACACGCCTGAAATGCAGAAAACCGGGGATAAGGATTTATGGCCGGTCGAACATCCGCAGCCGCACCAGCACCTGGCCGTGGTCGGACGCTTCCGGCTTTTCCTGCGCCAGGTGGTCGTTCAGATAGGCCACGCTGACCACCTCGCCCTGGGCGTGCGGCGAGGACGGATGGAATTCCTCCGACACCAGCACGTGGTCGATGGTGGCGTAATGGCCGTCGTGGGCGATGGTGTAGCCGCCGTCGCGGAACTGGCGGCCGGACTGGATCTGGCGCGCGTCGAAGAACTGGCCGCGGAATTCCTCGCCGGGCGGGCAGCTGGCGCCGGCGCCCATGACGATGTTGGTGGTGACCGCATCGACCGTGTCGTTGAAATCGCCGAGCACCACGCGCGGGCGGCGCTGTTCCTTGTCCATGGCGCTGAGCAGGGCGCGCAATGCCACCGCCTCGGTGCCGCGCCGTATCAGCGAGCGCAGATTGGCCTGGGCGTGCAGCATGGGATCGTCGCCGGTGTCGCCGTTGCGGTAGTCGGGACGCTTGGATTTCAGGTGCACCACGATGACGTCGATGATACGCTCGTCCGCCAGCACCACCTGCGCGTGCAGCGGCGCGCGCGCGAAGCGGTCGGCGTCGCGGCTGCCCTCGGGCAGGGCCACGCCCTGCGGGAACATGATGTAGGCCTGCGCCGGCGCCGCCAGCGGCAGGCGCGAGATCAGCGCCAGCTCCGGCGTCAGCCGCGCCGCGCCGGTGACCGGGTCGGGCGGCGGCTCGAAGCCGGCCAGGATGGCGTCGCGGTAGCGCTTGCTCTGCGACATGGCGTCGCGCAGCGCGCTCAGCGAGAATATCTCCTGCAGACCGATGATGTCGGCGTCCAGTTCGTCCAGCTGATGCGCGGTCCAGGCGACTTTCGCTTTGTATTGCTCCTCGGTCAGGGGCGCCAGATTGTCGTACAATTTCGCCCCAGGCTGGGAAAGATTGCAAACATTGAAAGTGGCAAAGCGAATTTCCTGCTGCATAATGGACAACTCCCCGATTCAACCATGGCTAAAAAAGAGCATATCTCCGAAACCCCGGCCACTCAAATGCTGCGCAAGCACCAGGTGGCGTTCACCGAGCACCCCTACCACTACGAGGAGCACGGCGGCACCAGTGTGTCCTCGCGCGAACTCGGCGTCGACGAGCACCACGTGGTCAAGACGCTGGTGATGCAGGACGAAGCCGCCAAACCTTTCATTGTGCTGATGCACGGCGATTGCAAGGTCTCGACCAAGAATCTGGCGCGCAACATCGGCTGCAAGTCGGTCGAACCATGCAAGCCGGAGGTGGCGTCGCGCCACAGCGGCTACATGATAGGCGGCACTTCGCCGTTCGGCACCAGGAAAGCCATGCCGGTGTACGTAGAGGATAGCATCCTTGCGCTGGAAACGATTTATATCAATGGCGGCAGGCGCGGTTACCTGGTGGGCATCAGGCCGCAGGTGCTGACCGCATTGCTGAACGCCAGGCCGGTGCACTGCGCGCTGGCCGAGTAAGCCGCCGCGGTGTATAGTCGCCGCCCGAAAACGATAACTAAACAGAGGAATCAATGAATACAGTCTGGATGACCGTGGCCGCCTACCTGATCGGCTCGATCTCGTTTGCCGTGATTTGCAGCAAGTTGTTCGGCATCGCCGACCCGCGCACCTACGGCTCGAAAAACCCCGGCGCCACCAATGTGTTGCGTAGTGGTAACAAAAAAGCCGCCATCGCCACCCTGATCGGCGACGCCGCCAAGGGCTGGCTGGCGGTGTGGCTGGCGATTTACTTCCAGGACAAGCTGGGCATCGGCGATGCGACCATCGCACTGGTGGCGATCGCCGTGTTCCTTGGCCACCTGTGGCCGGTGTTCTTCCGTTTTGTCGGCGGCAAGGGTGTGGCCACCGCGGCGGGTGTATTGTTGGGTCTTGATATCTGGCTGGGCGTGGCCACCTTGGTCACCTGGCTGGTGGTGGCGTTCGCGTTCCGCTATTCGTCGCTGGCGGCGCTGGTGGCGGCCGTGTTCGCGCCGTTCTATTATGGATTATTGTTCGGCGTCGAGCCGCAGCTGTTTGCCGTGTTTGCCATGAGCGCGCTGCTGTTGTTCCGCCACAGCAAAAATATCTCGAACCTGATCGCAGGCAAGGAAAGCCGCATCGGCAGCAAGAAAGGAAAATGATGGCGACTCCACTGAAAATTGATTTTGTCTCCGACGTGTCGTGCCCATGGTGCGCCATCGGTCTGAGCTCGCTGAACAAGGCGCTGGACAAGATCGGCGCCGAGGCCGACGTGACCATCCACTTCCAGCCGTTCGAGCTGAACGCCAACATGCCGCCGGAAGGCCAGGACATCAC
Source organism: Duganella callida (assembly GCF_004614165.1). Lineage (GTDB taxonomy): Bacteria > Pseudomonadota > Gammaproteobacteria > Burkholderiales > Burkholderiaceae_D > Rugamonas > Rugamonas callida. The sequence continues at coordinate 32,554 of NZ_SPVG01000200.1, read as the reverse complement.
CGAGCACCTGAGCGAGAAATACGGCTCCACGCCGGAGCAGCAGGCGCAGGCGCGCGAGATGATACGTTCGCGCGGCGCCGAGGTCGGCTTCAATTTTGCCATGGACAAGCGCAGCCGCATCTACAACACCTTCGACGCGCACCGCCTGCTGCACTGGGCCGGCCTGCAGGGCAAGCAGAAGGAGCTGAAGCAGGCGCTGTTCCACGCCTATTTCACCCAGGGCCTGGACCCGAGCGCGCACGAGGTGCTGGTCTACCTGGCCGGCGAAGTGGGCCTGGACAAGGAAGCCGCGCGGCAGGTGCTGCATTCGGGCGAATACGGCCCGGAAGTGCGCGAGGCCGAGGAATTCTTCCACCGCCACGGCATCAATTCCGTGCCGGCGGTGATCATCAACGAGCGCCACCTGATTTCCGGCGGCCAGCCGGCGGCGGTGTTCGAGCGCGCGCTGCGCGAGATCATGGCCAAGCCGGCGTAAAAAGTCCCGGACCGGCGGGGGGCGGGCGCTCCCGCCGGCGTTGTTTTGCGATAAACTCTCCTGGCTAGAGACAGTTGTCATGAACAAGGGAGGCCCATGCTGGCCGAAGAAAAAGTACACACGCTGATTACCGCCCACTCGCAGGCCGACCACTTCCGTCTGGCCGCGCTGCACCGCTATCACATCCTCGACACGCCCGCCTGCGAAGATTTCAGCTTCCTGACCGAGCTGGCCGCGAAAATCTGCGGGGTGCCGTATGCCTTCATCTCGCTGGTGGACGCCGAGCGGGTGTGGATCAAATCCTGCGCCGGCATGCAGTTGGGCGAACTGCCGCGCGGCCAGAGCTACTGCTCGCTGGCGGTGCAGGGCGAGGCGTACACCGAAATCCCCGACCTGACCCGCGACGCGCGCACCGCGCAGATGCCGCTGACGCTCGAGGCGCCGCACATGCGCATGTACAGCAGCGTGGCGCTGACGTCGTCGGACGGCCATGCCATCGGCGCGCTGTGCGTGATGGACACCAAGACCGGCGGCCTGACGCCGGAACAGCGCGGCACGCTGGTCAAGCTGGGGCGCCAGGTGATGGCGCTGATCGAGCTGCGCGCCAACGAAAAAACGCTGGAAGCCACGGTGCGCGAACTGGAACTGCTGGCCACTACCGACGAGCTGACCGGTCTGCACAACCGCCGCTCGCTGCTGCACCGCCTGAAATTCGAAGTGGCGCGCGCGCGCCGTTTCCGTTCGCCGCTGTCGGCGGTGATGATCGACCTCGATCACTTCAAGAAGGTCAACGACGACCACGGCCACGCGGTGGGCGACCAGGTACTGATCCAGCTGGGCCGGCTGCTGCGCGAAAATGTGCGGGTGATCGACATCCCCGGCCGCTACGGTGGCGAGGAATTGTGCGTGATCCTGCCCAACACGCCGCTGGACGGCGCCTGCAAGTTCGCCGAAGCGTTGCGCCAGAAGATCGAAGCGCAGGTACACTACGCCGGCGCGCGGCCGCTGCGGATCACGGCCAGCCTGGGCGTGGGCGCGTTCGACCACATGGACATCAATGACGCGGACGCGCTGCTGCAGCAGGCCGATGCGGCCCTGTACCGCGCCAAGCACGGCGGCCGCAATCGCGTGGAGTGCGGCGCTTAACCCAAGGAGACTGGCCATGCCCACCGCAAGCTGGAACGGCGTCGTCATCGCGCAGGCGAATGACGACGAAGTGCAGATCGTCGAAAACAACGTCTACTTTCCGCCGTCGCGCGTGAAGCAGGAATATCTGCAGCCGAGCAGCCACACCTCGCGCTGCCCGTGGAAGGGACTGGCCAGCTATTACACGCTGAACGTCGACGGCAAGATCAACGAGAACGCGGCCTGGTACTATCCGGAACCGTCCGAGAAGGCCGCGCAGATCAAGGACCACATCGCGTTCTGGCGCGGCGTCGACGTCCGGCGCTAAGTGGATAACGTCACCCACAGCGTTATCGGCTTCGGCGTTGGCGAGCTGGTGCATCGCAGCCTGCCGGCCGAGCCGGCGGCGCCGCTGCAACAGACGCGCCACCGGTTGTTGCTGGTGGCGTGTGCGCTGGCGTCGAATTTTCCCGATCTCGACCTGTTCCTGACGCGCAGTCTGCCCGCCCCGCTGGGGTATCTGCTCAACCATCGCGGCCATACGCATACGGTGCTGTGGGCGGTGCCGCAGGCGTTGTTGCTGGCGGCGCTGTTATGGCTTTTGTGGCCGGCGGCGCGACGTCTGCTGGCGCTCAGCCGTGCGGCGCGCTGGGGACTGGCGCTCAGCGTGGGCGTCGGCTTCGCGCTGCACCTGCTGATGGATTACACCAACTCATACGGGGTGCATCCCTGGTATCCGCTGGATGCGCGCTGGTTGTATGGCGACATGGTCTTCATCATCGAACCGCTGTTCTGGGTGGCGATCGCGGTGCCGATGGCGCTGATCATGCGCTGGCCCGTGCTGCGGCTGGGCGGGCTGGCGATGTTGTTGCTGGCGCTGGCGGTGTGTGCCGCGCGCGGTTATCTGGGGTGGATCTCGTTTGCCGCGCTGCTGCTGATCGCGCTGGCTTGCGGCGTGGCGCAGTGGCGCGCCGGCCCGCTCGGACGCGGCGGCCTGCTGCTGGCGCTGGGCATCAGCCTGGCATTCATCGCGCTGCAGGGCGCGGCGTCGCAGGCGGGACGGGCGCAGATCATGGCGGCCTTGCGGCACGCCGATCCGGCGGCGCGGGTGCTGGACGTGGCGATGACGGCGTTCCCGTCGCAGCCCTTGTGCTGGACCTACGACAGCATCGAGATCAATGAAGCGGCCGGCAGCTACCGCTTGCGGCGCGGCGTCGCCAGCATCGCGCCGCAGTGGCTGGCGCCGGCGCAATGTCCCGCCGGGTTGGTCGAGCAGGCACCGTTGCAGGCGCTGTCGACCGGCGTGATGCAGCAAGGCGTGGTGGAGGCCAGCCTGGCGGAACTGCGCGCGCTCAAGGCCGGCAACTGTCAGGCCGACGCCTGGCTGCGTTTCGGCCGCATGCCGGAACTGGCGGCGGGCGCGCTGTCCGACTACCGCTTCGCCGCCACCCCGCGCGGCAACTTCACCACACTGCCGCTCAACGCATCAACCGCATGCCCGCAAAACGTGCCGGGCTGGGGGTACCCGCGCGCAGACCTATTCGGGGTCAGAGCCGACTCTTAAGCCTGGCTGAAGTCGGTCGAGAGGGCCAGCTCCAGCCAGTCGGTCATTTCTTTTTCGACCGCGGCGTTTTTGGCGCGCACGCGCGCCACGGTGTCGGAGCCCAGTTGCAGGCGCACCGGCGCTTGCGCGGCGTCGGCCAGTTGCAGCAGGGCGTCGGCCAGTTTCAGCGGGTCGCCCGGCTGGGCATGGTTGGCGTCGGCGGCGAAGTCGCGCATCTTGCCGACGGTGTCGGCGTAGGCGTCGATGCGCTCGCGGGTGGCCACCAGCGAGGTGGTGTCGAGGAAGTCGGTGCGGAAGAAGCCCGGCTCGACCACGGTCACCTGGATGCCCAGCGGCGCCAGTTCCATCGCCATCGCTTCGCTCAGGCCTTCGACCGCGAATTTGGTCGAGCCGTACACGCCCCAGCCCGCATACGAGGAGTAGCCGCCCACCGAGGAGATGTTCATCACGTGGCCGCTGCCCTGGCGGCGCATCACCGGCAGCACCGCGCGGCTGACGTTGAGCAGGCCGAAGACGTTGGTTTCGTACACCGCGCGCACTTCGTCGGCGCTGGCTTCTTCGACCGCGCCCAGCAGGCCGTAGCCGGCGTTGTTGACCAGCACGTCGATGCGGCCGAAGCGCGCCACGGCCTGTTGCGCCGCGCTGATGGCCTGGGCTTCCAGGCGCACGTCCAGCCGCAGCGCCAGCAGATTCGCATGCTCGCCCAGCGCGGCGGTGACGCTGTGCGGATCGCGCGCGGTGGCCACCACCAGGTCGCCGCGTTGCAGGGCTTGTTGGGCGGTCAGCCTGCCGAAGCCGCGCGAGGCGCCGGTGATGAACCATACTTTTTGTGCAGTGCCGGTCATGATTGTTTCCTTTCGTGTGTAGGTGGGTTGATGAGGCAAGTTTAGGCGCCGCTTACCTGCTACACTAGCCATAGGAAAGCTGTTTGATTTTCACCTTTTGGTTGTAGATATGGATAAAGCCAGGGTCATCAGTTTGTTTATCGGCGTGGTCCGTGCCGGCAGTTTCAGCCAGGCGGCGGTGGATGCCGGCCTGACGCCGCAGGCGGTCAGCAAGGCGGTGCGGCAGCTGGAGCAGCATCTGGGCGTGCGGCTGTTTCACCGCACCACGCGCAGCCTCAGTCTCACCGACGAGGGCACGCGCCTGTTCGAGCTGGCCAATCCCGGCCTGCGCCTGCTCGACGATGCGCTGGAGCAGATCCGCAACAGCCGGCTCGATGTGGATGGGGTGATCCGCCTGGCCGCGCCGACCTCGATCGGCAACGCCATCATCGTGCCGCTGCTGCAGGAGTTCCAGCAACGCTATCCGGGCGCGCATTTCGATCTGGTGCTGGACGACCATTTCACCGATCTGGTGGAAAGCAAGATCGATGTCGGTTTCCGCGCCGGCAGTCCGCCCGAGCGCAATCTGGTGGCGCGCAAGCTCGGTGACATGCTGCTGGTGCCATGCGCCACGCCGGCTTATCTGGAGCGTCACGGCGCGCCGCGCACGGTGGCCGACCTGGCGCAGCACCGCTGCACCGGTTTCCGCCAGCCCAACACGGGCCGCATGCTGCCCTGGGAGCTGCACGTGGACGGTGCGACCGTGTATCAGGATGTGCCGGCCGTGGCCAGCTTCAATACGGTGGAGGGCGAGGTGGCGGCGGTGCTGAGCGGCATGGGGATCGGCCAGGTGCCGGTGTTCATGGTCGAGCAGGAGCTGGCCGGCGGTGCGCTGGTGCCGCTGCTGCCCCAGACCGTGACCAGCAATAACGGCGTGTTCATGTACTACCCGCAGCGCACGCAGATGCCGCTGCGGGTGCGGCATTTCATCGACTTTGTGTCGGAGCGGGTGCCGGCGCGGCTGGCCGCCCAGCGCCGCGTTGTCAATGTGGCCAAAGCCAGATAGCGTGCGTGTGTGCACGGAATTGGTGCCTGCGGCGTTGTATCGTGTGGCATGTTCGCCACAGAAGCGCCTAGAATCAAGCTGTATAGGCGTATTTCTGCCTATTTGGTTGGCACAACAATTGCACTGCCCTCCAGAAAGGAAGAATATCGATAGACATTGGAGGCCGTTATGGAAACCGCAACTGAAAAAGACAATCAATCCGTACTACACGAATCGCCGGCCGATGAACATCGGCTGCGCAGCGAACGCATCGCCGCGCAGGGCGTGCATTTCGGCGGCAAGGCCAAGTACCTGATTCCGCTGATCGGCCTGGCCGTGCTGGCCGGGATGGCGTTCTCGTCTTAAACGACCTTGAGCTCGTCCAGCGGCCAGCGCGGCCGCACATTGAATCCGTAATCCTTCTTCGCCGCGTCCGGGTTGATCATCAGCCGCATGGCGCCGGCGAAGGCGATCATGGCGCCATTATCGGTGCAGAATTCCAGCTCAGGGTAGTAGACCTTGAATTTCTTTTTGGCCGCCGCCGCGTTCAGCGAGGCGCGCAGCTGCGCGTTCGCGCCGACGCCGCCGGCGATCACCAGCCGCTTCAGGCCGGTATGCTTGAGCGCCAGCACGCACTTGGTGGTCAGCACGTCGACGATGGCGTCGACGAAGCCGCGCGCGATGTTGGCCTTGTCCTGCTCGCAGATATTGGCCACCACTTTTTCCTCGTGGTTCCTGACCACCGTCAGCACCGCCGTCTTCAGGCCGGAGAAGCTGAAATTGAAATCCTTGCTGTGCTTCATCGGGCGCGGCAGCTGGTAGGCGTCCGGATCGCCGAACTCGGCCAGGCGTGAAATCGCCGGCCCGCCCGGATAGCCGAGGCCCAGCAGCTTGGCCGACTTGTCGAACGCTTCGCCGGCCGCGTCGTCCAGCGTCTCGCCCAGCAGCGTGTACTGGCCGACGCCGTCCACCCGCATCAGCTGGGTGTGGCCGCCCGAGACCAGCAGCGCGATGAACGGGAATTCCGGCGGCTCGGACGCCAGCAGCGGCGACAGCAGGTGGCCTTCCAGGTGATGCACGCCCAGCACCGGCTTGTCCAGCGCCAGGCCCAGGCTGCAGGCCACCGAGGAACCGACCAGCAGCGCGCCGGCCAGGCCGGGGCCTTGCGTGTAGGCGATGGCGTCGATGTCCTGCGCTGTCTTGCCGGCCCGCTCCAGCGTCTGGGTCAGCAGCGGGATGGCGCGGCGGATATGGTCGCGCGACGCCAGTTCGGGCACGACGCCGCCGTATTCCTCGTGCATCGCCACCTGCGAGTGCAGGGCGTGGGACAACAGGCCGTGCTCCGTGTCGTACAGCGCCAGGCCGGTTTCGTCACAGGAGGATTCAACACCAAGTACGATCATGGGAAATGCGGAATTCATCAGGGGAATCCGCCATTGTAATGTAAACCGCGTGCAAGCATGCACCAGCGCAGTCCCGCCGCGCACTGGCCGGGTGCGCATTTTTGCCAAATGGACAGGATTTCCACCGATTTGCCGTGGCATCGCTTTTGCTTGGAAAGTAGGCAAACGATCCGGGGTCAGTTCTGCCAATCGCACACGAGCCCAACCGTAGCGTGCGCTACGGCTGGGCTCGTGTGCGATTGGCAGAACTGACCCCGGAATTAAGGGAGAGCGCGATGGCCGCACAATGGAAACTGATATGCAGATTAAAGGATGTACCGCTGGTGGACGGCGCGCGCCTGGTGCCGCGCGGTCTGGCCTGGCAGGAGCTGCCGGGCGTGGCGCTGTACCGCACCGCCGAGGCCAGCGTGCACGCCGTGCTCGATTGCAAGGGCGTGGACCCACGCAGCAGTAACGCGCGCCGCTATTCGGTGAAGGTGGAGCAGTGCAAGGTCTATCTGGACCTGGAGGAACTGAGCGCCCCGGCCAGCAAGGCCGAGGCGGCGCTGGCCGGGCAGTTCGGCGTGGCCACCAGCCTGGTGGCCTATTGCTACTGATTACGGGCGGTTCAGCAGTTGCTGGTGCGCCTCGCGCAGCATGGCGGCGGTGGTGTCCCAGTCGATGCAGCCGTCGGTGACCGAGCAGCCGTAGACCAGCTGGCTCAGGTCGGCCGGGATCTTCTGGTTGCCGCCGACGATGTTCGATTCGATCATCACGCCGACCAGCGACTTGTTGCCCTGCGTGATCTGGTGGATCACGTCGGCCATCACCAGCGGCTGCAGGTCCGGCTTCTTGTAGCTGTTGGCGTGCGAGCAGTCGACCACCAGGTTGGCCGGCAGCTTGGCCTTGGCCAGCGCCTGCTCGGCGATCGCGATCGACACCGAGTCGTAGTTCGGCCGGCCGTCGCCGCCGCGCAGCACCACATGGCCGTAGGCGTTGCCGCGGGTGCGCACGATCGACACATTGCCCTGCGCGTTGATGCCGAGGAAGGAGTGCGGATGGGCCGACGACAGGATGGCGTTGATGGCGATGCCGATGTCGCCGTCGGTGCCGTTCTTGAAGCCGACCGGGGTCGACAGGCCGGACGACATTTCGCGGTGAGTCTGCGATTCGGTGGTGCGCGCGCCGATGGCGGTCCAGGCGATCAGGTCGCCCAGGTATTGCGGCGAGATCGGGTCCAGCGCCTCGGTGGCGGTCGGCAGGCCGAGTTCGCACACGTCGAGCAGGAACCGGCGCGCCTTTTCCATGCCGACGTCGACGCGGAACGAGTCGTCCATGTCCGGATCGTTGATATAGCCCTTCCAGCCGGTGGTGGTGCGCGGCTTTTCGAAATACACGCGCATCACCAGCAGCATGGTGTCGGCCACTTCGGCCTGCAGCGCCTTCAGGCGGCGCGCGTAGTCCAGGCCGGCCACGGGGTCGTGGATCGAGCACGGGCCGACCACCACGAACAGGCGCTTGTCCTTGCGGTCGATGATGTTGCGCAGGGCCTCGCGGCCCTTCATCACGGTCTCGGACGCCAGGTCGGTCAGCGGCAGCTTGCTGTGCAAGGTTTCCGGTGACGGCATGGAGGCGATCGAGGTGACGTTGATGTTTTCAATGTCTGGGGAAATCATGATTTTCTACTCTAGTTTTACTTTTTGGAACAGGATAGTGTAGCCGAAATGCGCGCCGGTGGTTTAAGCTGCACGCATGAATACTGAACCCTTTCTGGCCGCGCGTTTCATCAAGGAAATAGGCCGCGGCAAAAACGGCGCCCGCAGTATGTCGCGCGAGGATGCCTACACCCTGTATCAAGCCATGCTCGACGGCCGCGTGTCCGACCTGGAGCTGGGCGGCGTGTTGCTGTCGATGCGCATCAAGGGCGAATCGGTGGAGGAGATCGCCGGCTTCCTGGATGCGGCCGAGGCCTCATTTGCGCCGCTGAACGCGCCGCCGGGCCAGTTCGCCCCGGTGGTCATTCCGACCTACAACGGCGCGCGCAAGATGGCCAACCTGACGCCGCTGCTGGCGATGCTGCTGGCGCGCGAGGGCGTGCCGGTGCTGGTGCACGGCGTGGCCGACGATCCGGGCCGCGTCACCACGGCCGAGGTGCTGGCCGCGCTCGGTGTGACGGCGGCGCGTCACCGCTCGGAGGCTGAGGAGGCGATGTCGCAGGGCCACGTGGCCTTCATCACCATCGATGCGCTGGCGCCCAAGCTGGCGCACCTGCTGTCGTTGCGGCGCCGGCTGGGCGTGCGCAATTCGACGCATACGCTGGTCAAGATCATGCAGCCGTTCGCCGGGCCGGCGCTGCGGCTGGTGTCCTACACCCATCCGGAATATCTGGAAATGCTGGGCGAGTACTTCACCACCGCCGCGCCGCACGACCGCGGCGACGCCTTCCTGATGCGCGGTACCGAAGGCGAAACCGTGGCCAATGCCAACAAGGCGCAGCAGATCGACTGGTTCCACGGCGGCCTGCGCAGCATGCTGGTGCCCAAGCAGACGCTGGTCGGCGAACTGCCGCTGTTGCCGGAAGATAAGAGCCCGGCCGCCACCGCCGCCTGGATCCAGTCGGTGCTGGACGGCGCGGTGCCGGTGCCGCCGCCAATCGCCGAACAGGTGGCGCAATGCCTGCTGGTGGCCCGTACCGTCCATTCGCGCCAGCAGGCCAGCGATCCGATCGAGTAAAATCTCGCCCTTTACCCAACGGGACCGATGATGGCAAAGTTTGATGTGGCAGTAATCGGCGCGGGCGCGGCCGGGATGATGTGCGCAGCGACCGCGGCCCAGCGCGGCTTGCGCGTGGTGCTGATCGATCACGCCGCCAAGCTGGCCGAGAAGATCCGCATCTCCGGCGGCGGCCGCTGCAACTTCACCAACATCAACGCCGGCCCGGCCAACTTCCTGTCCGAGAATCCGCACTTCTGCAAGAGCGCGCTGTCGCGCTATACGCCGCAGGATTTTCTGGCCCTGGTCAAGAAGCACCGCATCGGCTACCACGAAAAGCACAAGGGCCAGCTGTTCTGCGACGATTCCGCCGAGCAGATCATCGACATGCTCAAGGCCGAGTGCGCCGCCGGCAGCGTCCACTGGCGCATGCCGTGCAAGGTCGAATCGGTGGAGCAGGGCGTCGATGGCTATATGTTGCAGACCGATAGCGGCACGATCGAAACCCCGGCCGTGGTGATCGCCACCGGCGGCCTGTCCATCCCGAAAATCGGCGCCACCGATTTCGGCTACCGCATCGCCCGGCAGTTCGACCTGCGCATGGTCGAGCCGCGCCCGGCGCTGGTGCCGCTGACCTTCGACCCGCAGCAGTGGGCGCCGTTCGTCGAGCTGGCCGGCATCGCGCTGGAAGTCGACGTGGAAACCGGCTCGCTGAAAGGCCGCAACGCCACCGGTGCGCGCTTCCGCGAAGACTTGCTGTTCACCCATCGCGGCCTGTCCGGGCCGGCGATCCTGCAGATTTCGTCGTACTGGCAGCCGGGCACGCCTATCGTGCTGAACCTGCTGCCCGAACTGGACCTGGCCGCTGCGCTGATCGAGGGCAAGGGCACCATCAAGAAACAGCTGGGCAATGTGCTGGCGCAGTGGCTGCCGGCACGGCTGGCGGAAGGCTTGCTGCTGGCCCACGGTTTCCAGCCGGACGCGCGCCTGGCCGACATGCCCGACGCGCAACTGCGCAAGCTGGGCGCCGCGGTCAATCAGTGGACCATCACGCCCAACGGGTCCGAAGGCTACAAGAAGGCCGAGGTCACGCGCGGCGGCATCGATACGCGCGAACTGTCGCAGCAGACCATGATGGCCACCAAGGCGCCGGGCCTGTACTTCATCGGCGAAACGGTGGACGTGACCGGGTGGCTGGGCGGTTACAACTTCCAGTGGGCCTGGGCCTCGGGTGTAGCGGCGGGTCTGGCGGTTTGATATAATCGTTTTCTCTGGAAGTCTTGCGGCACCGTGCAATCCCGTTGAAGTAGCAGAAGATTGCCTATCAGCCGTGTTGTTTTTTGCCATGAAAGCCGCACCGTTGGCCGTTTTCGGGTCGGTGCCTTCCATTTTTCGGCAAAAGATGCTATAGTCTTTGTCTCCCTCTAACCTCCAACGGTTTGAATTTTTACATGACCACTATTCGCCTTAAAGAAAACGAGCCGTTCGAAGTCGCAATGCGTCGCTTCAAACGCACCATCGAAAAAACCGGTCTGCTGACCGAACTGCGCGCACGCGAGTTCTACGAAAAGCCAACGGCTGAGCGTAAGCGCAAGCTGGCTGCCGCTGTCAAGCGTCACTACAAGCGCATCCGCAGCCAGCAGCTGCCGAAAAAACTCTTCTAAGATTGCTTACGCAGGACAACCTGGCTTTGCCGGTTGTGCTTGGCGGCATCCAAGAGAATACCCGCTCCGGCTTGTCCGCGGCGGGTTTTCGTCTTTTCTACCCTTGAAAGAATTGCTATGAGCTTGAAAGCCCAAATCACCGAAGACATGAAAACCGCCATGCGCGCCAAGGAAGCCGGCCGTCTGGCGACCATCCGCCTGATCCTGGCTGAAATCAAGCGCAAGGAAGTGGACGAGCAGATCGAAGTCAACGATGACCAGACCGTGGCCATCGTGGAAAAAATGATCAAGCAGCGCAAGGATTCGATTTCGCAGTTCGAGGCCGGCGGCCGCGCCGACCTGGCCGACATCGAGAAAGCCGAACTGGCCGTGCTGAGCGCCTATATGCCGGCCGGGCTGTCGGACGAGGAAGTGGCGGCCGAAGTCGCCGCCGCCGTGGCCGCCATCGGCGCCGCCGGTCCGCAGGACATGGGCAAGGTCATGGGCGTGCTCAAGCCGAAACTGGCCGGCCGCGCCGACATGACCGTGGTGTCCGCCCTGGTCAAAAAAGCGCTGACTCCAGCCTGAGTTATCTCCGCCGCGGCTTGATCCGCATCAAAGCGGATCGCCGGCGGCGGTATAGTCTGATCCATAACAAGACCGTATCATCCCTGTGATCCCCCAAACTTTTATCGCCGATTTACTGAACCGCGTCGACATCGTCGACGTCGTTGGCCGCTATGTTCAGCTGAAAAAAGGCGGCGCGAACTTCATGGGGCTGTGCCCGTTTCACAGTGAAAAGTCGCCCAGCTTTACGGTCAGCCCGACCAAGCAGTTTTATCACTGCTTCGGCTGCGGTGCCCACGGCACGTCGATCGGCTTCATGATCGAATACTCCGGCATGGGCTTTGTCGATGCCGTCAAGGAACTGGCGCAAAGCGTCGGCATGGTGGTGCCCGAGCAGGATGACAAGATTCCGCCGGCGCAGCGCGCGCAGATCCAGGCGCAAAGCCTGGCGCTGACCGACGCCATGACCAAGGCCGGCGACTATTACAAGCTGCAGCTGCGCAGCGCGCCGACCGCCATCGCCTACCTGAAGGGCCGCGGCCTGACCGGCGAAATCGCCGCCCGCTTCGGCCTCGGCTACGCGCCGCCGGGCTGGGACAACCTGCGCTCGGTATTTCCCGACTATGAAGCGGTGGTGTTGGCCGAATCGGGCCTGGTGATCGACAAGGTGGACGAGGACGGCAACAACCGCAAGCGCTACGACCGCTTCCGCGAGCGGGTAATGTTTCCGATCCGGAATACCAAAGGCCAAGTGATCGCGTTCGGCGGCCGGGTGCTCGATCACGGCGAACCTAAGTACTTGAATTCTCCGGAAACGCCTTTATTTTCAAAGGGATTCGAGCTGTATGGCTTGTTCGAGGCGCGCCAGGCGATCCGCGATGCGGGCTACGTGCTGGTGACGGAGGGGTATATGGACGTGGTGGCGCTGGCGCAGATGGGTTTCCCGCAGGCGGTGGCGACGCTGGGTACGGCCTGCACTCCGCACCATGTGCAAAAGCTGTTGCGCCAGACGGACACGGTGATCTTCAGTTTCGACGGCGACAAGGCCGGCCGCCGCGCCGCGCGGCGCGCGCTGGAAGCCTGCCTGCCGCACGTGTCGGACAACAAGACCATCAAGTTCCTGTTCCTGCCGACTGAGCACGACCCCGACAGCTATGTGCGCGCCTACGGCAAGGAAGCTTTTGAGCAGGAGATTCAGGAGGCCATGCCGCTGTCGCAGTTCCTGATCCGCGAAGCGATGGGCGAGCACGACATGGGCAGTCCGGAAGGCCGGGCGCGCATGCAGTTCGATGCCAAGCCGCTGCTGCAGGCGATGGCGCCGACGGCCTTGCGCTTGCAGATCGTGCATGGGCTGGCGCAGATGACCATGACCTCGCCGTACGAGATCGAGGTGCTGTTCGAGTTGCAGAAACCGACGGCGCCGGCCAAGATGGCGCCCGCGCGCAGTCAGCGTACCCAGCCGAAGGGGCTGGAATTGCAGATCATGCGTGTGCTGGTGGCGCATCCGCCGCTGGCGCTGGAAGTGGATCAGGCGGCGCTGGACGCGTTCCAGCACTTTGGCGCCGAGGCGGCCGAGCGGCTGACGCAGCTGGTCGGCGCGGCGCAAATGCTGGGGGAAGCCGGCAATTTCGCGGCATTTGCCCAGCATCTGAAATCGCAGGGCGACGAGTTCGATCCGATCATCGGCGAGATCGTCAAGGAGCCGGAAACCGAGCGCAACACCGAGCGGCTGGTGTTGCGGGCGGCGATCCGCCAGGTCAAGAACGATGCGCTGAAACAGGAGCTGAGCCAGCTGTTTGCGTCCGGCTTGTCGTCCGACCAGATCGGCGTGCGCTACCGCGAATTGACGGCCATGCAAGACCAGTTGTTGCGCGAAGCGCAAGCGGAATTGTCGAACAGGTAAGGCATTACCCCACAGGGAGAGCAACCGGTCTTCCCTCTGGAAATTGAAAAGTGACGTGCTATAATAAAACGCTAAGTGTTGTATGTTTTGGCATCGTTTTTCTGTTGATAATGTGTTTGTTTTCAGTGAGTTAGGCTCTTGATCGATGCGGAAAGACAGGTGTCGGCGGCACGGGCCAGCTTTGGTTGAGTCAACGACCTTATACCGTCGTTGTCCGCAAACGTTCTGTTTGCTATCTAACCTAGTCCTGGTTTCTTGCCCCCACGCACGTGTCTGATGCAGTAGAATTTCCGCATTCTGTATGCGGTCGGTCGGCCTGACCAGGTGTAAGTAAGTCGTAGTATTGTCGGACTTGAGCGGTCGGCAAGTCCGGAGACGTAGGGATCCCAGCGGGATCGAAACTTTATCCGTAATCGAAAGCGCCTGTGCCAATCAAGAAACCTGAATCCAAAGCGGCTGAAAAGCCGACTAAAGTGAGCGCAAAATCCGCCAAAACGGCGGACAAGCCGGAGACGCGCGTCGCCGCCAAGCAGCCTCCCGCGGTCAGCCAGACCACGGACGCGGCCGCGCTGGCAGCGATCGACACGTCGGGTTACGTGCTGCCGACGGTCAAAGTGCCGGGCCGGCGCGGGCGCAAACCGAAAGAATTCCAGCCTGAGAACGACGAGGTCGCCGCGCTCAACGCGGTCGAACGCGCCGAGCTCAAGGCGGTCGACAAGGCCAAGGCCAAAGACCGCAAGGCCAAGGAAAAGGCGCTGCTCAAGGATGCGTTTTCGTCGGACACCGAGGCCACCGAGGAAGAACTCGAGCGCCGCCGCCAGAAACTCAAGACCCTGATCAAGTTCGGCAAGGAACGCGGCTTCCTCACGTATGCCGAGATCAACGACCATCTGCCCGACAATATCGTCGATCCGGAAGCGATCGAAGGCATCATCGGCACCTTCAACGACATGGGCATCGCCGTCTACGAGCACGCGCCCGATGCCGAGACGTTGCTGCTGTCCGACAATGTCGCCACCGTCACCAGCGATGACGAAGCCGAGGCCGCCGCCGAGGCGGCGCTGTCCACTGTCGATTCCGATTTCGGCCGCACTACCGATCCGGTACGCATGTACATGCGCGAAATGGGCTCGGTCGAACTGCTGACGCGCGAAGGCGAAATCGAAATCGCCAAGCGCATCGAAGACGGCCTGAAAGACATGATTCAGGCCATCTCCGCCTGCCCGGTGACGATCGCCGAGATCATCGCCGCCTCGGACCGCATCCGCGCCGACGAGATCAAGATCGACGAAATCGTCGACGGTCTGGTCGACGAGAATGAGGACGCCGCCGCGCCGGCGCCGGCCGCCGCTTCCGATGAAGATGAGGAAGACGAGGACGAGGAAGAAGAGGAAGAAGAGGAAGAAGAGGAAGCCAGCCCGTCGGGCGCGGCGGCCGGCTATTCGGCCGAGCAACTGGAGGCCATGAAAGCGGCAGCGCTGGAGAAATTCGACGTCATCTCCAACCAGTTCGACAAGATGCGCCGCGCCTACGAGAAGGAAGGCTACAACTCGAAGGCCTATGTCAAGGCGCAGGAAGCGATTTCCTCGGAACTGCTGGGCATCCGCTTCACCGCGAAGGTCGTCGAGAAGCTGTGCGACACGCTGCGCGGCCAAGTGGACGAAGTGCGCCACATCGAAAAGCAGATCCTGGACGTGGCGGTAAACAAGTGCGGCATGCCGCGCGCCCACTTCATCAAGGTGTTCCCGGGCAATGAAACCAACCTGGACTGGGTCGATGGCGAAGTGGCCGCCGGCCATGCCTACAGCGCCATCCTGGGCCGGAATATTCCGACCATCAAGGAACTGCAGCAGCGCCTGATCGACCTGCAGGCGCGCGTGGTGTTGCCGCTGCCGGACCTGCGCAACATCAACCGCCAGATGGCGGCCGGTGAAATGAAGGCGCGCAAGGCCAAGCGCGAAATGACCGAGGCCAACCTGCGTCTGGTGATCTCGATCGCCAAGAAATACACCAACCGCGGCCTGCAGTTCCTCGACCTGATCCAGGAAGGCAACATCGGCCTGATGAAGGCGGTCGACAAGTTCGAATACCGCCGCGGCTACAAGTTCTCGACGTATGCGACGTGGTGGATCCGCCAGGCCATCACCCGCTCGATCGCCGACCAGGCGCGCACCATCCGTATTCCGGTGCACATGATCGAAACCATCAACAAGATGAACCGTATCTCGCGCCAGATTCTGCAGGAGACCGGTGCCGAGCCGGACCCGGCAACGCTGGCCATCAAGATGGAGATGCCCGAGGACAAGATCCGCAAGATCATGAAGATCGCCAAGGAGCCGATCTCGATGGAAACGCCGATCGGCGACGACGACGATTCCCATCTGGGCGACTTCATCGAGGACAACAACACGCTGGCGCCATCCGACGCCGCGCTGCACGCCTCGATGCGCGGCGTGGTCAAGGACGTGCTGGACTCGCTGACGCCGCGCGAAGCCAAGGTGCTGCGCATGCGCTTCGGCATCGAAATGTCGACCGACCACACGCTGGAAGAAGTCGGCAAGCAGTTCGACGTCACGCGCGAGCGTATCCGCCAGATCGAAGCCAAGGCCTTGCGCAAGCTGCGCCATCCTAGCCGTTCGGACAAGCTGAAGAGCTTCCTGGAAGGCAATTAAGGCTTGACTGGGGCCTTGTCCAACCTTTATGCTCGCGTGCTCGGCGTCATTGCCGGATGCGCATCAGCGAGGCCATGACAGGCTCCGGCGCAGCGACCCCTTAGGGCCCTTAGCTCACGCTTGGTTAGAGCAGCGGACTCATAATCCGTTGGTACCCAGTTCGACTCTGGGAGGGCCTACCAATCCTGAATAGCTGCTTTCGAGCAGCTATTATTTTTTGCCATCAGCAGCTGCCTCCCACACTATCGAAAGATCATTTTCGATTGAAAATGATTGAAGGGGAGTGCCTTTCAAAGTTGATATAGTGGTGGCTTCACTGGCCCGTTGCGCCCCAGCTCCGCGCAATCTCCGGCCCGCTTCTCACCTTATCCCGTGAGTGCTTCGCAACACGATTTCACAGGTGAGAGCTATGCAACCCCGAACCAATTACCATCTGGCCGAGGCGCTGGAGCAGGCGGTCGTCATCGACGCGCTGAGCGGCGCCGCAACGGCCTGGGCCTTCCTGGAGGCCCACGATGTGCCGCGCGAAACCATTCTGCGCGTGCTGTCCGCAGCGTCGGTGCGGCGCCAGTCCGACACGCCATCGCCCGGCACCATCGAAAAATGCCGTACGCCGCGGCATGTGTATGATTAATTCAGCAGCTGATTGACGGCGGCGCTCACGGCCGCCGGTTCGGCCTGCGGCACGTGACCACCTTGATGGCGCCGTAAGGCTTGCGCGCGCTGCGCATCTGGCTGGCGCTGGTTTCCAGACTGTCCAGTTCGGAAGCGCGGGCGCGCCAGTACGTCGGCTTGAGCGCCTGGGCAGATTGCGCGGCGCTCAGCGCCGGACCGAGCTCGGGATTGAGGCTGCTGCCGGCATAGGCGCAGCAATACAGATTCAGTTTGCGGCCACCCACATCGCCCGGCGTTGCGGTCCGGCCAGGGCATCCTGGCCGGGTGGCGGGGCGGCCCGGATGCCAGCGGCGGCCAGCAGCAGCGCAGCGGCGCCAGCGTGCTTCATCAAGTGCATGTTCAATTTCCCGAAATACCATATTTGTGAAAGATGCGCGCCAGGTTGCCGTCAGCGCGCATGGCGTCCAGCGCGGTTTTCCATTTGCGCGCATCGTCGTCGCTGAAGTCGAGCGAGCCGGCCAGCCACACTTCGTCGTGGCGGAAGGTGGGGCTGAAGCGGAATTCGCCTTGCTTGTTGTCGGCGGCGCTGCGGTAGACGTCTTCCACGCCATAGGTCGCGTCGGCGATGCCGCGCCGGACCATGCGCACGCATTCCTTGTTGGTCGCGCACTCGGCGACATTGGTGTAGCCCGCCGCGGTCAGATCCCGCTTGAATGGCGTGCCGCGCAGCACGACCAGCCGCGCCTGCTTCAGCAGGGCGGGGTCGCTCAATTGCCGGTTGGCGCGCAGGCCGACGAAGATCAGTTTCTGCTTGTAGATCTTGAGCAGCCAGCGGTAATTGTTTTCCCGTTCCGGCGTGCGGCTCAAGGGCAGGGTGAGGGTGCGCTTGGACAGCGATACCATGGCCAGAGCGCGCGGCCATGGATAAAAGTCCACCGTCAGCGGCACGCCGACGCGGTGCCCGAGTTCCTGCGTGATTTCCACCAGCAGGCCGGGCGCGGCGGCATTGCCGGACACGGAATACGGCGGCATCTCGCCGACCACCAGCCGCACCGGCGGCGCGGTCTCGGCGGCAACGGACGCCAGCGGCAGTACGGTCAGCAATGCGCTGAATACCAAGTGTTTGTCCATGCGTTTTGTCTCCGCGTCCAGTATCGCCCATTTCAAAGTTTTTTACGACTGCCGGCGCTCCGGCGACTTATCCTTATACTAAAATTGCCCTCGCAGGATCAACTAACAAGGAGTGGTGGAGATGATAGACATGAATAGACGGGGTCTTGTACTTGCTGCTGGTAGCGCTATCACGGCTGCGGCCGTCGGCCTGCCGGCGCGCGCGGCGGCGCCGGAGCGCAAGCTGGGCTATGCGATCGTCGGGCTGGGCGGTTACGGCCTGGGCGTGATCATTCCGCAGTTCAAGAACTGCCAGCACAGCAAACTGGTGGCGCTGGTCAGCGGCGACCCGGCCAAGGCCAAACGCGTCGCGGCCGAGTACGGCGTGCCGGAACGCAATATCTACGATTACAAGAATTACGACGCCATCAAGGACAATCCGGACATCGACATCGTCTATGTCTGCCTGCCCGTGTCCATGCACGCCGAGTACACCATCCGCGCCGCCAAGGCCGGCAAGCACGTGCTGTGCGAAAAGCCGATGGCCGTGTCGTCTGCCGAGTGCCAGCAGATGATCGACGCCTGCAAGCAGGCCGGCAAGAAGCTGATGATCGGCTATCGCTGCCATTTCGAAGCCAACAACCTCGAAGCGCGCCGCATCGCCCGCAGCGGCGGCATCGGCAAGCTGCGCTATTTCCGTTCCGAGCATGGCTTCACCGCCGGCAATCCGAATGCGTGGCGCCTGAAGAAAGCCATGTCGGGTGGCGGTTCGATGATGGATATCGGCATTTACGCGCTGAACGCGGCACGTTACATGACGGCCGAGGAACCGATCTCGGTCTATGCCAAGGAAACCACGGACCGCAACGACCCGCGTTTCCGCGAAGTGGAAGACATGATCGAGTTCCAGCTGGAGTTCCCGTCCGGCGTGATCGGCTCGTGCATGTCGATGTACAGCGCCAACCAGAACCACATCCTGCTGATGGGCGACAAGGGCCGCATCGATCTGGAGCCGGGCACGCGCTACGACGGCAACCAGCTGTGGGTGGGGCAGGATCGCAGCAAGCTGATCACGCCGCCGCCGGGACCGGGCGCCACCCAGTGGGCGGGCCAGCTCGACCATCTGGCCCAGTGCATCAAGCAGGACAAGCAGCCCATCGTGCCGGGCGAAGAGGGCTTGCGCGATATCCGCATCATCGAGGCCGTGTACCGCTCGGCGCGCGAGCAGAAACGGATCGCGCTGGTGTAAGCCTTACACCGCGCCGTCCTCGGCGGCGCGGATGTCCAGCATCGCCACCACCAGGTCGGCGCCGGTGAGGAATTCCCTGGCCGGGAAGCCATCTTCCAGCGCCACCACGGCGCCGTCGGCGATGGCCTGCTCGTCGTCGGGCTTGCCCGGCGCGTGCGGCATGTAGGCGAATTGCGGAAAGCGCGCCTGGCCGCGCTCGGCGATTTCCTTCAAGGTGCGCGGCGCGGCGCGCAGCAGACCGTTGCGCACGCGGCGCTGGCGCTCGTCCGCGCGCGCCTTCAGTTGCGCGCTCAGGTGGGCGATGTCCTGCGTCAGACGGTCGGCTTCTTCCTGCTGGCTTTGCAGTTCCTCGTCGCTCAGCGCTTCTTCCCATTGGGTCAGCTTGAGCAGGCCGCGCTTGTGCATGGCCTGGCGCTGCAGGTCGATTTCCAGCGTGGACAGCCGCGTCTTGCTGGTTTCCAGCGTCTGCTGCGTCTGCGCATCGCCATTCGCGCGGTGCCAGCGGTCGTTGAAATCGAACACCAGGCCGTCGAAGTAAAAATACATGGGCAGGGCGTGCGGCGATTCCAGCACTTGCTTGGCGCTGAGATGCCAGCGCTCGGCCAGTTCGGCCAGGGTCAGGGTGAGAGGTTCGATAGTAGGCATGCGGCATTCTCGCATAGCGGCGCTATTGTTGCCTCTTCCTTTATGTTTTTCACCTGTGCCGTTTTCGTTTTTGCCGGAAACGCCAGCCCGGCCTTGCCACGCCGTTATACTGGTTTCACAACAACAGGAGACCGCATGGGCGACAAAACCATACGCAAAATCGTGATCGTCGGCGGCGGCACGGCAGGCTGGATGACCGCGGCGCCGCTGGCCCAGCGGCTGGACCGGCGCTGCGAGATTGTGCTGATCGAATCGCCGGAGATCGGCACCGTGGGCGTTGGCGAGGCCACCTTGCCCACCATCCGCTACTACAACGCCGCGCTCGGCGTGGACGAGGCCGATTTTCTGCGCAAGACCCAGGCCAGCTTCAAGCTCGGCATTGAATTCCGCGATTGGGGGCAGCTGGGCAGCCGTTTCTTCCACGGTTTCGGCGACTTCGGCCCGCGTATCGACAACCGCTCGCCGCATCTGCACTGGCTGCATCTGGCGCGCGCCGATCCCACCATTCCGTCGTATGAAAACTGGTCGATGGCGACGCTGATGGCGCGCAACAACCGCTTTGCCGCGCCCGGCGACAACGCGCCTTACTCGTACGCCTATCATTTCGACGCCGGCCTGTACGCGGCCTATCTGCGCGACTACGCCGTGCAGCGCGGCGTGCGGCGCGTCGAGGCCACGATCGACCAGGTCGAACTGCGGCCTGAAGACGGCCACATCCGCGCGCTCAAGCTGAAGGACGGCCGCCGCATCGAAGGCGAACTGTTCATCGATTGCTCGGGCTTTCGCGGCCTGCTGATCGACGGCGCGCTGCAGGCCGGTTACGAGGACTGGAGCGCACAGCTGCCGTGCAACAGTGCGCTGGCGGTGCCGTGCGAGAAGGTGGCCAGCATCACGCCGTATACCACCTCGACCGCCAGGGCGGCCGGCTGGCAGTGGCGCATCCCGCTGCGGCACCGCACCGGCAATGGTCATGTCTACAGCAATGCCTTCACCAGCGATGCGGAAGCGCAGCGCGTGCTGCTGGCGGGGCTGGACGGCGCGCCGCTGGACCAGCCGCGTCAGCTGCGCTTCGTCACCGGCCGGCGGCGTCAGTCCTGGCGGAAGAATTGCGTCGCCATCGGCTTGTCGGCCGGCTTTGTCGAACCGCTGGAATCGACCAGCATCAACCTGATCGAAAACGCGGTCGGGCAGCTGATCACCTATTTCCCCGATCTGGATTTCAAACCCGAGCTCGCTTATGAGTTCAACCGCTACATGGGGCGGCGTTACGAATCGGTGCGCGATTTCATCATCCTGCACTACAAGCTGACCAGGCGCAGCGACAGCGAGTTCTGGCGCTACTGCGCCAACATGGCGATTCCGGACAGCCTGCGGCACCAGATCGAACTGTTCCGCGAAAGCGGCCGGGTGGTGGTCTACGACACGGAGGGATTCAGCGAACCCTCATTCGTCTCCATGCTGCTGGGGCTGGGCGTGGTGCCGCACAGCGACGATCCCTTCGTGCGGGCGCTGGAGCGCGCGCCGCTGCAGGCCCAGATGGCGCGCGTGCGGGCGCTGATGATCGAAAAAGTTGGCGCGATGCCGGATCATACCGACTATCTCAACGCAGCCTGCGCATCGCGATAGCAGTAAAATAGCGCTCCTGCTGTCTCGGAGTCTACGAAGATGATGTATTTAAAAGTGCCGTTCGCGGAAAAAGACGAAGCCAAGGCGCTGGGCGCGCGCTGGAACAATGAGCGTAAATCCTGGTACGTGCCGGATGGGAAGGACGCTGCGGCGTTCGCGCGCTGGCTGCCGCCGGGCGGCGCCGATTTCGTGCCGGCCGTGGCCGCGCCCTCGCTCAAGTCGCGGCCGGTGATGACCGACTCGTACGCGGGCAAACCGGTGATCGGCCGTTATTTTGTCGATTTGCAGCACGACTGCGACCCCTTCGCGTCCTGCCCGGTGTGCGCGCCAAAGCTGGCCAGTTCCGGCTGGCAGGCGCACTACGACGAAGTGGCGAAGATGATGCAGCCATTGCGGCCGGCGTGATGTTTTATTTACAATGGGATTGATGAGTAACGATCCTATTTTCCGTACCGCCAACCGCCCGGCGCCGCCGGTGACGCGGTTTCGTCAGCCGGCCGACGTGTTCGAGGCCTTGTTGCAGAGCATACAGGGCGGCGAATCGCATGCGCGGCCAACCTTCGAGCTAACGCCGGGCTCGCCCTTGCTGGCTTTCATGGAAATCGGCTACGCCCTGCGCGCCTGCCTGGAAAAGCCGGAACGTCACGACTACCTGCTGCATCGGCTGCGGCCGCACTTGGGCGTGCTGATTGGCACACTGCCGGCCAGCATCATGCCACTGGGGATGTTGCCCAAACTGGCGCCACCGCCGGGGTTTCGGCCGCTGAACGCCATCGCCGACGACGAAATCCGTGCCTGGCTGATCCAGGAAGGCAGCTTGATCTACGGCGAAATGCAGCGCTTCGAGCTCGAAAACTATTTTGACGCGGTGCGGCCTTATTTATCGCCGGGCGGCGTGATGGTCGACCTCGGCAGCGGGCTGGGCAAGGTGGTCATGACCGCCGCGCTGACGCTGCCGTTTGCGCGCTGCATTGGCGTCGAACTGCTCAGCTACCGGCATCGGCTGGCGCAGGAGCGCTGCGCGCGGATGCTGACGCTGGCCGCCCAGGGACTGGCGGCGCTGCCGGAACCGTTGACGCCGGAGACGCCGCTGTCGCTGCCATCGGGCGTGGTGGCGGACGGCCGGCACCTGCTCGACCTCGGCGCGCGCATCGCCTTCATCGAAAGTGACATGTTCAAGGTCGACGTGCGCGGCGCCAGCCTGGTATTCCTCTACAGCACCTGTTTCGGGCCGCTGATGGACGCCATCAGCAACAAGCTGGCGCGCGAGCTGGCGGAAGGCGCGCTGGTCAGCACCACCACCTTCCCGATCAGGCACCCGGCGTTCCGGCTGCTGCACGCCTTTGCGCCGGGGCAGGTGTCGTGGACCAGCGTCATGCTCTACCAGCGCATCGGTCCGGTAATGACCGAACCGGCGGCGGAAGAACGCTACCTCCACCAGCCCGACGCCGACGAATGGGAAGCGCGGGTACGGCAGGAACTGGCCACCCTGTTCGCGTAGACTTAAAGCAAGTATTTTCGGGCGGTGGCGATCAGGTTGTCGGACAGGGCGCGTGTGAACGGTGTCTGGATGTCCCACATGTGCCAGATCAACGTCACATCCAGCCATTTTCCTGGGGCCAGGTCGATCAGGTTGCCTTCCCTCAGCTGCTGCCCGCATTGCTGGATCGGCAGCATCCCGTAGCCAAACCCGGCTTCGACGAAACGCACGTAGCCATCTGAACTGGACAGGGCGTGATGCGGATAGCGCCCGCTGTAACCGGTGTGCTGGGCGATGAAGCGGCTTTGCAGCATGTCCTTGCGGTCAAACGTCATCACCGGCGCGTGTTGGACCGCCTGCGCCGTCATGCCGTCCGGGAACCAGCGCGCGGCAAAGGTTGGTGTTGCAACGCAGAAATATCGCATCGCGCCCAGCGGTGTGGCGGTGGTGCCCGGCACCTGGGCGGTTTCGCTGGTCACGCAGCCGAATACCCGGCCTTCGCGCAGCATGCTCAGGGTATGGTCCTGGTCGTCCAGGCGGATGTGCAGCATGCAGTCGCCGCGGCTCATCAGCGGGGTGACGGCTTCCTGCAGCCACGTGGCGGCGCTGTCGGCGTTGACCGCGATGGCGATTTCCGGCCGCACATCAGCTTCGCCGGGACGCAGGGTCAGCGCCGATTCCAGCAGCCGGACCTGGCGGTAATGCGCAATCAGGCGCTGGCCGGCGTCGGTCGGCACCGGCGGCTGGCTGCGCACCACCAGCAGTTCACCGGCGCTGTTTTCCAGCATGCGCAGCCGCTGCGATACCGCCGACTGGGTAATGGACATGGCGGCGGCGGCCTTGTCGAAGCTGCCGAATTCGATCACGGCGTCCAGCGCGGCCAGTCCCCGGTAGTCGATGCGGCTCATTAGCTTTCCTAATAATTGGAAAATAAGATTAATTATACTTATCTTCGTCCGCACCGTAAGCTGATGCCTTTTGCGACGGAGACGGCAGATGGAAGCGGGTGCTTTTCTTAAAGGCTTGGGATTGGGCAGCAGCCTGATTATTGCAATTGGTTCGCAAAACGCTTTTTTGCTGCGGCAGGCGCTAAAACGCGAGTTTGTTTTAACCTGCGTCGCGATCTGTATTTTGTGCGATGTGGTGTTAATTGGCGCTGGTGTCGCTGGCATGGGTCGTCTGATTATCGAGGCGCCGAGGTTGTTATTCTGGATAAAAATCGCCGGCGCGGGATTTTTATTCTGCTACGGCCTGCGTGCGGCGCGCTCCGCCTTGCGTCCCTCGGCCATGGTGGCGGGAGAAAATAAAACCGCGCCCGACCGTAAATCAGTAATTGCCGCCATGCTGGCATTCAGTCTGCTAAATCCTCACGTTTATCTGGATACGGTGGTGTTATTAGGCTCCATCGGCGGCCAGCAAACCGCTAACGGTCCTGTCTATTTTGCCGGCGGGGCAATGTTGGCGTCCACCTTATGGTTCAGCAGCCTGGGCCTCGGAGCGCGCTATTTAACGCCAATATTTTTGCGCCCCAACGCTTGGCGCGTGCTGGACGCGTTGATCGCTATCATCATGTGGGCGTTGGCTATTTCCCTGTTCTCCTAGGAGCATAAGCTCGAAAATGGCAGGTACGCGCCAATTTTTGGCATAAAACGCCTCGCAAAGCCGCATGAATTGGTCTGCTGCTTATCGGCAACACTTTCCTGACGTTACTGTCGAGTTCGGCTTACAATGGTGCTAGTCACCTTGCAACAGCGTCCGAGGACGCCAGATGCCAATGAGCGCAGACCCAGGCTTCCCCGTTTATCTCTCAGCGATGCTGGTGGAGTTTTCAGCTGACATCATACTGAGTGCCTTACTGATTTTCCTTTGGCTCATGCAGCGTAAGGAAAAGCATGCGCTATTCTGGGGCGCCGGCCAAATGGCGGCGATGACCGGTTCCATCATATGGGTCGCCGGCGAGCATTTGATGCCCTTGTCCTGGCGATTATCATTATGTGCCCTGGCATTATCTCTGGCGATAGCGGGTTATTGGGCCGGTACCCGCTTCTTTATCGGAAAAATACGCAGGGAAAATATTAAATGGGCGCCAGCGGCTGTCGTATTTGGCGCCGTGGTGTTTTCCTTGCTGTGGCACTGGAAAACCGAATGGCTGGCACCCGGCACCGTGGCGATATTCGGCTTGGTGATTTGCTGGGCCGGCAAGCAGTTAATCGATGCACGCGGCCGTTACCGCCTGCTCGGATGGACGCTGATATTACGGGGCGGCTTCAATCTGGTCAGCGCGGCGATCATGGGGCCGGATCTGTACACGGTCTGGTTCATCGGCACCGGACTCCTCAAAATTCTCTCCACGCTCGGACTGATTTACGCGGTCCAGGATGAAATCCAGCAGCGTTACGCCCGCACCATCGACAGCCTCAGCCACGGATTCCTGATACGCGACCGGCGGGGTTACGTGCACATCGCTAATGAACGATGTGCACGATTGTTGGGTTTTAGACATGCCCAGGAATTGGTCGGCCGGCACGTCAGCGAACTGTTGCCCAACCTGACGCGCGAGATGGCCGACGCGTATTTCCGCCGCTTCGAGGCGCCCGACGTCCAGTATCCGATAGCCGAAACCACCGTCTTCACGCTGCACAACGGCTCCCGCCTGCCGGTCGAACTGCTGGGCTCGCCCTACATCGAGCGCGGCCGCTTGTACTGCCTGGTCCAATTGCTGGACATCAGCGAGCGCAAAAAGAAGGACGATTTGCTCTACCAGGCCGCGCGCATCGATCCTGTCACCGGCTTCTTCAACCGCCACGGCCTGGCCAGCCGGCTGGCGCAGGAGATCGACCAGGCCGCCGCCGCCGGCCGCGAATGCGCGGTACTGTTCATCGATCTCGACAAATTCAAGCGCGTCAACGATTCCTTCGGCCATGCGGCCGGCGACCAACTGCTGCGCACCGCCGCCAGCCGCATGCACACCTTGCTGGGACCGGACGACATCCTGGCCCGCTTCGGCGGCGATGAATTCATCGTCATCCTGCCGGGCCTGGCCGCCGGCAGCGCCACGGCCACCGCCACCGGCCGCGCGGCCGCCCTCATCGAGGCCATGGAACGCGGCTTCGAGCTGTCGCACCATGCGATCAGCCTGACCGCCAGCATCGGCGTGGCCTGCTATCCGCTCCACGGCCGCGACGGCGATACGCTGATACGCAACGCCGACATCGCCATGTACGAGGCCAAGAAAGCCGGCCGCGGCGAGCAGCGCGTGTTCAACGACGCCATGAACGCCGCCGCCAAGGACGCGCTGGTGATCGATGGCGCCCTGCGCGGCGCGATCGAGGCCGGCGAGTTTTATCTGGTGTACCAGGCCATCACCAACGCCCACACCGGCAAGCTGACCAAGGTGGAGGCGCTGCTGCGCTGGAACAGCTCATTGCTGGGGCCGGTAACGCCGGACCGCTTCATCCCGGTCGCGGAAGATAGCGGCATGATCGTGGAACTTGGCACCTGGGTGCTGGAAGAAGCCTGCCGCCAGGTCGGCCAGTGGAAGCATGGCCTGCTCGACGACGTGACCATCAGCATCAACGTCTCGGCCTGGCAGCTGGCCGATCCCGGCTTCGTGGCGCTGGTGGCGCAGGCGCTGCAGCGCAACGGCCTGTCGCCGCGCCAGCTCGAGCTGGAGCTGACCGAGCGCGTGCTGATCGACGACGCCGCCAACGTGCGCGCGGTGCTCGGCCAGTTGCGCGCGCTGGGCGTCGGCATTTCGCTGGACGATTTCGGCACCGGCTATTCCTCGCTCAGCTACCTGACCCAATTCCAGCTGAACACGCTGAAGATCGACCGCGCGTTTGTCATGGACATCGAGCACAGCGAGCGCAACAACAAGCTGGTGCACGCCATCATCGCCATGGGCCAGAGCCTGGGCCTGCAGCTGGTGGCGGAGGGCGTGGAGACGGCTGGCCAGGCCGCCATCCTGGAAAAGATGGGCTGCCACTACCTGCAGGGTTACCACATTTCGCGGCCGATCCCGCCGGACGAGCTGCTACGCTTTGCCTGCGCCCGCGCCGACGCGCCGGAGTGCGCTATTTAGCCGCGGCGGCCGCCGCCGCCGCTTCCGCCGCGGTCGGCACTTTCTGCGCCGCTTCCTCCGCGGTCAGTATCCAGATGCGGTCGATATTGCCCATGCCGTCCACCGTGTAATTCACCACCAGGTCCTTGCCGCGCAGCGCGGCCGGCATCTCGATCATGTTGTCGCGGTTGAAGATGCGCGCGGCCGGCGACAGCTGGCGCGCCTTGCCGTCGATGCTGATATCGGGGAAATAGCCCGGCGTCATCTTGCCGCGCAGGATGTTGGCGGGGAAGGGGCGGTCGATGGCCCAGGCCGGCAGCGTCGTCAGCGCCATCAGCACGGCCAACAGCAGGGGCAACAGTCGCGGCATGGCGCCTCCAGTGAAAAGCCCCAGCTTACCGCATTATTTTCCCATGGTGGCAAACATCGCCACCACCGCCAGCGCCATCAAGCCGGTGCACAGCCAGCCCAGCACGCGCAGCCGCAACGACACCGGCAGCTGGCCCATCACATCGCGCCGCACCGCCAGCAGCATCACCACCGCCATCACCGGCACCGCGGCGACGCCGTTCACCACCGCGCTCCAGAACAGCGCCTGGATCGGGTCGATGGAGGTGAAGCACATGGCGGTGCCGATCAGCGTGGCGCCGATGATGATCGCGTAAAACTTCCTGGCGCCGGACAGCTGCAGTTCCAGGCTGTTACGCCAGCGCATGGCGCCAGCGATGGCGTAAGCGGCCGAGCCGGCCAGCACCGGCACCGCCAGCAGCCCGGTGCCGATGATGCCCATGCTGAACAGGGCGAACGCGAAGTCGCCGGCGATCGGCCGCAGGGCCGAAGCGGCCTGCGCCGACGATTCGATCTGCGTGACCCCATGCGCGCCCAGCGTGGCGGCGGTGGTCAGCATGATGAACATCGCCACCAGGTTGGAAAAGCCCATGCCGGCCACGGTGTCGATCTTGATGCGCTGCAGCTGTTCGGCGGCCTGCTCGGTGCAGCGCTTGAGCGGCCGGGCTTGCGGATCGGCGCGCAAGTCCTCGACTTCCTGCGAGGCCTGCCAGAAGAACAGGTAGGGACTGATGGTGGTGCCGAATACCGCCACCACGGTGGTGATGTAGTCGGGCTGCCATGACAGGCGCGGCAGCACCGCCGCGTGCAGCACCTGCGACCAGGGCAGATCCAGACTCAGCGCGGTCGCCACATAGGCCAGCAACGCCAGCGTCAGCCATTTGAGCACCTGCACATAGCGGCGGTAGGGCAGCGCCACCTGCAGCGCGGCCGACAGCACCCCGGCCGCCAGCGCATACCATTGCGCGCTGCCGCCGGCGATCAGCGTGGCCGCCTGGCCCATGGCGGCGATGTCGGCGGCGATGTTGATGATGTTGGCCACCAGCAGCAGCGTGACGATGGTGTACAGCAGCCACAGCGGGAAGTGACGCCGCATATTGGTCGCCAGCCCATGGCCGCTGACGCGGCCGATGCGCGCGCTGATCATCTGGATGCCGACCATGAGCGGATACGTCAGCAGCAGCGTCCACAGCATGTTGAAGCCGAACTGGGCGCCGGCCTGCGAATAGGTGGCGATACCGCTGGGATCGTCATCGGCGGCGCCGGTGATCAGACCCGGCCCCAGCTTGCCCAGCCAGCCGCGCGGCCCGGCCGCCGGCGCCGGGTTGTCGTCGGCGTTATCAGCGGCATTGTCGGCGGCGGCCGGCGCGACACGCGTGTCCATGTCCATGATCGTCTCCTTTTGGCCGATGCTAGGACGGCGCCGCCGCCCTGTCGGTGCGCATGCGTACTGTCATCAAGATGTCACGCACCCGTCATGGCATGGTCATATGCCCTTTTTACAATCTTGCCAGTTGATTTTCCACTAACCTAGCAAGAAAGAACAACTCATGTCCCAGCGCTTCCCTCTGAAACCTTTGTGCCTGGTGGTTCTGCAGGCTCTGGCCTGCCAGGCGTATGCCGCCGCTACCGTGGCCAACGCGACCGACGCGGCCGATGACGGCGCCGTGGCCGGCGCCATGGCCGGTCCGGTGCAGACGGTGGAAATCACCGGCCGCGGCCAGTCGCGCCAGGTGCAGAACATCAACAAGGCCGACCTGGCCGAAGCGCTGCCGGGCACCAGCCCGCTGAAGGTGCTGGAAAAACTGCCGGGCGTGAACTTCCAGTCGGCCGACCCGTTCGGCGCCTACGAATGGTCGACCCGCTTCAGCATCCGCGGCTTCAACCAGAACCAGCTGGGCTTCACGCTGGACGGCATCCCGCTCGGCGACATGACCTACGGTAACAACAACGGCCTGCACATCAGCCGCGCCGTGTCGTCGGAAAACATTGGCAGCGTGCAGGTGTCGCAGGGCGCCGGCGCGCTGGGCACCGCGTCCACCAGCAACCTGGGCGGCACCGTGCAATTCTTCACGCTGGCGCCGACCGACGAGCGCGGCCTGACCTTCGCCCAGACGGTGGGCAGCGATTCGACCTCGCGTACCTTCGCCCGCGTCGATACCGGCCTGATCAACAATGTCTTCAAGGCCTTCCTCAGCGGCACCCGCCAGCGCACCGACAAGACCAAGGGCGAAGGCGGCCAGGACCAGGATCAGATCAACGCC
Source organism: Duganella callida (assembly GCF_004614165.1). Taxonomy (GTDB): domain Bacteria; phylum Pseudomonadota; class Gammaproteobacteria; order Burkholderiales; family Burkholderiaceae_D; genus Rugamonas; species Rugamonas callida. The sequence continues at coordinate 3,245 of NZ_SPVG01000200.1, read as the reverse complement.
CGCTTCGTGCTGAATTTCGGCGAGAGCAACAGCCTGACCGGCTTCGTCAACTACTCCGACCGCAAGGAAGTCGACTACCAGGACATGTCGCTGGAAATGATCCACCGCCTCGGCTACGACTGGGACAACTACCAGCCCGACTGGCAGCGCGCCGTCAACGCCGCCAAGGGCGTGTTCACCGGCGGCGTCAACAGCCTGGATGACGCCTACTACTCGGCCGGCGGCCTGCGCAAGGACACCTTCAGCGGCCTGACGCTGGACCTGAACCTGAGCCCGTCGCTGAACCTGAAGACCACCGTCTACCACCACGACAACGCCGGCCAGGGCCACTGGTACACGCCGTACGTGCCGACCGACGCCAACAACCCGATCTCGCTGCGCACCACCGAATACCTGATCCGCCGCGACGGTATCATCAGCGACGTCACCTGGGACATTGGCGACCACACCGTGGCGGCCGGCGCCTGGGGCGAGCGCAACAATCACACCGGCAGCCGCCGCTACTACGCGGTCACCGGTCCGGCCGACACCATGTACTATCTGACCAATGCCTTTGCCACCGACTGGTCGCAGAACTTCATCACCACCACCTCGCAATACTACCTGCAGGACACCTGGGCGCTGCTGGACAAGAAGCTCAAGCTGAACGCCGGTTTCAAGGCGGTGGACGTGGACATCCGCGCCACCAACCTGGTTGGCACCCGCGCCGCCGGCAACCTGGACGCCGAGAAGAAATTCCTGCCGCAGGTCGGCTTCAACTACGCGCTGACCGCCAATGACGAAGTGTTCGCCTCGGCCTCGAAGAACATGCGCGCCCACCAGCCGGGCGTGACCGGCCCGTTCTCGCAGACCCAGGCCGCCTACAACGCCGGCGTGGCCACGCTGAAGCCGGAAAAATCGACCAACATCGACCTCGGCTACCGCTTCAAGCGCGACAGCCTGCAAGGCTCGCTGGCCGTGTACAGCGCCAGGTTCGACGACCGCCAGCTGAGCGTGGCCACCTGCGCCGGCATCGTCGGCTGCCCGTCCACCTTTGTCAACGTCGGCAAGGTCGACACGCGCGGCCTGGAGGCGATCGCCGTGTGGAAGTTCAACCGCGAGATCAGCTGGTTCAACTCCTACACCTACAACGATTCCAAGTACAAGTCCAACTACCTGGACGGCAGCACCCTGGTGCAGGTGGACGGCAAGCGCGTGGTCGACGCGCCGCGCCAGCTGTTCAACACCGAAGCCTCGTACGAGACCGACCAGTGGTATGCCCGCCTCGGCGCCAAGTACACCGACAAGCGCTACTACACCTACCTCAACGATGCCAGCGTGCCGTCCTACTGGCTGGCGAATTTGTCGGCCGGTTACAAGCTGAAGTCAATCGGCTTTGCGAAAGAGCTGTCGCTGCAGCTGAATGTCACCAACCTGTTTGACAAGCAGTACATCAGCACCGTCGGCTCGAACGGCTTTGCCGCCAGCGATCCGAAAGGCACGCTGCAGACGCTGCTGACCGGCGCGCCGCGCCAGGTGTTCCTCAGCCTGAACGGCAAGCTGTAATTTTCAGTTATCCGGCAGCGCGCTGTTGCATCGGCAACACAAGCACAGCGCGGTGCTGGCATGGCGCTTCACATAGTTGCATACTGGATAGCCAGCCAGCAGCTCTGAGGAGACAGCCATGAAGTGGTTTTACGATCTGAAGATAGCCACAAAACTGATCGTGTCGTTTGGTGCGGTATTGTTGCTGACCCTGGTGCTGGGGATCAGCAACATCTTGTCGATGAACCGGGTCAACCAAGCGTCCACCGACCTGGCCGACAACTGGATGCCCAGCGTGCGCGCGGTGATGGAGCTGCGCACCGACGTCGGCGAACTGCGGCGTTGGGAGCTGGCCCACTTGCTGAACGAAGCGCCGGCCGCCATGGCCGATTACGAAAAGCGCATGGACGACACGCTGGCCGCGCTGAAGCAGCACCGCGACGGCTACGAAAAGCTGATTTCCAGCCCGGAAGAAAAAGCCACCGCCACCGAGTTCGACAAGAACTTCGCCGCCTTCCTGGTCGAGCACGGCAAAATGATCGGGCTGTCGCGCGAGGGCAAAAAAGTCGAGGCGCGCGAACTGGCCAGCGGCCCCTCGGCCAAAATTCTCACGGCCATCACCGACAACGTCAACAAGCTGGTCAAGATCAATGTCGAGGGCGGCGACCAGGCCAGCGACGCCGCCACCGCGGTGTTCCAGAATGCGCGCACCACCTCGATCGTGCTGCTGGTGGTGAACATCGGCGTCGGCCTGGCGCTGGCGCTGTGGGTGGCGCGCGTGGTGGCGGCGCCGCTGCAGGACGCGGTGGTGCTGGCGCGGCGCGTGGCCAGCGGCGACCTGACGCAGATGGTCGGCACCTGCACCAAGTGCGAGACCGGGGAACTGATGGGCGCGCTGCGCGACATGATCAACAATCTGCAGAACCTGGTCAGCCAGGTGCGCGGCAGCACCGACACCATCGCCACCGCCTCGTCGGAAATCGCCAGCGGCAACCAGGACCTGTCGTCGCGCACCGAGGAGCAGGCCAGCTCGCTGGAGGAGACGGCCTCGTCGATGGAGCAGTTGACCAGCACCGTGCGCCAGAACGCCGACAATGCGCGCCAGGCCAACCAGCTGGCGCAATCGGCGTCCGGCATCGCGCAAAAGGGCGGCGACGTGGTGGGGCAGGTGGTGGGCACCATGGCCTCGATCAACGAATCATCGCGCAAGATCGTCGAAATCATTTCGGTAATCGACGGCATCGCCTTCCAGACCAACATCCTGGCGCTGAACGCGGCGGTGGAGGCGGCGCGCGCCGGCGAGCAGGGGCGCGGCTTCGCCGTGGTGGCGGGCGAAGTGCGCAACCTGGCGCACCGCTCGGCGGCGGCGGCCAAGGACATCAAGCTGCTGATCAGCGACTCGGTCGAGAAGGTCGAGGCCGGCTCGGCGCTGGTCAACCAGGCTGGCGAGACCATGCACGAAATCGTCGCCAGCATCACCCGCGTGACCGACATCATGAATGAAATCACCTCGGCCAGCGTGGAGCAGAGCCAGGGCATCGAGCAGGTCAACACCGCCATCGTGCAGATGGACCAGGTGACGCAGCAGAACGCCGCGCTGGTGGAGGAAGCGGCGGCGGCGGCCGAATCGATGCAGGAGCAGGCGGCCAAACTGAGCGACGTGGTGGGCGTGTTCAAACTGCTGGCGACGGCGCAGGCCGCGCCGCCGCCCCGCCCGGCGC
>NZ_SPVG01000199.1 GCF_004614165.1 Duganella callida | reverse complement strand
CGCCGCCTGCACGCGCACGACGCGCTCGATGCCGACCTGGTTGACCGCATAGCCGTTGCGGCCGGCCGCCTTGACGCCGTACAGCGCCTGGTCGGCGGCGCGCATCACCACTTCGCTGTCGATGTCGGGCGTGGTGGTCAGGGCGATGCCGACGCTGGTGCTGACCTGACGCTCGACGCCGCCGATCACGAACGGCGCCTCCATCGCCTCCATGATCTTGCGGCCCAGCACATCGACTTCGGTGGTGGACGACAGCTGCTCGAACACGATCACGAACTCGTCGCCGGCCAGGCGCGCCACGGTGTCGGTGCTGCGCACCGCGTGCGTCAGGCGGCGCGCGAATTCGACCAGCACCTGGTCGCCGCCGGCATGGCCGAGGGTGTCGTTGATGTCCTTGAAGTGGTCGATGTCGAGGATGGCCAGGCCGACCTGCTGGCCGCAACGCGCGGCGCGCGCCAGCGCCTTGGGCAGGAAGGCGTCGAACATGCGGCGGTTGTTCAGGCCGGTCAGGACATCGGTGGTGGCCAGCCGGTGCAGTTCCTGCTCGGCCGTCGCGCGCCGCTGCGACAGCGCATAGAACGCCCGGCTCAGGTGGCCGAACTCGTCGGCGCGGTCGACGTCGAACACGGCAATGTCGGCGCGGCCGGCGCTGATGTCTTCGACGTGACTGTGCAGGCGGTACAGCGGACGTAGCAGCTTTTCCACGATGGACCAGCCGAACAGGCCGGCCAGCAGCATCAGCACCGTCGCGCCGACGAAGGCACGCACGCGCACGCTCTGCATGGGCGCGAAGGCGCTCTGCAGCGGATACGACAATGCAATGGTCCAGCCCACCTCGTGCAGCCGCTTGTGCACCAGCAGCACCGGCTTGCCTTCGTCCAGCAAGCCTTCCTGCCAGCCTTCCTCACCGCGCAGTGCCGCTTCCAGCACGGTGCCGGGGCCGTCATCGCCCTTTTCCAGGATGCGCGCGCGGTCGGGATGGTGCACCGTGACGCCGTCGTCGGTGACGATGAACAGATAGCCGTCGGCGTTGCCGCGCAACGCGTCCAGCTGGGCCGAGAACGAGGGCCGCAGTAGGTCGATCGCGCCCAGCAGGATGCCGGTGATGCGGCCGTCGGCGTCGACAATCGGCTGGGTCAGCACCACCACCGGGCGGCCCGACAGCATGCTCTTGAACGGCGCGGAAATCACGCTTTCCTTCAGCCGTAGCGTATCGCGGAAATACGGCCGCTCGGCGATGTTGATGCGGCTGGTGTTGCGGTCGCGCAGACTCGCCACCAGGTTGCCGTGCAGGTCGAAGGCGTTGACGTTGAAAAATTCATCGCGCAGGGTTTCGTGGGACTCCAGCAGCGCCTGCAGTTCGTTGAGCATCAGATTGCGGGTGTGCAGTTCCTCGGCCATCGACTTCAGCAACTGGCGCTTGTCTTGCAGATCGCTATCGATGAACACGGCCGCGCTGGTCAGCAGCGCCAGTTCCTGGCGCGCGATGTCGGGCCGCAGCACGGATTCCACCACCAGCAGCGAAATCCCGCCCGCGCCCAGGCCGGCCACCAGCACCAGCGCAATCACCAGCGCCGTGACCTTGGATTTGAAGCTCAGGAAAAACCGCATGTCCACTCCCGATGTGGGTCCGGTGCCAGCCATTATAGGCACTTATGAAAAACCGGGATTTTTGATACAGGCAACACATGCGGCATTGCCGGCATCGGCCCCGCTCAGCCGCGGTACAGCGGATTGGCGGCGACGTAGGCGCGCACCTGGCCGGCCATGACGCCGGCCGGCGCGATCTTGCCGAGGTCCAGCGAGGTGGCATCGTGCAGGGTATCGAAGTGCCAGGTGAAACGCTGGCCGTTGACGTCGAACTGCACGGTTTCGCCGTTGGCGACGTTGACATATTTGGTGTCGGCATTCACGACGATGGTGCGCATGGCGTTGCCGTCGGCGACCTGATTGCCGTAGTCGGCGGCGGTGGGCGCGGCGTGGGCGGACGCCGTCAGCAGGGAGGTCAGGCCGGAAAAAGCGGCGGCAAGGGTGGCGCGTTTGATGATCGACATGGTAAGGCTCCTCGAGGTAAGTGACGGTTTCGGTTGGTTTTACTGCTCATCGTTTGTGCTGCATCGATGAGGCCAGTATAGAAATCCGCCGCTGACCGGAGCATGACGGCCGCATTACAAAAATCTGACAAACGGCGCTCGCCTGCCGCCGGAATTTTTATGGCTATTTTGATGCAAGTCAAAATAGCCACAAAAAACTTTCATGCCGTTCCGGCATGAGCGGCGGCCGGTGACGGTGGGCATGCCGGCGTGGCGCCAGCGCGCGCCGGGCGCCGGGCAGGCGCCAGATCACCCTGCCGGTTGACATAAGCAAATGATTTCAAAAGGGAATTTGGCGCGGCTGGCAGGGATCGAACCCACGACCCTTGGCTTCGGAGGCCAGCGATGGGAACGCGAGAACAGGCTTACTTCAGTGGTAACTCCTTGAATCGCCATCATATTCCCAATGAAGAAGTTAGGCAACGACGAGAAGAGTTGGGAAGAAATTCAGGAGTAATTTTTCCCAAGATTTTCCCAGAGAACTTCTTATCATAGACGCGCCGGTACGGATAACGTAAGCGTGATGTCAACTTACCTCACGCCCCAATTTAGAACCTTAGTGCTTGTGGATTTGGTGTGTACCCTGGCCATCCAGCTCAGGCGCGCTTGCGCGCTATTTGCGCATGACGCGCCTGTGGCTTTCCCGAAATCGTAGACGGTCCATGGTCGTATTTTGCGCGTTCCATTATGGTGCTGAACAAGAACTTCTTGCTGCGTGCCTCGCGCTCGCGCAGAAATCTTGTGGCACCGAAAAACACCAGATTTTCACGCGCCCTCGAGCAAGCCACATTGAGACGCTGACGATCTAACAGGAAGCTGATATTGCCCTGAGTGCGCACGGTTGAGTACAACACGATATCGGCTTCACTTCCTTGAAAACTATCGACCGTATCGACGTCTACCTGCATCATCTGTTCGATTGAGGCATGCTTGGCCAGCATGTCCTTGATCAAGCGTTTCTGCGCGCCATAGGGGGTGATCACAGCCACCGTTTTGCGCAGAGAAGCGTTGCCTATGTTTTTTTTGCGGTGGCTCAGCTTGCGTGCCGCCGACAAAAGAAAATCCACGAGGGCTTGCGCTTCGCCGCGGTTGAACAAACTTGGACCAACGCCATTCTCCTTTTCCTGAATTCCCGCTTCGACGTTAATCCAGCGTAGCGTATGCACCTGATCTAAAAACTCCCCTCGGTCATGCTGCTTCCCGTTGAACAGGCCGCGCTCTCCGCCTTGGCTGTAAAACAAGTCTGCCACCAGATCGCCGATGGGCTCGACCATGCGGTATTGTTCGACCAGCCGCCCTCGGCAAAGGGGCGGCAGGTTCTCGTAAAGATGCTCAAAGAAACTGGTTTTGAGGAAAGTCTGCTCCAAGAATGGTAAATGTTCTTTAGCGTCAGGCTCTTGCAGCCGACTAGCTATGCTCGGAGGCAGCTGGTAGTGGTCACCGATGATGATCGCCTTGCGGCTCCGCATCAGAGGTATCAACAACTCAGGTACTGTCGAACGACCACCCTCGTCAATAATACAGATGTCAAACGTCAATCTATCCATCCCGTGGCGGCGCGACGCTAGACCAACGCAGGTCGCGCCGACCAGCGTATAACCGCCGACCAACAGTTCGCTCAACTCAGCGTCGAACGGCTCGCGGTTTTGAGGACGATACACAGCGTCTATCCATGCATGTATCCATTCCGCGCGGGCAGGCATGTCCGCGCGGGAGAGACGTTCATCCTCGCGCCGGTCCTCCAGGTAATCTTTGAGAATAGCCTCGGTTGTCACATGCTGCAGGTTGGATTGCACTCTGGCAGTCTTATTGGCGATGCGAAGCACGTTGCCGACAGCGTCTGGATACCGTTCCAGGAAGCGGTCCAGTGCATTGTCCACTGCCGTATTTTGCTGCGAAACCACCAACACACGCGTATCGGGCTGGGCCTTAAATATCTGATGCAGCAACTCGACGATACAGGTCGTCTTGCCGGTTCCCGGCGGCCCCTGAATCAAATACAGATTACTCTCGGCTAATGCCTGTTCCACCACCCGCTTGGCGGTCGTCGCCTTCACCGGATCGGCCCAGTTGGAATTTTGCCATTGCAGGCCTTTGGCAATGCGCGCGGTCCAGTAGGGGTCGGGTTCAGGGACGTAACGCTGCGGCATCAGCAACAATTGCTGCAAAGTGCGGTTCAACGACCGTCCGCCCATGAAACCCTGCAACGCTCGCTTCTGTCGCCCGAGATTGGCGAGGTCGCCCCCGTTCGGGAAGCGTAGCCGGACCTGAGCCGGCGCCACCGACTGATAACCCTGCTCTGGCGTCGGCCGCATGATGCCTTTGTGCGACAGACGGAATACGCCACCGCCCAGCGCTTCCGGTAACCCCTCCAGCTCGCCGATCTGCAGCCAGCGACGTTCTCCGCTGCGGTTGGCGTAGCACTCTTCCAGATATAAGCGCGGTGGCGACTGTGCATCGTCGAGCAAATCCTGCAATATGTCGCGCAGATGGACCGGACACGCACAGTCCCACTCGTATTCTGCTGGCTCCGCTTGCGGCGATAGGGAAAAGCTGCGGTAGCCTTCCTCGTCAATCAGAAATTCCGTGACCTTATTCCAGCGTTCGAAAAATTTTCCGGAGGCCTTCCTTGCCGCCTCGTCTCCGCCAAACAACGACTGCTGCCGACAGAACTGCAGGAACTTGTGGAACTGCAGTCCATCGCAAAACACGCTGTCTCTCAGCTCGGCGCTGATCAGCCGCATCGAAAAAGGCAACTGATCCAGCTGCACACTGTCGACGCCCGTGCGATTCAGGCTTGTCACACGCAGCTGATTGTCCTTTTCACAAACCTCGGCAGCAATCTGCCACGCGCCGAACTGCAGGGTAACCAATCCCCCGCCTTCGGTATCCATGTAGGCCCGCAATTGCCAGACCGCATCGTGCTCCTGCAGCAAGGGATGCAGGTCGTGCTCGGAGCCGTCCACATGCAGGAAAACCGGGGCGGCGCTGCCGCCCCCCAGCTCCAGCGACTCAACCTGCTCAGTTACAGTCACTGCGTCGGCACTCAGCAGCAAATCAAAATAATGCGGATACACCTGCAACCGCTCGCCCGCGTTGTAGCGCTTGCCGGGGAAACTGGCCTCCGCGCGAGGCAGGAAGGCGACGATGCCACCGCTTAGACTTTGCTGCTTATCGACGGGATAGAAGCTAGGGTAGCAACGCACGATATAGCCGTCGCCGTTCTTGCCGGAGACGGGACGCTCGACAAAAGCGCTGCACGGCAGCTTCTCGAGAATGTGCTCGACATGCAGCGCGCCGCGCAATATACAGCCCTTGAAGTAACGAGGATTCTTCCCCCCTTTCATCTGCACCGGTATTGCTTCCTGATCCGGATACTGCAGCATCAGTGCTCGCTGCCTGGCGTCGCTGTATTGCTGTTCGCCGAGCCGCTCCGTCTGGAGCTCCAAGACCTGTCCATAGCTGTTGAGCATGCCGGTCAACTCGGCGACGGATGCTAGTGCGACTTTGCCGTTGTAGTACCAGTTTTCCGGCAAGCGTGACTGCGGATCGGGGAACGACAAGATGCTGTCGTAGCGGTCGCGGGCCAGCATCCGGTCCAGTTGCTCGACATACCAGTCGCAATAACGCTGGTAGGCTTCGAGCCGGTTGCGCGTATCTTCAAGGCGCGCCTGCAGCAGGCGCAGCGCGTTGCGGCGGAAAGGACTGATCGAGCTGTCAGCCAAATCTGCCTGCAGCGCGGAAGCTAGCGTGCGGAATTCCTGCGCAGGCTCCTCCAGTCTGCGCCGGTAGCCATCGCAGTATGCGCGCTGGTTCGTCGCTAGCGTCAGCGCAGCTTGCCTGCGCCGTGCCGCTAGCGCCTTTGCGCTCTCGCCCGGCGCGGCATATAACTGGCTGCGCAAATCGGCGTTGCGACGGCGCAACCCATCATGCAGGCTGCGTTCTTCTTTGGTTTCCTCGTCAAGCAGCCACGCTAGCGCGGTAGCCCCCAGCACCACCGCACCGGCAATAAAAAATGGCACCATTGGTCAGGGCTTCTTGTCGCTGGTGATCGTTGCGCGGTACTCTTCGGCCAGAATTTCCTTGTTGCCCGGTTCGTCCAAAAGCTTGTCTAGCAGGCGCTCGCTGGCGCGATTGCGTACACGGGCGTCTTCCCGCTGCCCCTGCAGCTTCGCCATCTCCTGTTCGTGCCTCATGACGTTTTCGTGATGCGCGCGATGGATGTCAGTGATCTGGACGCCGGCATTAACAACCGTCTGCTTAGTGACCTCCTGCGCTTCCGCGACCCTGCCGGCGGCTTCGGCCAATACCTGCTTGGTGCGCTCTTTTTCCTTGAACAACCCCACAATGCTGTCGCCGGTTGACAGAGCGCCCTTACCGACGTCGAGCATCTTGCTTAGCACCTGGGCCGGGATCTTTCCATCTCCGTCCTTGGCTCGCGGAGTATTTTTTGGCGTAGGTTTTTTCATGATCAATCCCTCATTCCTTGATCAGGTCCAGCGCGGTCTGCAACTGCGCATCAACCAGTTGATAATAGGCGGCTTCGAGCTGCAACAATGGCAAGCAATTAGGCGCGGCATTGAGCCGTTGCTTAGCGATGGCCTGTCCCAATAACTTAACCTGACGGGAAAAGCTGCTGAAGCGTTCTTGGCTCAGTTCAATTTCAAGCGTTTGCTGCTGCAAGCGAAGGCGTAGTGAGTGCAGCGCCTGGGTGAACTGCACTTCGGCCACAGCCGCCTTCACCTTCAGTTGTTTGTGCAACTCCCCCAGCAAAGCACCTAGCTTGTCGGCTTCCGCATTCAGTTGCGCGGTAACCTCTTTGGCTTGGCGATAACGCGCGTAGGCACCTACTGCGTCCAGCGTGGCCAAGGCGGCATCAACAAAAATCATCGGACTGGCGGCTGACGCCCCAGAGCGCGCCATCATGAACAGTGACTTCGACGCGCCCGCGACGCGGTGACTGCGCTCGCGTTGCGTGTCGTCCAGTCCGTACATGTCGGCAAAGATATCGACGGCGATCATGCAGGCTCCGTTTCATTATGGCGATAGTTGGACGAGAACAGACGGATGTCGTGATACTTCTGCATCTGCCGACTTAGTTCGAGGTGGTCCATATGGCATAAGCTATGATGCAAGCTAACGCTAAGCACCGCCGACAGCCCAGGCGGCGTAACCACCCCTTGCAACTGTTCGGGCAAGGGACCGTCCACGCAGGCCGAAGCGGGCATAGCCACGCCATTCGTGGCATTTGCGGGGTCTGCGGGCACAAATCCCGGCAGCGTTTCGTAGCTCAACCTCTCCAGATATAGCGTTGTCGCTGGCGGCACCGGCACCTTCCACGGAAAGCCCTCGGCACGAGTATAGCGGTGAGTCAATCCTAATACAGGTAGCAGCAGCAGCGGCAGCGATACACGCTCATCGGCGTTACCGCCGTGTGGCCGCAGACGGAACTCGTCCGGTGCATACGCGACTGGCAGATATCGCCTTGCGCCATCATCTCCTTGGCCTTGCAGGGTATATTCCCAATGCTCCATCTCTTCACCAATCAGAGCGGCGGCCTCGGGCCAGTGATATTCGAGGACGGCCCCGAGTACGTCCCGCTCCATCAGCCTGCGCAGTCGACCCGCTTCATCGAAATGCCGATAACTGTACTTTCTTTCCGGCAGTCGCAGAATGGACGCATCGCCGAAGTCGGCTTCGTCGGGCACGTGCAGCAGCAACTCGGGTTGGGGTGTGAGCAGCAGATGGATATCCTTCCGGTGCAGCGTAAACGAATCGAGCCACACCTCCGGCTCGAACCCGCGCAGCATGTTCTCCACCTCAACCATGCGCGCTCCGCGTTGCGCCAACGTTGGCGCCCCGCCTTCGCCGGCTGTGGCCACAAAGCCATGCTGTTCAAGGAAACGCAACTGTTGCACCAATATTCGCGGCGACAAACCAGTCACCTCCGCAAGCTGCTCAAGTGACAGTTGTTTATCCAGCGCGCGCATCAGAAAGCGAGATACACCACCCAGACTATCCAATAGACGATGCGACACCCTCAGGCTGTAGCGCTGAAAAGGCAGCAGCAACCTAATCGTTTTTTTGATATGAATCACTAGAATTCATGTTGTGAATTTGGTAAAAGAATTCTAATGGATCAGTTGGTTACTTGCAACATATAATTCCTTGTTACCAAAAAAGTGCCGAAGCGTCACGAGTTCATTGTGACAAGTTTTTACCCTTAGGCATCACATGATATGATACTTGCGAGAAGTACAAATGTTTCCAAGCGACCGTCTCAAGAGCCTTCAGATTATCTCCAGTTGATCCTAAGGGCGCCGAATAAGAATGAGTCATCGTCCGGGAACCTGGAATTAGCGTCGCGTCTAAGGGAATAAAATGGAAAATAGCTCGCCTTCGCGTGAAAATTTGCTCCCCCCATCCAGTGTGTGGGTGCGCTTTCTGCGGAGTTACGGCCCTACGTCAAACAATCTCACTATGTTCGACGAGTACGTGGCTGGTGCTTTGGGGCGCGCACGTGTGCAGCCGCTCGCGCTGTCGACACCATTACTAGGTGCGATGATTGACCATCTTGAAGCTAGGACCCCCGGTTCGATGCTAATCGCAGGGACTGCTGGAGATGGTAAGACTTATCATTGCCGCGCCCTCTGGAAGCATATCGGTGGTGATCCAAAGGTCTGGGCGGCAAAAGGTAACGTAAAAGAATTGCTCCTCTCCGATGGACGCTTGGCGGTATTTATCAAGGACCTTTCTGAATTTAACGGGCAGGAAAGTGACCAGCCCCTCGAGCGCCTCGAACGCTCTGTGCTTGGCGCTGACGACTCGGAAGTAGTGATCCTGGCCGCAAATCATGGCCAGTTATTGGACCGACTACGAGATTTAGGTAAGCGCCAGAACCGAGCTCATCCACTGCGTAAGCCACTACAAGAGAAGTTCTTGCAGGCCGGCCCAGCGCCAGACCGACTAGCGGTATTTGACCTCAGTCGTACCACCAGCCGCAAGACTCTGGACGAGGTTGCCAAAGCGGTAGCTAATCACTCCGAATGGGATAACTGCAATCGCTGCTCGTTAAACTCCGACGGAAAGACATGCCCCATAAATGAGAATCGCCTTCGGCTGCTCGGAGAGTCCGACGGGGGACAGCTCACGCGCCGTTTAGGCGACCTGGTTGAGATCGCCCGGCTCAACGGACTGCATCTTCCAATTCGCGACTTGCTGGCCCTATGTGCGAACATGGTACTGGGCTACTCCGACGCAAAAGAAGTAAAAGAGAATCTGATGACTTGCGCTGACATCGCGAGGATTCAAGAGATTGGACATATAAGCAAAGCCAGTGTCTATGCCAACGCTTTTGGCGCCAATCTACCCAAACGCCGAGCTGCTGATCGCCCCGTATTCAAAGCGATGGCCAGCTTTGGAGTCGGCGAGGAGACAACAAATTCAGTCGACGGGCTGCTGGTTTACGGCAAAGACGACTCGAGACTACAGGCCGACTTTGTGCGCCTAGTGGGCTGCGATCCTGTGTACGGCGCGACGGCAAACTTCTATGCCGCCCAAGATGCGTACCTTGAAGGATATGAGGGTAGCCGCTTAGAAAGCGGCCCCACAGAGTTTCTGGAAATGCTTGAAGCTCAGCGTCGACGTCTTTATTTCACGACCCCTGATGCTGAATCAGGCTACCCTCGCTGGTCAATGACGGTCTTCCGATTCGCGGGGGACTACCTCGACATTATCGAATCGCTGCGAGCGAAGAAGCCCGTCAGCGAAGTCGTTCGTGGGCGTATCGCAAAGGGACTCAACCGCGTGATGACAGGACTGCTATTAGAAAACGTTGATCGCATCTTCATCGCCAGTTCCGGCGGATTCACCCAAAGCCGCGTGAGTGTCCTCTGCGACCATGAAACGCCGTCGCGTCGGCAAGGTGGAATTGGTATGGCCATCAAACTCGACGAGGAGACAGGCCGTCCGCAGCTCGATGTATCGCTGTCGCCGGGCCCAGGGAATTCGGTCGCGTTTGATCTAACCCCGATCAGACATGAGTTCCTTGCTCGTGTCGCTGAAGGCGCATTACCGGCAAGCTTCTCTAACGAATGCTTCGAAGACCTGCTTGCGTTTAAAGCCAAGCTTTTACGGAAAGCCGAAATCGTCCGCAAGGCGGGATTTGCCGGCGACGATGACGAGGCGGGGGGGGCATCGTCCGCACTGACGCTGAACTTCATCGATATCGAACCGGGGGGACGTGGCTTTGCCCGCCCTGTAACCGTGAGGGCGCCTGTATGAGCGAAATCATAAAGCGCCCCGTGATCAAGAGTGTCGACTTTTGCGTCGACGAGAACATTTGGGGGCATCGTCTCTACGACGAACAGCTGCCGCACCTGACCGTCCTAGAATTCTTAGGCGTGCTCGGTTCAAATCTCGCCAAACCGCTCCGTCCTCAAGAAGGGTTTGGGGCCGCTGTCAAGTTTCAGCCACAAAGGCAAATCCGTCTCCGCGGCCTCCTATTCAACAACCCGTATGTCGAGAATATCTCGGAAAGCGCACTGCCCGACGAGGAAAAATGGCGGCAGTGGTTTGAGAAATTCGATCAAGGCAAAACCGGAAATGGGGACGACGACATGGCCTACCTTCGGCAATCGTTCTCCAGTTTCGACGACTTCGCCAGGGCTATCGAACTTTTGCGCTCCTCTTCATTTGAGTCTCGTAGTAACAAACGATGGAGCTCGAAATTCGTCTTCCCATTTGGCCCCGATGCACTCTACGAAGACCTAGAGTTCGACTCGCGGGGCAAGATGAGCAATGACCGGCGCTTTTTTGCACGCACAGGCGAGCTGCTCTACCTGATGCTCACCCGCGCCGAACGAGGGACGGAGCTTGGCGACGTTTTGGCTAAGCGTCTCTTTGATCGCGATGCGCCAATGAACAGGCTTGCCCGTGCGCTTCAAGGCGCCCCTCAGCTCGCAGATGATCCCCGACCCTCTGGCTATCTGCCTGAGGTCTCCAACGCGCGCTTCGATCAAATCTGCGAAGATTGGCTATCAATCTTGGCCAAAGATATGCCAGTCTATGACGCCCTAGAGCATCTGATCGCCATCTCAGGCTTAAACATGCTGCTCTATTTTCTTGAGCGAGCCAAGCGGATAGCTGGTGACGACGAACCTGTGGAAATCGTCTGCGAAATTGTCTCTAAAGAACGTACCAAGGTTCGCGCTCTCTCTGGAGACAGCTACCAACTCAATCAAGGGCTCCCTGCGAAGGCGGTGCGGGCCCATGTCGAGGCAATACGACAGGATGACCGTTGGAAGACGGCAGCGTCAGGCGAATTCCCAGATGCAGAGCGAGTTAAGCTTATGCGAGAACACTTCCAGTGGCCACCGGCCGATGGGGGCGATGACGAAGATTACTCTGGAAAGAGCCCAGATGATCTAGTCGCGGACCTGACAGAGTTCGCACTTACACGTCACGAGCAACACGTTGGAAAGATACATGCGTCATGGTCGCGCGCAATCGGGCTTAGCTCGCGCCGAATGTCACGTCGTACACGTTATGCGCCGAACGACCGCCTTCTGAAATCGATTGTGGTTGCGATAGTGGAAGATCGCATGCAGTTCGACGAATTCCTGGCCGAAGCCAAGCGCCGCTATAGCTTGGTGCTTGGCGACGCCGAAGGCGCACGTTTGGTTGATGCCAAATTAGTGGATCAAGAAGAGCTTAGCGAAAATCGGAACAATCTCGAGGCGCGTCTCGTTGGTCTTGGTCTTGTCCGTAGACTTTCCGACTCCTGTTCATTTGTAGAAAACCCATTCGCGTTTAAGGGAGAGTCGGCATGCTGACAGATCGCATCATCGGACGTGTCGGCGCAGACATTCTCGCCAAGCGAATTTCTAATCCAGGGCAAGCTGACGATTCCACAGCGCTTTTCCGACTCGACAAACTATCGTCTAGCCAGATCGCAGCTATCGCTCGGGCGATTCTTGCCAATCCGAACTTAATATCCCGGGTGGACCTGATGATTCCGGAGGCCCTAGTCCAAGGTCAAGGCCTCCCATCAGAGATTCTGATCTCCCATAACGCCGGGTATGTTCGGAACAATGCAGAAACGTCTAAAACGTCGATCCTCACAGCGAATGGCAACGAACACAATCTTGCCGACACGCTTGGACACGTCATGGCTATCGGGGCCAAAGAGATGCGGGCCGATCCCGAACCTTGGGTTGAAGCGACCTTATATGCCGGAGGACTTTCGCCAGTACCAGACGACCGCGCAGTTTTCCTCGCCGCGCTCGGCGGCTTGCTTACCTCCTCTGACCTTTCGCTCATTCAGCTCAGCGAGTTTTGTGGTGACATCGTTGAAGCAATCTCCACTCGAGGCCTTCCGATCCGCGATGCTATAGGTTTTGCACTGCCAAGAGCAGGTCTTCCTAGGGACAGCTCTTTCTTCTCTAACGCTAAAACTTTTGCGGCGACCCGTAAGCCTTGGCAGAAGGCATTCGCTAAGCTCTTCACTCAACGCGCGCCCCTTCTCAAGAAACTTCGGCAAAACGGCCAGCCGCTTGACCCCGACGAGCTGATGGAGCGGATTGAGGCCAACGCTGCGGACATATCCGAAGGGGCGCGCCAAGCCCTTGAGGCTTTCTCGGCCGCTCCCGCCGGAGACTTTGAAGCAGCTGCAAATCTCGCCCAATTTGAATGGGAAGGAGATGGCGTTTACCTAGCCTTTGACAAGCCGAAGGACAAACAGCTCGGCCTAGCAGAGTCAACGTTGCGCTTCTTTGACCATGACTGCGATCAGGAGAATTCCCTCGAGGCAGAAGGCAGAAGACTATTGGAGGACTTGAAATCCCGCGAGCGGCGTTCTGATTTCAACGAAGATGATGAAGAGTTTTTTGTCAAACATCGCCGAATGCTTGAGCAAGATGCCAAGCTTTGCGCCCGATGGGAGAAGGCTCTTTATGGTAAGCCTATTGAGTGCAGCGATTTCTTTGATGGCTTTGCTCGCGTTGTCAACAGCCTGCATGCAGGACTCGCTGGCAATGATGGCGAACGTATCTTACGCTTCACTGTCAACAAAGGACGAAAAGAATGGCGGGAGCGCTTTAACTACGACGCTGGCTCCTTCTTTTCTGCCATGTATCGTGGCTTGAAAGAGCTCATGGGCGCGAAGGTCGACTGGAAGGTCACTCGAATGACCACGACCGACTTACCCGACCCCCTGTTTGACTTCGAACGGTATTTTGCGAAAGAAAAGGAGATTGCTACAAGCCGCAACAAGAAGCTAAAGATTCAAAGCTCGCTTTCTAGGCAAGCGATGCAAATCAAGTTTGATGTAGAACTTCTACAGATTTCAGGTGGTGTGGAATCGAAACTAGCGAAGACTCAGCTCCTTTGGAGCTACAAGCCCACATCGATTGGCCTTTCGATGGTTGCAGACATGCGCCGCCTTCTGGAAAAAGGAGCAGTTGGCTGTACTGAAGTCCCCCGGAGGCTCGTAAGTAAAAAAGGGGGCATCCAAAACGTATCCTTGCTCGACACGGGAACCCTGGAGGCAACCTATTCGACTGATGCCGGCTCCTTGGTTCCTGCCGCCAACAAGCTGAGAAGCCTACGTCACGAGATAAAGTCACGAATTAAAGAGCTTGCCGACGAAGGTCGTTTGACTTCGCAGCAGCGCGACGAAATCAGACTGACATGGGATAAATTCGAAGAGGACTATATCAAGGCATTGGAAGATTTTGTCGCAACCGGCTTGCACGGAGAAGCTGTCATGCGGCAATCCGACTCTTTCGGCGCTCTGCTGAATACTTTGATGATCCACGCCCGGGGAGATGTGTGCCGTTCGCGCCTGGTCTCCGAGATTCTTTCAGTTGGCACCGCACGCGTAGCTGGTGATAATCCAGCCGTGATTGTCCCCCCTTGGCACCCCGAGCGCATGAAGGCGTTGGCGGTAAAATCGCGTCGTGTGGCTGGTTTCGCCACGCACTTGCTCACGAGCGGAAGCATTCTTTACGGTGATCGCGAAATTTTCATGCGTGAGCTGTCTGACGAAATTGCTCACCCTTTCTACCCTGAGATTGCTATTCTTAATCGCGCCGGCGCACCAATGCTGGTTTCCGAAAGCAGCTCAGTCAACGGATATAGCCTGTTGGAGTCGCCAACCAGAGGCACCGACGATGCGATGACGGATGTCGACCCAGGTGCCGCCGCAAAGCAAGCGCGCGAGCTGTTGGAGCGCTATGTCGGGCTCCAACCACATGAGGCGGCCAACCTTAGCGTCGTGCTATACAACGCTGATGCCGCCGAACTCCCGCTGTCAACTGTACGAGAACTCTCCTCCATCCAAGAAGATGGGAAGCTCCAGTGCAGCGTTTCGGTTCGGCATTCCGATCCAGCGAAGCTACGCAGCGTCTACGGCGAATTGGTCAACAAGGCTGGGGATGACCCGAATCTACCGGCCGTCAGCGAAACGAGCGATAACTTTATCTCGAAGCTCCGCATTTCAGTAACCCCGATTTCTTCAACACCGGCCGAAAGCGCACATGGATTCAAGGCCTTTGATGTTGCCTTCCTCCATGACGTGGTAGCACGCGCCGCTCAATCAGAATGGCTACCTGTTCCCTGGACGAACGACCGCCCGAATTTGGAGCATGCCCCGTCGCGCTGGTCTTATCGCAGCGTCTCTGGCGAAAACGAGCTTAAATCGACCACATTCCTAACGTGCCCTTGGCAGACTGCTTCGGGTTGGGCCTATGTATCAGCAGTAGCAGCCGTCTGTCGTCAGACAGATGCGTTGCCAGACGAACGATACCTGCCGGCCCGTCGCATTTCGCTACAAAGCCCCGCTTTAGCAGGAATGATCAAGGACGCACACGATTTAGCCGAATGGGTGGCTACTTACGACGAGCTACTCGATAAACGTCAGCTGCAGCACAATAACATCACTGTCGTACGCTATCGTCGCGGGTCAACCAATGGTCGTAATATGATCGTTAGCTCGACGTCCGAACTACGCCTACTCGGCGTCCTGGTGCGCCGACGCCTAGAAGAGCTGAACTTGCAACTTGATGCCGATGCAATTGTGGCGACGGTCGACAAGGCTAAACGAGACGCCCTCTCTGTTTCAGGTGACATCGTACTTCGTGCGGCAAAGCGAGGGATCTCTGCAGGCGAAATGATAGGCCTGGTGCTAAGCCGCCATATGCTCGCCGAGGAATTTAAGGCCGCAGCAGGTGGAGGCCCCGTCTTAACTGCCTATTTCTTACTTGATGACTATGCGAGCTGGCTCTCTCAACCCGAGAGTCGCATTGCCGACATCCTCTCTCTCAATGTCGCAGAGCGAGACGAAGGCGTCTGCGTTGTCATTTCAATCGTTGAATCAAAGTACGTGAGTGCCGACGGTCTTGCAAAGGCTCGCCGCGACTCCAAGGATCAACTCTTGGCGACGTTGAGCATGTTCCGTGAGGCACTCTTCGGCGATCCCGGCCGGCTTGACCGAGACATCTGGCTTGCGCGGTTAGCCGACATGCTTATCGATGCAGATGTCCCACCGGGTATGACGGGACTCATGGAACGGGCAAGAACAAAGATCCGTGACGGTAATGTTGAAATTTCCCTGAGAGGCTACTCTCAGATCTTTGTTCATACCTCAGATGCCGGCTCCTCCTCCAATTCTGATCAAGAGCTCCTCGAGGAGGCTGATGGTGTTCAGGCCTGGCAAGAGGTTTTTGACAGGCCTGACCTACGAAAACTTGCCGAGGCTTACGCCAAAGGACATGATGGATTCGAAGCCCGTGCCGGGTTAGGTTCTCATCAGCCATGGTCGGGGCACAGTTTCAGAAAGCCCGCTCCACGAGTGCCATGGCTTGCCGCCATAAGCCAACTCGCGAATGGTCCTGCAGAAGTAATAGCAGATGGAACGCCAACGATTGCTAGTTCCGATATGCTAGATTCGTCAAGTGGTCTGGAACCAGTGGCCGAAGACAGAGCGCTGGACCGGGATCATTTTCCCCAAACTCAGGATCAGCCTCCCGCTCGGGTTGCTCCCGTCACGTGCATCAATCTCGGTACATCACTCTCCAGACTGGTCTCCGCTAAGTTCGCGGGCGGCGCTGAGGCCGATGTAGAACGGGAAGAGTGGGCGCAAGATGTAACAAAGAGACTCAAAGCGGCGCTTAATAGTTATGGCATGCAGGCGGTCGTTCTCGGCACGCGTTTGACGCCCAATGGGTGCTTAGTGCGCTTGGCCGGTTCCGACCGACTGCGCGTTGAGGACATTGAGAACAAACGCACCCAACTTCTGACCACACATGCGATCAATCTTGTTACCGTACAGCCCAAGCCTGGTGAGATCGTCGTGACCGTGGCAAGTTCCAAACGCCAGGCCGTTTCACTCTGGGAGCTTTGGTCACGCCGCGAGATTAACCGCAACGTTGCGGGTATCAATACCTCCTTCCTCCTGGGTGTCCAAGAGATCAACGGCGCACTTCTGTATCTAAACCTCGGAGCGGAGTTTGGCGGGCTTTCATCTCACGAACCACATTCACTGGTGGCCGGCGCAACTGGCAGCGGAAAATCAGTGCTAATTCAGGCGCTGCTTTTGGATATCGCCGCTACAAACTCGAAAGATCTAGCGCAAATCATATTGATCGACCCTAAGATGGGTGTGGACTATGCCCCTTTAGCCGATTTGCCGCACATGCGAGATGAAATCGTCACAACAAAAGACAAAGCTGGAGAGGTGCTCGAAGCGCTCGTTCAAGAAATGGAGGATCGATACCGTGCTTTTGCAAAGGCCAGGGCGCGCGATTTGCCGACATACAACTCAAAGATCTCAGCAGAAGAGCGTCTGCCGATGGTATTTCTGGTTCACGACGAATTTGCTGATTGGATGCTCGACGATGCCTATAAAGCCAAGGTAGGCGCAGCTGTCCAGCGCCTTGGCGTTAAAGCCCGAGCGGCTGGAATTCACCTTATATTTGCAGCACAACGTCCAGATAAGGATGTTATGCCCATGCAGCTTCGAGAAAACTTAGGCAACCGGCTTATCTTAAAAGTCTCCAGTGAGGCTACCTCTAAGATTGCACTCGACCGTCCTGGAGCTGAATTGCTGTTGGGCCGCGGTCACATGGCCGCCAAACTGAACGGCGAGCAAGGTCTCGTGTTTGCTCAAGCTCCATTCCTGTCGGATCAAGATATTGAGGCGGCCGTCGCCGCAATCGCGGAGGAGCAAATATGAACACGATAATGGTGAGTGCCATGTGGCATAAGGACCGCACTGAGGTGGACAATGACTGAACAGTCACGAGGGGCGCAACCCTTTCGCGTCGCGGCTCGCGCGATGCGTCAGTTGGGGGCCGAGCTAATCACGTCTGATGAAATGGCTCTTTACGAGCTCATAAAGAACGGATTCGACGCTGAATCTCCGCGAACAGTAGTTGCAATCTCTGCTCCTGCTGACGCGGCGGCTGTCGCGCTTGTTCAAGAGCAGCTATCGGCAAGAAAAATTACCGTAAAGGTAGCTATAGAGCGCTTGGAAAAGACGCTCTCGCCTGATCTGACGATGGAGCAGCGAGCAAGTGCACTTCGACTATTCAACGGCAACGGCTCAACTCAGGATGAGCTTTGCGATTTCCTCCGCACATTTCTACATGAGAGCTTTTGGATTGAAGTAAGAGATACGGGTCATGGCATGTCAGCAGACGAGCTCCGTGACAAGTTCATGATGGTTGGGACCCCCAACAAACTGATTGAGAAGAAGCGAGCGACCCGAACGATCCTCGGCGAGAAAGGTATTGGCCGCCTTTCCATGATGAAGCTGGGTGAGATCGCGACCGTTAGCTCGAAAGTTGCTGGAGACGCTCGCTGGAATTATATTCAGTTCGACTGGAAGAAATTCGATGAACCCGGAGCAGAACTCGGAAGTGTCCTTTTCGAAGTATCAGAAGGCAATCGCGATTCGGCTGAGGTTCATGGCACAGTGATTCGCATTAACGAGCTCTTGGCCAATTGGTCGGCAGCGAAGGTGAACGACTTTCTTAACAAGTATGTTCGGCGGCTTCAGGATCCATTTGCAAAGCCCCGACGTCCGTATCCTATTGACGTTCTTCTCAATGGACACAGGTTGTCGATAGCTCCGATCCCCTCTTGGCTGTTGGAGGTCGCACAGTTCAGATGCGAGATCAAATACACACCTAGTCCAACGGACGGAAACGCAGTAGCGCTCCGTAGGGAGGTGTTTTGGAAAGGGGCATCAAGCCCTGAGATTCGGACGTGGACGCTTGACGAGCTAGCCGCCCTAGCTGGGGTGCCGACCCAAGCCTGCCGCAATCTTGGTCCTTTCACTGCATCGTGCCACTGGTTCAACAGAGCGTTAATAGTTGGCACCCTTGATAATCCCAAACCGAAAATGCTCGCTGAGTTGAACGTATGGTGCGGTGGATTTGCAGTTTACCGTGACGGATTCAGGGTGGGCCAAACGGGAGGGATGGAGGACGATTGGTTAGAGTGGGACGGAAAGGCATTAAAGACTAAAGGCTTTATGCTGAATCGCTACCAGACCGTGGGGGCCATCGCCATTTCGTCAGAGGGAAATCCCCGCCTTATTGATGCGGCTAACCGCGAACGTCTTGTTTCGTGTCCGGAGCAAACTCTTTTGGTCGCGCTCTTTGGCGAAATCCTTGTCAAAGATCTGCGCTCCCATATTGATGCGATCAAACAGGTTGAGGTGAAGAAGGCTATCGAGGAAGAGTCTGCCGAGGAAAGTCTCAAGCGATCTGAGGATTCGCTAAAAAACACATTGATGACGGTTGAAGAAATTGCAAGGTCCGTACCGGCAACAGTGCAACCTAAGATTGAAGATGTTCGACGCTCGTTGGTGGCGCAAGTCGAGTATGTAGAAACGATCAGAGGAGCGCTTCAACTCGCGCGTGAGACCCGAGTTGAATTGTTAGAGCTCGCGAATATCGGATTAGTCGTCGAGATCGTCGTTCACGAGCTTACACGCCTGACTCAAAGCACAGGCGATCTGCTACTTCACCTGCGCAAGGCCACCGCTAATGACGCTCCGCTGGTCGGGCTGATCGACAATCTGCAGTCGCAAATCAAAGCTACAAGCAAGCGAATCAGTTCAGTCGACGTCCTAAGCCCTTCGGGGCGTAATCGCAAAGAGCGCTTCAATGTTGTAGCTCAGTTGAAGACTGTTGTCGGCGGTTTTGATGCACGGTTCCGGCGCCACTTAATTGACTGCGTCGTGCTAGTCGACGGCAAACCCGCGACTACGCAGGTCTTCGAAGTCCTACTCGTCCGAGGTCTGATCGCACAGGTTTTGGAAAACCTGTTGACTAACTCAGCTTACTGGGTTCAACAGGGACTGAAAGACGGTGAAGAACACCGGCGCATTGTGGTTGAGCTTGATACGCTGTCGAGCGTAATTATGGTGACCGACAACGGCCCTGGGATCGATCCGTTGCATGGCGAATCTGTTTTCCGCCCCTACTTCACCATGCGAAAGCGCGGCAAGGGACTCGGCCTCTACATCGCGCGCGAACTTGTCGAATATCATGGCGGGAAACTCTATCTGGACTCAACGGGAGAACCAGACGGAAGGCTCAGAACGTTTGTACTTGAACTGCCGAGGGAGGGAATTGAGTGAATGACCAGAATGCGTCTGTCGAGGGCGACAATGCGACCAATACCAATGAAGCGGAGATGGAGCGCACTGCAGAGGGCCAAATAGTTCCATTGGTTCCCCCTGCTGCGAAGACAATCCTCGTAGTCGACGATGAGCTCTTTCAGCTTAAAAAAGTCCACGTGCGAAATTTGGCTGCCAGGTTCTATGACACCATCGAAGATACCAATGATCCCATATTTGATAACCTGTGGGATATCGCGAAGGCCGTCCCCGGATTAGGAGCCGCAGATTGGGACCACGACACCGCTGCGGAATATTTTAAAAGCGATGCGGCCGTCTCTACTCTATTGCTGTCACAAACCTTTGAACAGGTCGCACTTGAGCCTCTTAAGCAATTGCTTGCACCATTCACGGCCAGGGCGATTTGGGTAAGGAATTTGAAGCAGGTATTCCAGGACGCGTTTCAGGCGCCTGAATTTAACTTGGAGTTCGTGGCGTCCCCCAGGCCACCCTTTGGCAAGGTTTCACAATGTGCCGCTATATTCCTGGATTTATTTCTGGAGCAAGGTGAAGCCTCTCCCGTTACCGCAGTGGAAACGTACCTTCAACGGCTTGCAACGGAAGCAGCTCTTGGGATATTGCCTCCATTGGTGCTGATGTCATCCCATCCTGAATTGGTACGTTACAAGCTCAGCTTTAGTGAGAACGCTGGCATAAGTGCCGCAGGCTTAATGGTACTTCCCAAGGATGTATTAATGCAGCCGGAGTTCAGCGCCTCGGGCCTGAAATTGGCATTCAAACAGTTGGATCGCCAGAAGGGCGTTGCTCATGCGATGAGATTATTCATGGCCTCTTGGCTCGCGGCACTCGACGGTGCGAAGAAGAGTGCCGCACGCACCCTGTGGAACCTGGACGCGTCGGCGATGCAGCAAATTCACTTTGCTTCGGTCAGCGACGACGATCCTTATGATGAACATCTGAACGAATATCTCAGCAGGGAGCACTTGTTCCACGTCGAGGCTCAAACCGACGTCGCCTCGACCGTGGCAGAGCTCGACAAGCAATTTCGTGCGCAACTCACCCCTGAAGGGCAGATCGAAAACAGGTTGATTTCACCTTTAGCCGATGTCAAGACCGCGCGAGCCTTCGTGTCTCACTTTACTTGGTTCGGCTCGGCGTTGCCGACGAGTTTTATGGACGATGAACGAAGCGCGGCTGCGCGTATCAGCCGTACCCTGCCTTTTGGCAGTGTCCTCGGACCGGAAAAAATCGGCGATGGCAGCAGATGTTTAATTCATATCACACAACAATGTGATCTGAACGCAATTAGCCGAAATCAAGACCCATCTCGCACGCTAGTATTTGCAACAGCGAATACGACAGAACTACGCGCGGCTTCGAATCCAATTGTGAAGCCTAATGAGCTAGTTGCGAAAAATCTCAGGATCGGCCACGGAGCTGACGAGCGTGAATTCGATCTACGTCTTAATACCGGCGCGCTCATCGCAATGCCTCTTCGCGAGTTCTTGGAAAAAACACGCACTGATGGTTGGCATGTGGTCGGCCGCCTACGTAGCGACATTACTAACCACATCGTCGCCGCAATTACGAATCACATGTCTCGACCAGCGTCGCAGAAAATAATCCGTCCCGGCCTGCTTCGATCCAAAATCTTTTTGCAGCATGCCTCATTCCAAGGTGGGAAAATTGCGCTTGTCGACAAGGAGGCTGCAGCGGAACAAAAGCCTGCCAAGGTTTTCTTCGTTTCATATGACGACGCAAAATATAGCTTCGAGGATGACGCATCCATAGAGATTGCACTTTGGCTTGCATACCATGCGGGGACGATTGGCTTAGATCTCGACCCCGATCTCCTTTCTGCGGCGCTGCGACGAGGATGGACGTCTCCGTCTGAATTGCCCGGTGGAGTCAAGGTGCGGTTTCGCGAGTGCCAATCTCTCAATGCCGCTTATAAGGGCCTTATCGGCGGCGACATTGGCGGCGGTGGAGCTCAGCTAACGATAATCTCAGAGGGCTAGATCTCGTGTAGATGTAGAAGTTCGTCGCTTACGGCTGGCAATTAGTTTTCGTAGGCTGCCGTAGGCGAACTGTAACGTTGTTCAGGCACTCTGAGCGTCTGGCTCAGGTGAATCTGTAAGATCGCAGCATAAATCACACGCGAAAGAAGAGGAGAAATGAATGTGATTGATAACTCCAATTCGCTACTGGAGCCGTTAGAAGCTGCGCATCTCCTCGGGATCACTCCAGAGCTACTGTTCGCGTATGTTCGCAACGCGCCAAAAGGACAAGATGGACGTAGACTAGTAACTGTGCAATACAGCGGCCAAACATACTTTCGCCGAGAGGACCTGCTGAGCTTTGATGACTATCTCAAGGAGCCGTGGTCGCCAAGCGGGGGGGACCGAGCAAATATTCCCGCGTACGTGCTGACTCATATCAAGGTTGAGTGCGGTGGCCAATGCGCTAGATGCGGCCGTGGATTCAAACTCGAGACAGCCCACATCGAAGACTACGCAACAAGTCGTTCGCATCACCACCATAACCTAATTCGACTTTGCTCGCTTTGCCATGAAGAATTCGATAGCAGAACGATCTTGCCTGACGGTGAAATCGTATCCATCAAGAAGCGCTTAATTGAGATCACCCGTGAACGCCTGACCTATCGAATCGCATCACCAGGCCTGGAAGGCTTCAGGCCGCCTACGCCAACGGAAATTTTCATAGGGCGAATGCGTGAGGTTCAAAAAGTCGTGGACGGACTCAATAGCCGACGTATACTCTGCATTAAGGGCCCTGGAGGAATCGGAAAAACACAACTGGCACTACACTCTATTTCACAGATGGGCGCGTCCAATCGAGTTCTTTGGATGGACGTTGAGCCTTTTGATTCCATCGCTGACCTCCAATTAGCTTTCGCATCCGCCATCTTGGGCCCAGTTGAAGGGTATAACGCAGCGGCCATCGCAGCTCGAGTGGACCTGGAATTTGATCTAGTTGCGTTTGACGGGATCGAAGGATTCGGCTCCGCAGACATCGAGGCGTTTGAATGCCTTATTCGTCAAATGGTTGAAGGGACGCGCTCTATACGCTTCCTAATCACTTCGCAAGTTGAGCTGCTAAATACCAACGATCTCCTCTGCATTGATGTTCCTCCACTGAGCACGGAGGCGAGTTTACAAATGCTAGAAGCAATCGCTGAGAATGCGGCAAACCCCGATAATGAACAGAGTCGCGTAGCAATTGACTGGCTAACCGACTTTGCCGCCGGGCATACGCTATCCCTAAGGATAATTGCAAACCTGCTTCGCTACTTCAAATCGGCCGCGATAGTGGCCGAAAGGGTAAGATCCAAGGGTGCAGCGGCCATCGCGATCCCCAGGTTAACCAACAAAACGAAGCATCACTCCCTTGATGCTTGTTTCGCAGTGGCCTACTCCGTGCTTCAGCCGGAAGAACGCTCTCTTCTCTTCATGTTGTCGCAATGCCCTGCAGGGCGCTTTTCCTCGCATATCAATGCTGACTTGATTTCCAGCACTGATATAGACGTAACTATTGCCGAGCTAGCACGCTGGCATTTAGTCACAGTGGACTCTTCTTGGTACCCGGTTCCTCGAGTGCATGTTTTATCTCCCATTCGGGCATTTGCAAGATTGGCTTTTCAGAGTGAGGCCCCAGACCTAGCAGATTATCTGTTCCATGAGTTTTCTACTGAGATGGAGGTACTGGCCGCCATGTTGGATAGTCGATATATAAATGACGGCGATCCAGGTATTGGAACTCGCCGTTTCGGCCTTGAATTTCCAAACTTCAGTTATGTTTTTGACGAATCGGTACGGCGCTCGACCTTGAATCCAGAGTACGACCGCATTACCTGTTCTTTGGCATTTAGCCTGCAAGTGTTTTGTTTCGTAAGCGGACGATCAGCACGCGGACTTCAGATTTTGAACTCCGGTGTAAAAGCTGCGTTAAGAATGAAGCAGGTGGGGATTGCATCCTCCCTATTGCTACAAGTCGCGAACTTTGCTGAACGCAGCGGTGCTATCGAGACGGCTCATGGCGCAATCCATAAGATTTGTTCGCTAGAAATCGATCATACGGATCCAGAAATGCTGGGGAACATCGCATTCGCTCGAGGTAGCCTGGCACGCAATGAAGGGCGTTTCAACGATGCTGAAGCTCACTTTGTAGAGGCCGGTGAGCAGTACGCACAGCCAGTGGTTGCGACGTCTGGCAAGAAAGGGGGGAGCGAGTACGCCGTCAATCCAAGAATGTTCGCACTTGCGCTCATGGAGCGCGCGAGGATTCTTGAGCATTCGGAACGTCAGTTGCAAGCACTCGAAATTTACTCAGATTCGTTGTCCCTCATGCGTGAGATCAACGATAGAGTAAACATCGGCACAGTGCTTCATCAGATGGGAAATTGCTACGCCCATCTAAACCAACTTGAGAAGGCATACCGTTCATACGTTGATGCCGCGAACTGCTTTTTTGATGTGGGATCAGCAATCCATCTGAGTAACAGCCTTAGCGAAATGGGATATGTCCTAATTGACTACAATCCTGGCCCGTGCATTCACAGCGATCTCTCGGAGGAACTCGTGCTGGCCGGGCTCTCCGATGTTTTTCACGATTGCGCTTCTCAATATCAGTTGAGCTCAGCGCTTAAACCCCAGGAGTGTATTGGGGTTATTCGTAAGCTGTTCGGTATGGTCGCCTTGGTCAGCTTCACATCACATAGGGAATTGTTACAAGGTTTCGCCGACGACATGTGCCAAGGTTTGGTCGTACCTCTAGCAGTTCAAGTCAGGGGTGGTCAGAGAAAGGACCCGAGTGAACAGCTAGCTATTATGCATCTTGATGTTATGACTGCACTCGCTGGAAGTTTATCTGCTATGGATATCCCAAACATGGCCACAAATGAAGAAATCGGTCACCTTGCTGGGTTGTGCCACATTCAGGCAGAACATGCGTGGCGTATATTTCGCTTGTTCGATTGGCTTGTAGCATATATGAGTCGTTGTCGAGCGCGGGCCGACCTGAACACAGAGCAATTAATAGCGGCAACCG
Source organism: Duganella callida (assembly GCF_004614165.1). Classification (GTDB taxonomy): domain Bacteria; phylum Pseudomonadota; class Gammaproteobacteria; order Burkholderiales; family Burkholderiaceae_D; genus Rugamonas; species Rugamonas callida. The sequence continues at coordinate 15,354 of NZ_SPVG01000199.1, read as the reverse complement.
GAGTCTCGAACACCACAGGTAAACCATTCCGCCTATGAGACTAACGAAAGGGCCAAGGTGACGGCCCAACCTCAACACTTCACGCAAGCCGGTTCGCTGCTTGCGCGGTGTTTTAGCGAATACGAGTAAAGTATTTAACTCCAAAGTATCATTCGATCCGAACAGTTTGACTTGGCCAGAACCAAACGAAGAGCTGATAACTAGGATCTCAAACTACTTGTGGCAAATGGCGCATGCACCATTGCCCTCGTCATCGCCGTAGACATCATCGACGTCTTCTGGGCAAGCTTTCGCGGGTCGCAAAGGATTAATTGGAATACTCTTGCGTAGGCGAACACGTCGGATTTCGTATTCGGCCTCGATCTCAGCTACACGCTCTGGACGCTCCATCTCGACCAGTGATTCACCCTGTGACCAAGTAAATGGAGATCCATGCTCAAGCGCATCCTTCTCCAAGTCCTTAGCTGCTTCAAATGCCTCTGGGTGTCGCTCTCTCAATCGTACCCATTCAATCTTTTGTTGGAAGAAGCAGAACGTGCATCCACTGCGTGACCTCCACTCGTAATACTTTGGATAACCAACACCAGAGGACTCGAGGATATCAACCACAGCGGCTTTATCCACCCCCGCTTCGCGAAACGGCAATTTAACAAAGAGGTTCTCAGCTTTTGCCGAATAACCTTCTCGGTAGTCTTCATCAGCTCGAATAGCGACGTACGAGGTTACCGTATCACCAGCAGCAAGCATGGGGCGAACCCATTGTTCGAATGGGGCTAGCTTGAGTTTGCGAGTACACCATCGGGTTTGAGCACTTGGAAGGAAATGGTTGTATTCACGCAGCCAGAATTTAAAATCTCGACGTGGATTCAATCTGGCAATCGGCTTTCCAATGTACCCTTCTAAGCGCCCTAGAAACTCATAGACCTCGGGCAATTCCTCGCCGGTATCAGTGAAAAAGTATTCGATGTCGAGCTCTGGATGGTGGTCCCTCATCCAGACGGCAAGAGCTGCACTATCCTTACCACCTGACAGACCTAAAACGTGTCGTTCAGCCATTGGAACTCTCCTCATCGATCAACGCAAGCTTCATACCGGCTTTTGCTAGGATTGCCAGTAGCACTTCTGTTCCGAGCCCTTGACCTTCAAGCATCGATGTAACTTCAGCGGCTTTCGCCTCAATCATGTGACGATGGTGATCCGCGATAGCGAACGAGCGCGAAATCGTTCTAGTTTCCGCTCCGGCACCTATTATCACTGCAATCGCTTCGCTGTGCGCGGCCCTGCCTTGCACAGCCACGAAAGCTTCCGCTTCTCGGAAGCGGCGAGCGAATTTCGCCAACTCCAAAATGGCCGCATCAATATGCCGATCCACCCACTCGCGAGGTGGTTTTTCTGCCGCAAGGCTTAAAATCCCCTCGAGCGATTGCTGCCTTCCATCGAAGTTCGCCAAGCGTGTCGCAAATGCATCTAGGCGCAATTCGCCAGATACCCCCGCCACGGCTCTTGCCCGCTCGCGCAGCGACTCCAAGTCGTCCGGGTGTGCATCAAGCGCTTTGAGCATCTTTGCTTCAACCTGGCAGAGCATTTTTCCATACGCGCCTGAAAGCTCTCGAAGCGGTTCGCGCAATGCCGCCACATAGGCATCCCCATCGGCGGCGTCCAGTAACGACGCCAGGTCAACGAACAGAACCTTATGTGGATCATTCGCTTTGAGCAGCATGTCACGCATTGATTTAGCAATCTCGCTAAGTCGCTGCGTTCTTCTGGACCATTCCGGCAGATTGAAGACCATTGCCACTAGACCTCTGGCAGCCTCAAGTGGGTCAGCTGCGCCGGCACTTTCACCGATTTCCTCCAAGAGCATTGCGATGCCTGCAAGAATACGATTCTTATCGTCGTCGATTGCGACCCAACGCAGAGAGAATCGACGCGGGTCCTGCAAGCACTCGTCGATGTCCGCGTCAGTAAGCCTTGGAACAAAGAAGCCATCCTTATACACAGCAATGTTCGCTTTATGAGCTAACAGGAACGCCGTTAGGATAACTGGATGAATGCCGAGCTTCACTCCATACGGTGCAGCAGCCCAAAGCTTATAAATCGAATCCGCGCCAACACGCGCATTAACATCAGAGAACAACTCGCGTGTAGCCTGCCAGAGCGCTGCGAAACCGGTAGCATAGCCATCCTCCGGCGGCAGGAAACGCCAAATGCCGTTTGCATCTGGACGATGAAGTTCGGTGCTCTTGAGAAGGGTCTCATATAGGCCGCGCTCAGCCGGAAAACCTTCAATAGCAAGGTTCTCGTGCGCTTCTGCATTTACCATCGCATGCAACAAATCGCGCCGCGCCTTGACGCTATTGCTAGAGATACTATCGCGATTAACAAGCTCGCTCCAGACGGAAGGCGAACGTTGATATAGCTCGTCGGCGAGATTGGAGGTAACTGGCGATAGTTTTGTTCCAGGCTCAACGATTTCATCGCTGCCATCGTGCCACTTGGCGAGCGATACGGCCGCTTGCAGCTGGTCTTCCAAATCTGCACGAGTGGCCGCTAGCCGAGCGTATACCTCACGCCGCGCGACTGGGTCACCAGACAGTTCGTGACGATCTTTGACTTGTTCCAAGGCCACCAACTCACCTGACAGCTCAGCAATTCGAGAATGATTGGTTGGTATGCCAACTAGCACCGGCCAAGGGCGCAAATGGGAACACGCCTGCGCACGTTTGCGCGCCTCCCGGAGTGCCATACCTCTTTCCGGAAGAGCCAGCAGGAATAAACCAAACTCCCCCTTCCGCGGTTCATAGTTGGAAGCAATTTTTTCTGCTTGCTCAATGCTGCAGAGCGAGAGCTCCATCCATCGCATCGAGCCAGACTCATGATAGTGTCTCTTTGCAACCACGGGATGCAACCCCATCAACTGCGATAGGCGGCCGTAATCAAGCCCCGGTGACGATGCCAAAGTCTGCACGATGGCCGCGTCAATGTCGAAATCGCTCCCTTCAAACACGGACCAGGCGCCGGTATAGTTCTTGTAGAGAACGACCTTAAGTTCCGCCAATTTCTTGAGCGCAGAATCAAGGTCCTTTTGCGGTGTCTTATAAAACAATGCTGAAAGGACGGTAGAGTCCGCGACAAGTCCTGACCCATTTCGGAAGAGGTCGATTACTGCGATATTCTTGATTAAGGAAACTAAAAACGGATCACCGGTTTTCACTTCCGCTCGCTCAACCGCCTCAACAGCCTGAGACCATCGATGACCGTCGGACGATGCCAAAATCGCTGGTTCCAGATTGGCTCGAAGATAGTCCCAGTAGTCACTTGGACGGTACCACGTCGCCTGATTTAACGGCGTCGCTTGGAGATACGAACGGAAGCCATGCGGCTCAACGGAAGATAAAAAACCAAATGTACTACGTTCGTTCTGGCCGAACTGCCTCTTGGAAATTGGTCCGAGGAGTGCAGCCATCGCAGGGTGCAACGGCCAGCAAGAGACAAGAGCATTTGCAAAGTCACTCCCAACTGCTGGTCTACGCGAACGAATAGCTTCGGCGACAGTGCTCGACACTTCGCCCATCCAGTCGGGACGGCGTTTCGCCTCAATCGCACGACCAATGAGTTCGACGACTTCATCGCTTGCCGCAACGAAAGGCAGGTCCACGTAGCGGCCTTGAACCTTAGTCCAATCATCCCGCGAATCTATGCCGAGCTTGGATGAATATTGGGCGAACGATTGGTGCAGGACTCCCACGACAACCAAACGGCCGTCAGAGCGAGCCGCTGCCTCAGCCAGCTCTTGGAAGAAATAGACGTCATCCCCCGAACCGAGAGCGGATGCTTCCAAAAACTTTCCCATCTCATCGATGATGACCAAGACGCCATCGTTTGGGCGGTTCTTTGCTTCCAGAACCAGGTCCGCGATAACCGCTTGCGCGTTAGGCTTGCTACGACCGTCGAGATTCTTTCCTTGGACCTTGCGAATACAGGCAGCTAATTCTGTGACGACACTGCCGCGTCTACCTACAACAGGAACAATCATCCACCCTTTTTGGACGGGGAACGCCTTATCAAAAGCGGGCTTGGACGAAATATGCAATGCGTCCCGCGCCTGAGCTCTCAATGCTTTATTCGGATGTAAAGCGCTAGCTAGTGTTACTGCAAGAGACGACTTCCCACCGCCGAACGGTCCCGTCCAGGTGAAACTACGTTGGTTAGTGCTCGCAAGCTGCACGCACATACCGTCGACCACCGCAGAGGCCGTGGCATGGCAAATATAACCGCTCAGAGCATCACTACGCCCAATGTCGGCATCCACACGGATCGAACGTTGATATTGGCGAGAAATCTCAACAATATCTGACAGTGTTTCTTCTTTTTTTTCAGCCATATGCGCGCCTGATTAATTCTTTACGGTCTTCTTTGGACAAGACCTTTCGATGCATTTGTCTAAGTCCTGCAGAATCAGTCCAAGCGAGCTTGCCGCCGGTAAATTCCGCGAGTCCAATTAACCGTTGTGCAATCGACTCCTCGTCGAGTTTGAATACTCTTCCTGGCGAGCCCTCACCGTATGCGATGGATTCAAACGCCAAGGTACTAATGCCGGCAGCGACTCGATCCCAATAATCCACAAGCGCGAATGCAAATACGCCGTCATGGAGGGAAGCTTTGGGGCCACGTCGGAAGGCGTACTGACCTTTATGCACCTCTTGCAAAAGACCTAATTCGCCAAGCAACGGCTCCGCGAAGTCTTCAGGGGACCCACCTGCGGCTCTTGGTGCATAGCTACGGAGGCAGGTCTCCAAATCCCTTGAAATCGTTGACGTCGAAAGTCGATGTTTCGGATCAAGGGCGCGTGCATAGCGGGCCAATGGTTCTTCAAGTTCTTGTCTAGTGAATGTAGGAGCCGTAACATGGTTGAATAACCAATGCCAAGTGGTAGAGCGAATACAGCGACCTGCGAGCTGCCAATGTGCAAGCCAAGCGGATGATGCGCTCTCCGCGTAAGGGTCAAGTCCACCGTCCTGCAAGATTTCCATTGCGAGGTCTTTGACTTTAAAAGCGTCACCGTCATCGCACATCACGCCACAAGCGAGCGCCCAATGTCGGATTGAAGCGACCATATTTTTACCGACGCCAAACGCAGCGATGGCCTTATCCTCAGTAAAGGTAGATTTCAGGACTACATTTCCTTCAATCGCTTGATCAATGGCCTTTTTAAGCCACATTTGGCGCAACGGAAACGTCTCGTGCCCCGAAAAGTGGGCCGGAACTTGGTAATTGGAAGGGTCGGTTGCATTCATGGAAATGCATTCTATCGCGGACTGGAGGATTCCGCCAGTCGAGTTGACTCAAACTGCAGACAATGAATACTGTATGAAGATACAGTATTTTTGTCAACCCATACCTTTCCAGCAACGGGCCATGGGGGCCTCTACTTTACCCGGTACGCCACCTTTCTGACCCAGTCGACATCTTGCCAATTCAGAGAGACTACTTCGCCCCGCCGTAGCGATGTCAAAATTCCCATAAGGATGCTCGCCTTCAAGGGGATATCTGAAATGCTGTCAAAAATCGCCACCAACTCAGCGTCGGAGACTCGGCGGGTCCGCGGCTCCGCTTGAGCAGGCAGCTGCATCCGCATAAGATAATGCGCCTGCCACCACGCCCCATAGATCGGAAACCGGTCATCACGTTCAAGATACTTTGTCACGGAGCGGCGTAGTAAGCTAAGTTCATGTCGAACGGATTGCGTGCTGACTGGATGAACAGCGAGCGCAGGCACCTCTTTGCCAGCAAGCTTGCGAGTGTACCTCTGTTGTTTGGTCAGCGGTTTCGAACCGCCCACTCCCGACATAGTTTCGGCACGCCGGGGGTCCCGACCTGAACCCAACTTTCCGGCCAGGCGATCATCCATCCAGCGGTCAATGAAACCTTGGTCGAGCCGATCCAGATAGAGCTCACCAAACCATTGGCGGAGATTCATCAGGCGAGACTTTTCTGAACTCTTACCGCTAAGTTTAGGGAGGTCGTACTTCTCGTAAGAGTCGAACACATCCTCCATCTTGATTGGCGTCGCCGCGCTGGACGCATACGGGATTCCGTAAGTGGGCACTGGCAATGGAATCGATGCTGGATAGCGAACAGCTGAAACAGGCAAACCGATGTTGTCTCGTATATCCAAGAAGCTCTGCCGTCGCTGCCGGGCCCAACGCATCCCCTCGGCTTCGGTGGAGAACGTTCCGCTATCCTTGTGCTCGCCGACGGTGATTTTGAAGCGGAAGGAGCCGCTGCGCTCTTCGACGTGGATATACTGCTCAGAACGACGTTTTTGCTTTTTTGACATGAGTAACTCCATGAGTAAGGAGTTACCGTATAGGGTGGCGCAAGCTTGATCTGACGCGAAATTAGGAGATATTTGTGGTTATTTTTCCCAAAAATATTTTCCCAAATATTTTCCCAAAACTTGACCAAACCGTCTTCACACAGGGAAAACACCCTGGCAAAGTGCATGTTTGCTGGTGCGGCTGACTGGGATCGAACCAGTGACCCTTGGCTTCGGAGGCCAATACTCTATCCACTGAGCTACAGCCGCGTGAGAGGGATACGCGAAGGCGTGCCGTAGGATACCGTGTTTATTGCAAGTCGTCCATGGGGTATTGTCTTTTTACGCATGTTCGCGTTTCCTTCGCAGCATTCTTGTGTCTATAATCATTTGTTTGGTGAAGGTTTTACAAGGCAGCTGCTGATCAACAATTCGCGCCACCCCCGGCTTGAAATTAGTCTGTTAAGGAAATCATGAGCGATACACATAACGAACACGAATCCGCCATCAGAACGCCAAAGCAACTTGTCATAGCTGTTATCGGCTTCTTTGTAGTCGTCATCTTCGGCATCATCCTGCTAGTCCAATTCGTCACGACCAACAAGCTGACGGGCGCCGGCTCCAACAGCCAGGCGCCGGAAGAAGTCGCGGCCCGCATCGCCCCCGTGGCCGACGCCGGCTACACCCTGAAAGATTCCAACGCGCCGAAAGTGCTGCAATCGGGCGAGGCCATCTACACCTCGACCTGCGCCGCCTGCCACGGTACCGGCGCCGCCGGCGCACCGAAGTTCGGCGATGCCGGCGCCTGGGGCGCGCGCATCGCGCAGGGCTACGACACGCTGGTCAAGCACGCCATCGAAGGTATCCGCGCAATGCCGGCCAAGGGCGGCAATCCGGACCTGGACGACGTGGAAGTGGCGCGCGCCGTGGTCCACATGGCCAACGCCGGCGGTGCCAAGTTCAAGGAACCGGCAGCGCCCGCCGCACCGGCCGCCGCCGCCGCTGCATCTGCCCCGGCCGCATCGGAACCGGTCCCGGCCAAATAAGCCGGTTCGCGCCTTCACGACAAAACCGGCCTGCGCGGCCGGTTTTTTGTTAGCTGCACAGACCGTACGCCTTGCGGTCGGCGAAGTAACGGTAGGTGAAGGTCCGCATCGGATATTTGTTCAGCGCGATTTCGAACGCGGGCGGCACCAGGTCGAAACGTTCGGGCAGCTTCTCCTTCACGCGCAGGCGCACGCGCCAGATGGTTTCCTCGCCGGTGGCGCCGGCGATCAGCATGTCCGGCACCTTGGGAATCGGCTCGACGATCTCGGCCGGCGCATTGGTGGCGCGCTGATAAAACGTGACCAGCTCCGCCCTGGTGATCACCGCGCCCTTGGGCTGCGTGATGTTGTACTCGCGGCTGAGGAAAATCGCCCGCTCGCCGCGCGGAATCAGATACACGAAAGTGAACTCGGCGCCGCCGTCCGGCAAGGTCACCGGCGCGGTGGTGGAGACGCTGATACCGCGCGGCAGCGCAAAGCGCGACGCCTCCTGCCAGCTGGCACATTCCGGCGTTTTGGCCATGTACACATCGACCGGCGTATAAGAATCGCCGCAGGCGCCTAAAAGCAGCGGCAACGTAAAAGATGCGACATAGCGCAAACGCATGATGGGTAGCTTCTTGAAATTGGAAGCCGTTAGTTTACTCTGAAATATGGGAGCCCTTTCCGTTTGCGGAGAATCATTATGCTGGACACATTTATCAATGATCCTGACAGGATAGAGCAGGCTGCTCAGTTACTGAATGTATCGACCGCTTATCTCCTGCGCCAGTTGGATGCAGGGCGTATCAGCCTGGATAAGCTGGAGGCTTATAAGGAAGAGCAACGCAAAGTCTCCGAACAGGCACTTCAGGAACTGGCAGACCAGGCTCAGGAGCTCGACATGGGATATTAATGGTAGTCTATCGCGACATTGTGGTGCTGGATGCTTGCGTACTGTATCCAGCCGCGTTGCGTGACCTCCTGCTCAGTTTGGCTTCTACAGGCCTGTATCAGGCACATTGGACGCGTACCATTCAGGAAGAATGAATTCATAGTCTGCTCATGCAACGGCCGGATTTACATAGACAGTCGCTGATCCGCACGGCGCAGTTAATGATAGAAGCGGTACCAGGATGTCTGGTCGAAAATTATGAACATCTCATTGAAGACCTTAAACTCTCCGACGCGAACGACAGGCACGTGCTAGCGGCAGCTATCGCCTGTCAGGCAGACGCGATTGTCACTTCTAACGTACGCGACTTTGATCTGGGAAGCATTAAAGCTTTACCGCCAGATGACTTTTGTACTTCCCTGTACGAAAAAAATCCAGCCAGGGTGTTCCAAACGGTGCGTGCATTGCGCTTACGCCTGAGACGTCCGCCGAAAACCGCGGATCAGCTGTTGTCGCTCTACGAACGGCAAGGTCTGCCCCAATTGAGTCGTCTCCTGCACCAAGAAATTGAGCGCATATGAAAAAGGCCGCATTGCTGCGGCCTTTTTCACTTCATTACCACATCAGCACGCGCTCGGCGGGCGGCAGGTACATCTTGTCGCCCGGCTTGATGCCGAAGGCGTCGTAGAATCCCGGCTGGTTGCGCATGGTGCCGTTGGCGCGGAACTGGCCCGGCGAGTGCGGGTCGGTCTTGATCTGCTGGATCTGTGCCGCTTCCCGCATCTTCACGCGCCATACCTGGGCGAAACCCATGTAGAAGCGCTGGTCGCCCGTCAGGCCGTCGATCACCGGCGCCTGCTTGCCGTGCAGGGACAGCTTGTACGCCTTGTAGGCGATCGCCACGCCGCTGTTGTCGGCGATGTTTTCACCCAGCGTCAGTTCGCCGTTGACGTGGTAGCCGGGCAGCGGGCTGAACTGGTTGTACTGCTCGACCAGCATCTTGGTCTTGGCGGCGAAGTTCTTGTGGTCGTCGGCGGTCCACCAGTCGCGCAGGTTGCCGTCGCCGTCGTACTGGGCACCCTGGTCGTCGAAGCCGTGGCTGATCTCGTGGCCGATCACGCCGCCGATGGCGCCGTAGTTCACGGCGTCATCCGCATCGGCATTGAAGAACGGCGGCTGCAGGATGGCGGCCGGGAACACGATCTCGTTCATCTCCGGGTTGTAATAGGCGTTGACGGTCTGCGGCGTCATGCCCCATTCGTCGCGGTCGATCGGCTTGCCCAGCTTGTTCAGCTCCTTGTTGTAGTCGAACTGGCGCGAGCGCAGCACGTTGCCGACCAGATCGTCCTTGCTGATCTGCAGCGCCGTGTAGTCGCGCCATTTGTTCGGGTAGCCGATCTTGGTGGTGAACTTGGCCAGCTTGGCTTGCGCCTGTTTCTTGGTTTCCGGACCCATCCAGTCCAGCTTGTCGATGCTGGATTTGTAGGCGGCCAGCAGGTTCTTGACCAGGTCTTCCATGCGCTTCTTGCGCTCGGCCGGGAACTGTTCCTGCACGTACAGCTTGCCCACCGCTTCGCCCAGTGCGCCTTCGGTCACGGAGACGCCGCGCTTCCAGCGTGGACGCTGTTCGCTCACACCGCTCAGCACCGCGCTGTAGAAGGCGAAGTTTTCATCGACGTAGGCTTTGCTCAGGTAAGGTGCGAACGAGCTGATCAGGTGCCACTGGAAGTAGGCTTTCAGCGTGTCCAGCGGGGTCTTGTCCAGCAGCGCGGTCAAGCCTTTCAGGTAGGTCGGCTGGCCGACGATCACGTAGCTGGCCTTGCCCTGCACGCCGGCGTCGGTCAGGTAGGCATTCCAGTCGTAGCCCGGCGCCACCTCGCCCAGCTTGGCGATGTCGACCTTGTTGTAGCCCTTGACCGGATCGCGCAATTCGACCTTGGTCCACTGCAGCTTGGCCAGCTCTTTTTCGAATTCGACGATGGCGTGGGCGGTGACGGCGCCGTGCGCGTCGCCGGCCATGGTCAGCATTTTGCCGACGTGCAGTTCGTACTTGGCCAGAATGTCGGCCAGCTTGGCGTCATCGGCTTTCAGGTAGTAGTCGCGGTCCGGCATGCCCAGGCCGTCCTGTTGCAGGTCGGCCACATATTTGGTGGAATCCTTGTTGTCCTGGTGGATCACGTAGCCATACGGCGCGGTGACGCCGATCTGGTTGAAGTGGGCGATCAGTTGCGGCAGTTGCTTCTTGTCGCTGATGGCCGCGACCTTGGCCAGTTCGGCGTTCAGCGGCGTCAGGCCCAGTTGTTCCAGTTTGGCTTCGTCCATGAAACTGGCGTAAAAGTCGCCGATGCGCTGCGCCTCGGGACCGCCGGCCTTGTTGGCGGCCGCGCCTTCGATGATCGCGCGCAGCTGCGGCTGAATGTCATCGCGCAGCTTGGCGAAAGCGCCCCAGCTCGACTTGTCGGCCGGGATCTCGGTCGACGCCAGCCACTTGCCGTTCATGTGGGTGAACAGGTCGTCCTGCGCGCGCACGGTGGAATCGATGTATTCGGTGGCGACGCCGGACACCGGCTTTTTGCTTGCTACCTTGGAGCTGGCTGGAGCAGCGCTTTTGGCGGTGTCCGCAGCGCCGGCCAGGCCTGCGATCAGGCTCAGCATCAATGCACTTACGAGATGACGTTTCACGAGTTTTTCCTTCTGTTTTAAAAGAAAGCCCATTGCTCAAACGGGCGCCCTGCTTTATATCACATCACCACATGATGACGCGGTCTTTCGGCGCCAGATACATCTGGTCACCCGGCTTGACGCCGAAGGCTTCGTAATAGCCAGGCTGGTTGCGCACGGTGCCGTTGGCGCGGAACTTGTCCGGCGCATGCGGATCCACTTTCAGATAAATGATCTGCTGGGCGTCGCGGATCTTGGCCCGCCAGACCTGGCCGAAGCCCATGTAGAAGCGCTGCTGTCCCGTCAGGCCGTCGATCACCGGCGCCGGCTTGCCGCCCAGCGAAATCAGGTAGGCCTTGTAGGCAATCGCGGCGCCGCTGTTGTCGGCGATGTTTTCGCCCAGCGTCAGCTCGCCGTTGACGTGATAGCCCTTGATCGGGCTGAAGCTGTTGTACTGCCTGACCAGCATCCTGGTCTTGGCGGCGAAGTTCTTGTGATCGGCCTTGGTCCACCAGTCGCGCAGGTTGCCGTCGCCATCGTATTGCGCGCCCTGGTCGTCGAAGCCGTGGCTGATCTCGTGGCCGATCACCGCGCCGATGGCGCCGTAGTTGACCGCGTCGTCGGCCTCGGCGTTGAAGAACGGCGGCTGCAAAATCGCCGCCGGGAACACGATCTCGTTGAGCTCGGGATTGTAATAGGCGTTGATGGTTTGCGGCGTCATGCCCCATTCGTCGCGGTCGATCGGCTTGCCGAGTTTGTTGACTTCCTTCTCGTAGTCGAACTGGTGCGAGCGGCGCACGTTGCCGACCAGATCATCCTTCGCCACCACCAGTTGCGAGTAATCGCGCCATTTGTTCGGATAGCCGATCTTGGTGGTGAACTTGGCCAGCTTGGCCTGCGCTTCCTTCTTGGTGTCGGCGCCCATCCAGTCCAGCGTGTCGATGCTCTGGCGGTAGGCTGCCAGCAGATTCTTCACCAGCTGCTCCATGTGCGCCTTGCGCTCGGGCGGGAAGTGCTGTTCCACGTACAGCTTGCCCAGCACTTCGCCGAGGCCGTTGTCGGTGGCGTTGACGGCGCGTTTCCAGCGCGGTTCCTGTTGGGCCACGCCGCTTAACACGCGGCCATAGAAATCGAAGTTCTCCAGCGCGAAGTCGCGCGAGAGATAGGGCGCGTTGGCATGCAGCACCTGCCACTGGAAATAGGTCTGCCACGTGGCCAACGGCGTCTTGGCGATCAGCTTGTTCATGCCGGTGATGAAGCTGGGCTGGCTGACGATCACGTAGTCGGTCTTGCCAGCGATGCCGGTGTCGCGCAGCCAGGTGTGCCAGTCGTAGCCGGGCGCCAGCTTGCTCAGCTGGTTCAGCGGAATCTTGTTGTACGCCTTGACCGGATCGCGCATCTGCACCTTGGTCCACTGGATTCTGGCCAGTTCGGTTTCCAGCGCAACGATGGCTTTCGCATCGGCCGCGGCATGGGCGTTGCCGGCCATGCCCAGCATGTTCGCGACGTGCTTTTCGTATCTGGCCAGCGCGTCGGCCATCTTCTTGTCCGACTTCTTCAGGTAGTAATCGGGATCGGGCAGACTCAGGCCATCCTGCACGAGATCGGCCACGTAGCGTGTCGAATCCTTGTTGTCCTGGTGGATGCCGAAGTTGTACGGCGCGGTGTAGCCGACCCGGTTGAAGTACGCGATCAGCGCCGGGATCTGCGCCTTGTCGCTCAGCGCGGCCACGCGCTCGAAGTCGGCCTGCAGCGGCGTCAGGCGCAGCCGCTCCAGTGTGGCCTCATCCATGTAGCTGGCGTAGAAATCGCCGATGCGCTGGGCATCGCTGCCCGGCTGCTTGTTGGGATCGGCCGCCGCCGCTTCGATGATGGCGCGCAGCTGGGGCTTGGTGTCGTCGTCGAGTTTTTCGAACGAGCCCCAGCTCGACTGGTCGGCCGGGATTTCGGTCTGATCGAGCCAACGGCCGTTCAGGTTGCGGAAGAAATCGTCCTGCGGCCGCACGGACTTGTCCAGGTTGGCCAGGTCCAGCCCGGACGGCTTGTCCTGCGCCTGCACGCCGGCGGCCGCCAGCAGGGCCAAGGTCAGTGCGCTCAGCAAATGTTTGTTCATGGTCGCTCCGTATCAGTTCCGAAACAATAACAAAAAAGCCACACGAGGTGGCTTTTTGTGTGGCATGAAAACGCTTACCAGATGTTCACGCGCTGTTCCGGCGCAACATACAGCTTGTCGCCCGGCTTGACGCCGAACGCGTCGTAGAAGCCCGGCTGGTTGACCAGCGTGCCATTGGTGCGGAACTGGCCCGGCGAGTGCGGGTCGGTCTTGATCAGCAGGATCTGCTGTTCATCGCGGGTCTTGCTGCGCCAGATCTGGCCCCAGCCCATGAAGAAGCGCTGGTCGCCGGTGAAGCCGTCGATCACCGGCGCCGGCTTGCCGCCCAGCGACAGCTGGTAAGCCTTGTAGGCAATCGCCGCGCCGCTGTTGTCGGCAATGTTCTCGCCCAGGGTCAGCGCGCCGTTGACGTAGTAACCCGGCAGCGGGCTGTAGCCGTTGTACTGCTTGACCAGCGCGTCGGTCTTGGCCTTGAAGTTGGCGCGGTCTTCCTTGGTCCACCAGTCGCGCAGGTTGCCATCGCCATCCGACTGGCTGCCGCCGTCATCGAAGCCGTGGCTGATCTCGTGGCCGATCACCGCGCCGATGGCGCCGTAGTTGACCGCGTCGTCGGCCTTGGCGTCGAAGAACGGCGGCTGCAGGATCGCCGCCGGGAACACGATCTCGTTCATGGTCGAGTTGTAATATGCATTGATGGTCTGCGGCGTCATGCCCCATTCCTCGCGGTCGACCGGCTTGCCCAGCTTGTTGATCATGCGCTGATGCTTGTAGCTCGACGCGCGCAGCACGTTGCCCACCAGGTCGCCCTTGACGATGGTCAGCGAGGAGTAATCGCGCCACTTGTTCGGGTAGCCGATCTTGGGTGTGAACTTGGCCAGCTTGGCCTGCGCTTCCAGCTTGGTGGCCGGGCTCATCCAATCCAGATTATCGATGCTGGTCTTGTAGGCGGCCAGCAGGTTCTTGACCAGCTCATCCATGCGCGCCTTGCGCTCGGGCGGGAAATATTCCGCCACGTACAGCTTGCCCAGCGCTTCGCCCAGGCTGGTTTCCTCGAGCGCCACCGCCTGCTTCCAGCGCGGCGGCTTGACGGCCACGCCGGTCAGCACGGTACTGTAGAAATCGAAATGGGCGTCGGCGAAATCTTTCGACAGGAACGGCGAGGCTTCACGCAGCAGCTGCCAGGTGAAATACGCTTTCCAGGTCGCCAGGTCGGCCTTGTCCAGCACGGCGTTGAAGCCGCTCAGGTAGCTCGGCTGGTTGACGATCACGTAATCGACCTTGTTGGCGACGCCGCTGGCCGCCAGCGCGTGGCCCCAGTCGAAGCCGGGCGCCAGTTCGGCCAGCTGCTTGATCGGCATCTTGTTGTAGCGCTTGACCGGATCGCGGTTCTGCACCTTGGTCCATTGCGCTTCGGCCAGCTCGGTTTCCAGCGCGACGATTTTTTTGGCATTGGCGGCGGCATCCTTGTCGCCGGCCAGCTGCAGGATTTTGGCCACGTGCAGCTCGTACTTGGCCAGCGCGGCGGCCAGCTTGGCGTCGTCTTTCTTCAGGTAGTAATCGCGGTCCGGCAGGCCCAAGCCGCTTTGCGAGATGTACACCGCATAGCGCGTCGATGCGCGCGCATCCTGGCGCACGCTGAGGGCGTATGGCGTGGTCACGCCGATCTCGGTCAGGTGCGCGACCAGCATCGGCAAGCCTTTCTTGTCCTTCAGCGCGCGGATGCGGTTCATCTCGCCGGCCAGCGGACGCACGCCCTGCTGCTCCAGCTTGTGCTCATCCATGAAGCTGGCGTACAGATCGGCAATCTTCTGCGCCTCGCTGCCCTGTTTCTTGCTCTTGTCGGCCTCGGCCTTTTCAATGATGCCGCGCAGTTGCGGCAGCACGTCGTCGCGCAGTTTGGCGAAGGTGCCCCAGCTCGATTTTTCGCCCGGGATCGCGGTGGTCTTCAGCCAGCTGCCATTCATGTAATTGAAGAAGTCGTCCTGCGGGCGCACGCTGGTGTCCATGTTCGGGGTCTCGATGCCCGACGTGGTGGCAGGTTCGGTGGCGTGCGCGGTAAAGGCGGTCATCAGGCTCAGGGTCAGTGCAGTCAACAGAAGTGGTTTCACAGCTAATCCTTATCGTCGTCAAGCTTTATTTGCCCAGGGATTCTACCGTCCGCGCGGCCGATGGAATCGCCTGGCGCCAGCTTTTTACTTTACGATACACAAGCCCGGAAACTCAACCGCCGCCGCCCGGCAGGTTGATGCTGGCGCCGCCGGCGCCGACACCCATGCCGCCGCCGCCGCGCCAGCCGCCATTCGTCGCTGCCGCCGAAGCGCTGGAATTTTTTGTCGTCGTC